>NZ_JBNCKV010000002.1:0-298035 GCF_049841695.1 Micromonospora sp. DT178
GCCGACATCGTCACCGCCATCGACGAAGGCCACGCCGTGGTCGCCAACATCGCCGGCACCGCCACCGACACCGACGGAGTCACCCACTCCTTCGAGGGCGGGCACTACATCAGCGTCGTCGGCTACCGCGACAACGGCAACACCGTGACGATCGCCGACTCGGCCAACCCGGACCAGGCCTCCTACCGGATGAGCGTGGACAACCTGGCCGACTGGATCGCCACCCGCGGCTACACCGCCTGACCGACGACAACACCCACACGAAGACGGCAAAGGGCCGGACCCCGCACAGGGGGCCGGCCCTTTCGTCATGCCCGGGGCTGGCCCAATCCGGTCAGACCACCGGGACCGGTGGCCCGTCGCCGACGAGGCGGAACGAGGATTCGCCGACTGGTTCCACGAGACCGTCCCGCACCAGTCCGGCGAGGGCCCGGGACCGCTGGACGTCGTCGGCCCACACCTGGTCGAGCCGCTGGTGCGGCACCGGCCCGGGCGCCTCCCGTAGTACGCCGAGCAGCAGCCCGCGCACCTGGCGGTCGGTGCCGGCGTACCGCTGGGGGCGGCGGGTCGGACCCGCGGGGGCCTCGCGGCCGGACGCGCGCCAGGCGCAGACCGATTCGACGGGGCAGACGCCGCAGCGGGGCGAGCGGGCGACGCAGACCACCGCGCCCAGTTCCATGAAGGCCGCGCTGGCCAGGGCGGCGGCGGCCGGTTCGGCGGGGAGCAGTTCCTCGGTGGCGACCAGGTCGGCCGGGCGGGTCGCCGGGCCGGCGTCCGGTTCGCCGGCGATCGCCCGGCAGACCACCCGCCGCACGTTGGTGTCGACCACCGGGTGCCGCTGACCGTACGCGAACGCGGCCACCGCCCGGGCCGTGTACGTGCCGACGCCCGGCAGGGCCAGCAACTGGTCCAGCCGGTCCGGGACCCGGCCCCCGTGGCGCTCGACGATCGCCACGGCGCACTCCCACAGCCGCACCGCCCGACGGGGATAGCCGAGCCGCCCCCACATCCGGATCGCCTCGGCGGGGCTGTCCGCCGCCAGCGCGGCCGGCTCGGGCCAACGCGCCAGCCAGGCCTCCCAGGCGGGGAGCACGCGTACGACCGGCGTCTGCTGGAGCATGACCTCGCTGACCAGGATGGCCCACGGGCTCACGTCGGGTCCGCGCCAGGGCAGGTCGCGGGCGTTCTGCTCGTACCACCGGCTGACCAGGGTGGCGAAAGTGGGCTCAGACATGGCGTCGCCGATGATGCCACGCGGCCCGCCGCGGGGGCGGCGCGGGCGACGGGTGCCACCACCGTCCCGCTGGCTGGGCGGTCCGGGCGGGGCGCTGCGGCGGCGGCGCGCGGATCGGGCAGAATGCCCGGATGAACGAGCTCGCGATCACCGTCATCGGCCGGGACCGGCCGGGCATCGTGGCCGACGTCGCCGAGCTGCTCGCCCGGCTCGGCGCGAACCTCACCGACAGCACCATGACCCGGCTGCGGGGGCACTTCGCGATGACCCTGATCTGCGTGGGCCCGGCCGCCGCCGACGTCGAGGCCGCGCTGGCGCCGCTCTCCGCCGACGGCCAGCTGCTGGCCACCGTACGCGCGGTCACCCCCGACGGCGAGACGGCCCCTGCCGGCGAGCCGTACGTGATGGCGGTGCACGGCGCGGACCGGATGGGCATCGTGGCGGCCATGACCCGGGTGCTCGCCGACGCCGGCGGCAACGTCACCGACCTGAGCACCCGCCTGACCGGCTCGCTCTACGTGGTGGTCGCCGAGGTGGAGCTGCCGCCCGGAACGGCCGACGGGCTGGCCGGGCGGCTGGCGGCGACGGCCGAGGAGTTGGGCGTCGGGGTGAGCCTCCGGCCGGCCGATCCGGACCTGCTGTGACCGGCGGACCGGAGACCGAGGCGTACGTCGGCCTCGGCGACTGGACCCCGGAGTCCCTGGCCGTGCCGGGGGAGGTGCGACCGGTGGTGTCCGCGCCGGAGCAGGTGCTCAGCCGGGCCGGCGGCGAGGTGGATCCGACGGCGGCGGAGACGGTACGGCTGGCCGCCGACCTGATCGCCACCATGCGGGTGTCGCCGGGCTGCGTGGGGCTGGCCGCCCCGCAGGTCGGGGTGGGCGCGCAGGTCTTCGCGGTGGACGTGACCGGCCACCCGAAGGCGCTCACCGTGCACGGCACCTTCGTGCTGTGCAACGCCCGGGTCGTCGAGGCGAGCCGGTGGAAGGTGGCACGCGAGGGGTGCATGTCGGTGCCCGACCTGACCGGGGACGTCAAGCGGGCGAGCCGGCTGGTGGTGGAGGGCGTCCTGCCCGGCACCGGCCGGCCCGTACGGCTCGTGACGGACGGGTTCGAGGCGCGGGCGCTCCAGCACGAGATCGACCACTGCGCCGGCCTGCTCTTCCTGGACAGGGTCGCGGGCGCCCATGCCATCTACCAGCGCAAGGTGTACCTCTGAGTGGCGGCGGCGCGGCGACCCAGCGTCGTCGGCGGGCCACGGTCGGCAGGCGGAGACGTCGCATGTGGAGGGTCGGTGCGGTGAGCCACGGACGACTCGGCGCGTCGTGCGGGGCTGGCGTGCCCCGCGCCGCTACGGTGGGGGAATCATGCGTCTGACGGTCGGCCCCCTGCCACCCGCCGTTTACTGGCGGCGTCGCGCCGTCGTACTCGGAGCGGGGCTTCTCTTCCTGATTGTCCTGCTCTATTCGTGCACCGGGTCGGACCGGAACGCGAACAAGGGCGGTGACGCGCAGCCCACTGCGGGCGCGACGTCGTCCGGTGCCTCGCCGGAGCCCACCGGCTCGGTGCTCGCCCCGCAGACCGGGGGGCCCTCGCCGGGCGCGGCCGGTGGCCCTGACGCCGGCGAACCGTCGGGTGGTTCCGCCGGTGACCCGCCGGGTGGCTCGGTCACCACCGATTCGCCGCCGGTGGCGCCCGTGGTGCCGGCCGCCGGAGACGGCACCTGCACGGACGCCGAGATCACGGTGACCCCGGTGGCCCAGCCCGCCTCTGTGGTGCGCGGGGCCGTCGTGGACCTGCAACTCAAGATCAAGAATCGGTCCGAGCGGACGTGCAGCCGCGACGTCGGCGCCTCCGTGCAGGAGCTGTTCATCAAGTCGGGGGCCGAGAAGATCTGGTCGTCCGACACGTGCGGCACCGCCCAGGGCGCCGACGTGCAGTCCTTCACCCCGGGCTTCGAACGCTCCTACCAGGTGGGCTGGAACGGCCGCGACACCACCAAGTGCGCCAACGGGGTGGCGGCGGGCCCCAACCCGCCGGTCGGGACCTACCAGGTCTACGCCCGGGTCGGCACCAAGCTCAGCGAGCCGGTCAAGCTCACCGTCACCGGCTGAGCAACAGTGGGCCGGGCCGCCGCGCGGTCGACCGGCCAGGCCGGAGCGCGCGCCCGCCGGACGACGACGGCGGGCGCGGCCCTGGAACCATCACCCTGGCGGACCCAGGCCGGCGCGGCCGGGAGCCGTGGCTCTGGCGGGACCAGGCCGGCGGTAGCGGCGCGGCCCTGGAGCCGGTGCTGTGGGGCGTGGGGGACCGGGTCGGCGGCCGGCGTACCGGTCCGGGTCAGACGTAGCGTTCGAGGATCGACGCCTCGGCGAGGCGGGACAGCCCCTCGCGGACGCCCCGGGCGCGGGCGTCGCCGACCCCCTCGACGGCCTGGAGATCCTCGACCGTGGCGCCCAGCAGCCGCTGGAGGCTGCCGAAGTGCACGACGAGGCGGTCGACCACGGCCACCGGCAGCCGGGGCACCTTGGCCAGCAGCCGGAACCCGCGCGGGCTGACGGCCGCGTCGAGCGCGTCGGACGCGGCCGGGTAGCCGATCGCCTTGGCGACCGCGACCAGGTCGATCAGCTCGGTCGCGCCGAGCAGGTCCAGCTCCACCAGGGCCTCGTCGAGGGTGCGGGACTTCCGGCCGGCCGGCAGGTAGTCCCGGATCACCAGGGTGCGGTCGGCGTCGACGCCGGCCATCAGCTCGTCGAGCTGGAGGGCCAGCAGGCGACCGTCGGTGCCCAGTTCCACCACGTAGCCGGCGATCTCGTCGGCGATCCGGCGGACCATCTCCAGCCGCTGCACCACCGCGACCGCGTCCCGTACGGTGACCAGGTCCTCGATCTCCAGCGCGGAGAGGGTGCCGGAGACCTCGTCGAGCCGCAACTTGTAGCGCTCGAGCGTGGCGAGCGCCTGGTTGGCGCGGGACAGGATCGCCGCCGAGTCGTCCAGCACGTGCCGCTGGCCGTTGACGTAGAGGCTGATGATCCGCATCGACTGGCTGACCGAGATCACCGGGTAGCCCGTCTGGCGGGCGACCCGCTCCGCCGTGCGGTGTCGGGTGCCGGACTCCTCGGTCGGGATGGTGGGGTCGGGCATCAGGTGCACGGCGGCCCGCACGATGCGGGTGCCGTCGCTGGAGAGCACGACCGCGCCGTCCATCTTGCACAGCTCCCGCACCCGGGTGGCGGAGAACTCGACGTCGAGCGGGAACCCGCCGGTGCAGAGACCCTCGACCACCTTGTCGTAGCCGAGGACGATCAATGCGCCCGTCCGGCCGCGCAGGATGCGCTCGAGGCCGTCGCGCAGCGCGGTGCCCGGGGCCATCAGGGCCAGGTTCGCCCGCAGCGGGTCGCCGGCGCCCCCGGCGCCGCCGGTCACGCTCACGCTGATCGGGCGGGCGGGCGAGCCCACGGCGCCGGTGCGGGCGTGGGGTGTCGCGCCGGCGGGCTTGGTGGTGTCGCGGTCGATCGGCACGGGCACAGTCTACGGACTGCCCTGCGGTGGGTGCTGTCGTGGTTACTGTGATGTGTCGCGATGCCCCGCCTCGCCCGGACCGTGGGTCGGAGTCCGGGCTGTCCGGTTTCGGGTCGGACGTTCCGCCGACCTCCGCCGGCGCTCACTCGGCGGACGCCCGGGCGACGGCCTGGAGCGCCGAACGCACGTCGGTCACCTCGATCACCCGCATGTGCTCGGGCGTGACGCCGGTGCTCTCGGGGCCGCAGCCGGTCGGCACCAGCGCGAGCCGGAACCCGAGCCGGGCCGCCTCGGCCAGCCGGCGCGGCACCGCGCCGACGCGGCGCACCTCGCCGGTCAGGCCGACCTCGCCGATGGCCACCAGGTGCGGCGCGATGGCCAGGTTGAGCCCGCCCGAGGCGACGGCGAGGGCCACGGCGAGGTCGGCCGCCGGCTCCACCACCCGGATGCCGCCGACGGTGGCCGCGAAGACCTCCCGGTCGTGCAGGGTCAGGCGTTCGGTGCGGCGCTGGAGCACGGCCAGCACCATCGCCAGGCGGGCCGAGTCGAGCCCCGAGACCGTCCGCCGGGGCGAGCCGGCCACGGTCGCGCCGATCAGCGCCTGCACCTCGGTGACCAGGGCCCGGCGCCCCTCCATCGCCACCGTGACGCAGGTGCCGGGCACCGGCTCCGAATAGCGGGTCAGGAAGAGCCCCGACGGGTCGGCCAGGCTGCTGATGCCGCCCTCGTGCATCTCGAAGCAACCGACCTCGTCGGCGGCGCCGAACCGGTTCTTCACGCCGCGCACCATGCGCAGCGACGAGTGCTTGTCGCCCTCGAAGTGCAGCACCACGTCGACCAGGTGCTCCAGCACCCGGGGACCGGCCACCTGGCCGTCCTTGGTGACGTGGCCGACCAGCACGGTGGCGATGCCGCGCTCCTTGGCCACCGAGACCAGGGCGGCGGTGACCGCCCGCACCTGGGTCACCCCGCCCGACACCCCCTCGGCGTTGTTGGTGGAGATGGTCTGCACCGAGTCGAGCACCAGCAGGCCCGGCTTGACGGCGTCGAGGTGGCCGAGCACCGCGGCGAGGTCGCTCTCGGCCGCGAGGTAGAGCTGGTCGTGCAGGGCGCCCATCCGCTCCGCGCGCAGCCGGACCTGGCTGACCGACTCCTCGCCGCTGACCACCAGGGAGGGGCTGCCGGCGCCGGTGGCCCACTGCTGGGCCACGTCGAGCAGCAGGGTGGACTTGCCGACCCCCGGCTCGCCGGCGAGCAGCACCACCGCGCCGGGGACCAGGCCGCCGCCGAGGACCCGGTCGAGCTCGCTCACCCCCGTGGGGCGGGCCCGTGCCGGCGCGGCGCTGATGGTGGCGATCGGCCGGGCCGGCTCGGCCGGCATCCGGGAGCTGACCACCTTTCCGGAGACCGTCGGGCCGGTGACCGTGCACTCGACCACCGAGCCCCACTCGCCGCACTCCGGGCAGCGCCCGACCCACTTCGGCGGCTGGTGCCCGCAGGCGTCGCACTCGTAGGCCGGCCGGGGCTCCCGGGCGCCGGCACGGCCGCGCCCGCCGGCCCCGCCGGCGCGGGGGGAGGTCGATCGGGAGGTGGTCACATTGGGACGTTAGTCCCCCGGTACGACGAAGACACCGCCGGCGTGGCGGTCACCACGCCGACGGTGTCGTCGGTCGTCTGAGGGGCGGGGTCAGTGGCCGCCGTCCTCCTGGCCCTCGTAGCCGCCCTCACGCTCGATGATCGGCGACGGGGGCGCGGCCGGGGTGAGCGGCACGGCGACGGGCGCGGGGCCGGTGACCGTGACGCCGTTGCCGAAGTCGAAGGTCACGAAGACATTCTGGCCGGAGCGCAGCGACTCGTTGAGGCCGATGAGCCGGAGGACCCGGTCGGACCCGGTGTTGAGCTGCACGTAGCTCAGCGGCGGGATCTCGATCCGGGCCGGCTCGCCGGCCGGCGCGGCCGGGCTCTGCGGAGCCGCCGGGCTCTCCGGGGCGCTCGGGCTGGCCGACCCCGAAGGGCTCTCGGAGGCGCCGGGGCTCTCGGGGGCCGCCGGGCTCTCCGGGGCGCTCGGCGACGGCGACTCGCTCGGGGACGCCGACGGGCTGGCGGTGGCGCCGGCGCCGGTGATCACGACCTCGCGGGCGCTGTCGGTGGTCACGGTCACGGTGACCGGGTTTCGGGAGTCGTTGTAGATCACGGCGTTGAGGACGGCGTCGGCGCCCGTCTTGTAGCCCTCGGTGCCGGGGAAGTCGAGCAGCAGGCCGCGGACCGCGTACTCGCCGTTGCGGGCCGACAGGTTGACGCCCTGGACCGACGGCTCCTTGTTGGCGGTCTCGGAGACCTGGCCGGCGCCGCAGCCGGACAGCAGCAGCCCGGTCGCCGCGGCCATCCCGGACAGCAGCAGGGCCGCCCGCCGGGAACCCCTGATCGAGCGCGTCACGTCGGTCCTCCTCGTCACGATCCCACCCGGTGCTCACGCCGGGCGTGGTGGCCATGCCCGCGCAGACCGCGCTCCAGGGTAGTTGGGCCTGATCGACCCCCGCACGCCGACCCGGAGATGGCACCTGAGGGGGCGCGCCTCACACCAGCCGGCCGCTCGTGACCAGCAGGACGACGTCGATGAGGGCGACCAGCATCACGGCCCGGAAGGCGGCCACCTGCCGGCCTCCGGCCCGGGTGGCGGCGCGTCCCGCGTACCAGCTCAGCGGCGGCACCACGACGGCGACCGCGACCGCGGCGAGGCCGACCCCCGACGGCGGCCCGGGCGGCCCGAGGACCAGCGTGGCGGTCGCCGCGAGCAGCAGCAGCGCGGCGGCGGCCCGGCTGCCGGCCGGACCGAGCCGGTGCGGCAGCCCGCGCACCCCCGTCCGGGCGTCGTCGGCCAGGTCGGGCAGGACGTTGGCGAAGTGCGCCCCCGCGCCCAGGCAGGCCGCCGCGGCGACCAGCCAGACCGGCGGCAGCACCGCCCCGGGCAGCGCCAGCACCACGAAGGCGGGCAGCGAACCGAAGGAGACCGCGTAGGGCAGCACCGAGACCGGGGTCGACTTCAGCGGCCAGTCGTAGAGCAGCGCGGAGACCAGCCCGAGGGTGGCGCAGAGCGCGGCGGTCGGGCCGGTGGCCAGCGCCAGCGCCGGGGTGGCGAGCGCGGCCACCGCCGCGGCCACGGCCGTCGCGCGCCGACCGACCGCGCCGGCGGCGACCGGCTTGTCGGTACGCCCCACCGTGGCGTCCCGGTCGGCGTCGAGCGCGTCGTTGGCCCAGCCGACGGCGAGCTGGCTGGCCGCCACGGTGAGCACCACGGCGAGAATCCCACCCGGCCGGTGCCCGACGCCCCACGCCAGCAGCCCGGCCACCGTGGTGACCGCGGCGGCCGGCTCCGGGTGACTCGCCCTGACCAGCCCTAGCACCGTTGGCGACATGAGGAAAGTCTGGTCGTTACCGGGCAGTCGTGCCACGCTCGGTCCATGCCAGACGCAGGCCGCACCCTGCCACGCAACGATCCGCGCCAGTACGACGACCTGGCCGGCGAGTGGTGGCGGCCGGACGGCGCGTTCGCGATGCTGCACTGGCTGGCCGAGGCCCGCGCGGCCCTGGTGCCGACGGCCGCTCGCCCCGGTGCCCTCCTCGTCGACCTCGGCTGCGGCGCCGGGCTGCTCGCCCCGCACCTGGCCGGCAAGGGCTACCGGCACGTGGGCGTCGACCTCACCCGGTCGGCCCTGGAGCAGGCCGCCGCGCACGGGGTGACCGCCGTCAACGGCGACGTCACCGCCGTACCGCTGGCCGACGGCTGCGCCGACGTGGTCGCCGCGGGCGAGTTGCTGGAGCACGTGCCGGACTGGCGGCGCGCGGTCGCCGAGGCGTGCCGGCTGCTGCGGCCCGGCGGCCTGCTGGTCCTGGACACGTTGAACGACACGGCGCTGAGCCGGCTGCTGGCCGTGCGGATCGCCGAGCGGCTGCCCACGGTGCCGAAGGGGATCCACGATCCACGGTTGTTCGTGGACGCCCGGGAGCTGGTGGCGGAGTGCGCCCGGCACGGGGTCGACCTGCGCCTGCGGGGCATCCGGCCGGGGCTGCCCGGCCTGCTCGGCTGGCTGGTCCGCCGGATGCGCGACGCCGGCCGCCCGTACGCGGTCCCGGGCGACCGTCCGCACGCGACGGCTGCCGGCCCCACGCCGCGGATCGTGCCGACCTGGTCCACCGCCGTGCTCTACCAGGGGCGTGGTACGCGGAGCGGATAGCGGTGCCCGTCCCTGGGTAGGGAGAGGGCCGAGAAGGGGGCTGTATGACGCAGCACGCGTTGGCGGCGGCTCGCCGCCTGGCACCGAGGCTGGCCGCCCGGGCGGCGGAGCACGACCGGGACGGCTCGTTCCCGGTCGAGGACTTCCGTGACCTGCGCGAGGCCGGGCTCTTCGGCCTGATGGTCCCCACCGCCCTCGGCGGGATGGGCGCCACCTTCGCCGAGTACGCCGCGGTCGCCACCGAGCTGGCCCGGGGCAACGGCGCGACGGCCCTGGTCTTCAACATGCACGCCTCGGTCACCGGTGCGCTGGGCGCGGTGACCGAGGAACTGGCCGAGGCGCTCGGGGTCCCGGACGAGGCGCTGGCCGCCCGGGACCGGCTGCTCACCGCCGCCGCCCAGGGCTCCTGGTACGCCGTGGCGATGAGCGAGCGCGGCGCCGGCGCCCGGCTCTCCCAGCTCAGCACCGTCTACGAGCCGGCCGACGGCGGTTGGCACCTCAAGGGCAGCAAGACGTTCTGCTCCGGGGCCGGGCACGCGGACGGCTACCTGGTGGCCGCCCGCAGCGCCGCCGACCAGTCGGTGGTCTCCCAGTTCCTGGTGCCGGCCGGCGACAGGCTGACCGTCGAGCCCACCTGGGACTCGCTCGGCATGCGCGCGACCTCCTCGCACGACCTGCACCTGGACGTGACCGTGCCGGCCGACCGGCTGCTCGGCGGCGTGGAGGGGCTGGCCCTGGTGGTCGCCCAGCTCATGCCGCACTGGCTGGTGGCCAGCTACGCCGCCGTCTACGTCGGGGTCGCCCGGGCGTCGGTCGACGCGGCGGCCGAGCACCTGAACGCCCGCAACCTCGCCGGCCTGCCGGCGGTCCGGTCCCGCCTGGGCCGGGCCGACGCGGCGGTGGCGGCGGCCCAGCTGGTGGTCGCGGAGGCGGCCCGCCGGGTGGACGAGGCGCCGGGCGACGCGGAGACCAACCGCTGGGTCTGGCGGGCCAAGCTGCTCGCCGGCACCACCGCCGCCGACGTGGCGGCGTCCATGCTGGAGGCGGCGGGCACGTCCGCCACCCGGCGGGGACATCCGCTGGAGCGGCTCTACCGGGACGCCCGCTGCGGCTCGCTGCACCCGGCGACGTCGGACGTCTGCGCGGACTGGCTCGGCGTCGCCGCGCTGGGCGGTGACCCGGACCGCGACGGAACGGTTCCTCGTTGGTGAGCGTGGGGGGTCCGCCGAGGCGGCGGACGCACGGGCACACGGTGCGGGGGGCCCGCCCAGGGGCGGGTTCGACAGCCCGGTGCGCAAGGCCGGACGAGAGGTGGGCATGGTGGCCGTACCGGTGATCGCGGGGCTGGGGACGGCGCACCCGCCGTCGGCCGCGCAGGACGACCTGTGGGAGGGCTTCTTCTCGAAGCACTTCTCCGGCAGCACGCGGGCGCTGGCGCAGCGGATCTTCGCGCACTCGGGGGTCACCCGCCGGCAGGCCGCCGTGAACCCGCTGCTGGAGGACGTCTCCGACTGGCCGACGGAGCGGCGGATGCGCCGCTACCTGGTCGAGGCGCTGCCGCTGGGCAAGGAGGCGGTGGGCCGGGCGCTGACGGCCGCCGGCCTCTCCGCCGGCGACGTCGGGCTCTTCGTCGTCTGTTCGTGCACCGGGTATGCCACCCCGGGGCTGGACATCCTGCTCGCCCGGGACCTGGGCATGGCCCCGGACACGCAGCGCATGTTCGTCGGGCACATGGGCTGCTACGCCGCGCTGCCGGGCCTGGGCGCGGCGAGTGACTTCGTCACCGCCCGGGGCCGGCCCGCGCTGCTGCTCTGCGCGGAGCTGACCAGCCTGCACATCCAGCCCTCCAGCGCCCGGGTCGACACCCAGCAGATCGTCTCCCACGCGCTCTTCTCGGACGCCGCGGTCGCCGCCGTGGTCGTCCCCGGCGGCCGGGGGTACGCGCTGCGCGAGGTCACCTCCGTCACGGACACCTCGACGGCCGACCACATGACCTGGGACGTCACCGACACCGGTTTCCGGATGGGGCTGTCGCCGAAGGTGCCGCAGGTGCTCTCCACGCACGTCCGGGGCCTGGTCGAGGGGCTGTTGGCCCGGCACGGCACGGCGCTGTCCGGGGTGGACGGCTGGGCGGTGCACCCGGGCGGCCCGCGCATCCTGAACGTGGTCGAGCGGGAGCTGGCCCTGCCACCGGAGGGGCTGGCGGCGTCGCGGGCGACGCTGGACGAGCACGGCAACTGCTCGTCGCCGACGGTGCTGCTGATCCTCGACCGGCTGCGCCGGGCCGCGTCGCCGCCGCGGCGGGTGGTGATGCTGGCGTTCGGCCCCGGCCTGACCCTCTACGCCGCGTTGCTCGAACGACAGGAGTGAGCCGTTCGCCCGGCGCGGTTACCCTCTGATGATGGACGCCGATGCGGCAGGCCGGCCGGGATCCGGGCCGGGCGCGGGTGAGCACACGACTGCCGTCGGGGCCGACGATCGGGTGCGCGGCGCCGTACTGGCCGTGGCGGGGCTGGCCGCGTTGGTCGGCGGCGGCTGGTGGTGGCAGGCCGAGGCGCCCCGCACCGACCCCGTGCCGGACGCGTCGAACGTCGCACCGGCGGACCGGGTCCGGCCCGGCTTCCCATCGCAGGCCCGGGCCCGGGTGATGGTGACGGAGGGGGCCGGGGGCATCACCAACGTCTGGGTCGTCGATCCGGCGACCGGTGCTGTGGTCGGTACCGCCCCGGGCAGCGGCGCCACCTTCCGGACCGACCCGCGCGGCGGCGACGCGCTCGGGATCGACGTCAGGCCTGGCGGGCCTGACGATCCCCGCCGGCTCATGGACGAACGGCTCGACGGCGGCGCGCGTCGCGGCAGACTGGCCAGCTTCCCCGACACGGTCTGGACCGCCCGGGCCGAGCTCAGCCCGGCGGAGGGTCTCGTCAAGCGGGCCTCCGCCGAGGGCGGGGCGCGTCACCTGCTCCAGTACCGCTGTGTCGGCCCCGGCGAACTGCTGATCGTGGTCGAGGGGGCCTGGGCGGCGGACCCGATCACCAGCGCCTGCGACGGCTCGGTCACGTCGACGGAGGTCACCGGCAGGGGCGGGCGGTTCCAGGTCTCGCTGTCGAGCGCCAACGCCGAGCCACTACGGGTCGAGGCGCAACTGGTCGCCCTGCCCTGATCGCCGCCAGGCCCGCCCGGGGTGCCGACGGGCCCCGGCACGTCAGGAACCGGTGGCGGAACCCTCCCGTCCGGGCGGTGCCTTCCACGCGGTCGCCCGGGCGGTTCCTGCCCGGCGGTGCGGCTCAGGCGGCGAGGCGGGTCAGGTCGGCGCGGTAGTCCTCGGCCGAGTGGATCTCGGGGACCACCTTGACGAGGACGCCGGACCGGTCCACCAGCAGCGCGGTGGCGGCGCCGGGGCGGGCCGGCAGGTGCAGGAACGCGCGCAGCCCGCCGGCCGGGTCGGCGAGCGGTCGCACCGTGACCCCGGCGGACGGCGGCGTGGCGCGTACGGACCGGGTGCCGGTGACGGTGACCACCGTCACGCCGGCCGGCGCCAGGGCGGCGGCGGTGGCCACGTCGTCCGGGCAGGGGCAGCCGTCCACCAGGATGATCATCGCCGGCACCAGTCCGCGCAGGGGCACCGGTGACTGGCCCGCGTCGACCAGGTCCAGCGCGGGCAGCGGTCGACCGGCCGACCCGGCCGGCGGCGCGTACGGGGTGGGGGTGGGGGTGGGCTCAGGGGTGGACCGGCCGGACCGGGGCCAGGTGACCGCCGCGAGGCCGGCGAGGGTGGTCAGCACCGCCACCAGCAGCACCAGCAGGGGCAGGGCGAACGCGGACCGGGCCGGCGGCCACGGGACGGGGCGACGGGGCGTGTGACCCAGCTCGCGGCGGATCTGTTCGGCCTCGGCCGCCAGCGCGGAGGCGTCGTCCGGCACGACCACCCGACCCCACTCCGGTGGCAGGTCGGGCAGTCCGGGGCCGTCTGCGTCGGGCTTGCCCATCGGACCCCCAGGACGTCTCGGCGAGCGGACAGCGGCGCTACCTCCAGCGTCCCGCACGGGGCGGGCTGCCGCTACACCTGGGCGCGTACCCGGCCGGCGGGCTACCATGGGAGGAGCGCATAGCCCTTGATCTCGACGTTCGCGTCACTCGTGCCGGGGCGTCATCCGAGCGTTACGGAGCGTGGTCAAACCACCGGTTTGGCGGCCTGTCAAGCTGAAGAAATACCTCTCACAGGGCCCCTGAGCTGCGCCAACGGTCAGGACAGCGGTGAGACATCGGTGCCTGAGCGTGTTACCCTAGACACAGCGAAAGGGGTTTCGAACCTATGGTTTTCAGTGTCGGCGAGACCGTTGTTTACCCCCACCACGGGGCCGCACTCATCGAGGCAATCGAGACTCGGGTGATCAAGGGCGAGCCTAAGCAATACCTCGTCCTGAGGGTCGCACAGGGTGACCTGACGGTCCGGGTGCCCGCCGAGAACGCCGAGATCGTGGGTGTGCGCGAGGTGGTCGGCGAAGAGGGCCTCGGCAAGGTCTTCGACGTGCTCCGTGCACCGCACACCGAGGAGCCGACCAACTGGTCGCGGCGTTACAAGGCGAATCTGGAGAAGCTGGCCTCCGGTAACCCGCTGAAGGTCGCCGAGGTCGTGCGCGACCTGTGGCGCCGGGAGCGGGAGCGGGGTCTCTCCGCGGGTGAGAAGCGCATGCTCGCGAAGGCCCGCGACATTCTCGTCGGCGAGGTCGCGCTGGCCGAGAAGAGCACCAAGGACGAGGCGGAGACGCTGCTCGACAAGGTCCTGACCGAGGCCTAGTCCCCGCAGCATCGTCGTACCCGATTCGTAGCGAACAAACCACCGAGGACCGCGACGTGACCGCGCAGCTCAATCCGTGCGGTGACGTCGCGGTCCTCGTGCCTGCGGCCGGTGCCGGCGTACGGCTCGGCCCCGGCCGGCCAAAGGCGTTGCGCCTGCTCGGCGGGGAGCCCCTGCTGGTGCACGCGGTCCGCCGGCTCGCCGCCGCGCCGTCGGTGCACACCATCGTCGTGGCCGCCCCGGCCGCCGAGGTGGCGGCGGTGCGCGACCTGCTCGCCCCGGTCGCCCCGGTGACCGTGGTGCCCGGCGGCGCCGAGCGGCAGGCGTCGGTGGCCGCCGCCCTCGCGGCGGTGCCCGCCGGCCCGGAGATCGTCCTCGTGCACGACGCCGCCCGGGCGCTGACCCCGCCCGATCTGGTGGAATCCGTCGCGGCGGCCGTCCGCGCCGGGCACGACGCGGTGATCCCGGTGCTCCCCGTCGTCGACACGATCAAGGAGGTCGGCGCCGACGAGGTCGTCCTCGGCACCGTCGACCGCTCCGCCCTGCGGGCCGTGCAGACCCCGCAGGGCTTTCGCCGGGCGGTGCTGACGGCCGCGCACGCCGCCGCCGGTGACCCGCTCACCGACGACGCCGGTCTGGTCGAGAAGCAGGGCGTCCCGGTGTCCTGCGTCCCCGGCTCGGAGTACGCGCTGAAGGTCACCCGCCCGTTCGACCTCGCGCTGGCCGAGCACCTGCTCGCCGGCGGCGCCTGACGCGTACCCTCTTCGCATGATCGTTCCCCGGGTGGCCATCGGCACCGACGTGCACGCCTTCGAGGCGGGCCGGCCGTGCTGGGTGGCCGGCCTGCACTGGCCCGACCAGGACGGCCTGGCCGGGCACTCGGACGCCGACGTGGCCGCGCACGCCGCCTGCAACGCGCTGCTCTCGGCGGCCGGCCTCGGGGACCTGGGCGCCAACTTCGGCGTGGGCCAGCCCGAGTGGGCCGGCGCGTCGGGCGTCGCCCTGCTCACCGAGAGCGCCCGCCGGGTGCGGGCCGCCGGCTTCGCGATCGGCAACGTGTCCGTGCAGGTGATCGGCAACCGGCCCAAGATCGGCCCGCGCCGCGAGGAGGCCCAGCGGGTGCTCTCCGAGGCGGTCGGCGCACCGGTGACCGTCTCCGCGGCCACCACCGACGGCCTCGGCTTCCCCGGGCGGGGCGAGGGGCTCACCGGCATCGCGGTGGCCCTGGTGTACGAGGCTCCGGCCGCCTAGGCTCGCCGCGATGTCCAGCGACGCCACCTCCGACCGCTCCGCCGCCGACGGCTACCTCCAACGCGCCCAGCTCCTCGCCGAGCTGGGCCGCTACGACGAGGCCGCCGCCGAGGTCTCCTACGCCGTCGCCCTGGATCCGGCCGACGCAGGGGCGCTGACCATGCTGTCCCGGGTGCACCTCGCGGCCGGCCGGCCGACGGAGGCGCTCACCGCCGCCGACGCCGCGGTCGCCGCCGCCCCGGAGAGCGTTCCGGCGCTGGTCGCCCGCGCGCTCACCCTCGGCGATCTCGAGGAGTACGCCGAGGCGGCCCGCACCGCCGACCGGATCCTGGCGCTGGGTCCCGACGACGCGTACGCCCAGAGCAGCGCGGCGGCGATCCTGGCCGGCTCGCGCAACGGGCAGCCGGCGCTGAACGCGGCCTGGCGCGGGGTGGAGCTGACGCCCGAGAATCCCCAGGCGCACCTGGTGCTCGGGCTGGTGGCGGCGAACATGCAGATGTTCGACCTGGCCGAGCGCGCCTACCGGGAGGCGCTGCGGCTGGACCCGCAGCTCGCCGAGGCCCGGCACGACATCGGGGTGCTGCGGCTGGAGCAGCGGCGCTGGAGCGAGGCGCTGGAACACCTCGCCGAGGCCGCCGCGATGAGCCCCGGGCGGGTCGACTCCGGCCGGACCATCTCGGTGGGCCTGCGCCAGCTCGTGGTCTACGGCGCGGGCTGGACGATGATCACCGCCGTGCTGATCGCCTGCATGGCGCCGGGCAGCGCGGGGCTGTCCCGGGTCGCGGCGGCGTTCGCGGCGCTCGGCGGGGCCCTGGTGGTCTGGCGCTTCGCCGCCCGGCTGCCCGGCCTGTCCCGGACCATCCTGCCGAGCCTGCTCCGCTCCGACCGCACGCTGGCGCTGGCCGTCTACGCGGCGGCCGCCGCCCCGGCGCTGATCCTGCTCTACGCCCTGGTCGGCACCCCGTGGCCGCTGGCCCTCGCCATCGTCGCCGCGGTCGCCGCCGAACTCGCCGTGCTGTCCCGCACCACGGTCTAGGGGCGGCGGGCCCAGGTCCAGGCGTAGCCGTCGTCCTCGCAGGCGGTCGCGGCGTCGCAGAGGTCCAGCGGCCGGAACGTGTCGACCATGACGGCCAGCTCGTCGAAGAAGTCGGCGCCGATGGAGCGCTCGGCCGCGCCCGGCTGCGGACCGTGGGTGAACCCGGACGGGTGCAGCGAGATCGAGCCCTGCTCGATGCCGGAGCCGCGCCGGGCCTCGTAGTTGCCGCCGGTGTAGAAGAGCATCTCGTCGGAGTCGACGTTGTGGTGGTTGTACGGCACCGGGATCGCGTCCGGGTGGTAGTCGACCTTGCGGGGCACGAACGAGCAGATCACGAAGTTGGGGCCCTGGAAGGTCTGGTGCACCGGCGGCGGCTGGTGGATCCGGCCGGTGATCGGCTCGAAGTCGTGGATGGAGAACGCCCACGGGTACATGTGCCCGTCCCAGCCGACCACGTCGAACGGGTGGTGGGCGTAGACGTAGCGGGTCCAGCCGCGCCGGTGCCGGACGAGCACCTCCACGTCCTCGCCGTCGACCAGCAGCGGCGCGTCCGGCCCCCGGACGTCGCGCTCGCAGTAGGGCGAGTGCTCCAGGAACTGGCCACGCACCGAGAGGTAGCGCTTGGGCGGGCCGATGTGCCCCGCCGCCTCGACGGCGAGCAGCCGGGTCGGCGCGTCGCCGGTGGGCACCAGCCGGTGGATGGTCGAGGTGGGGATGACGACGTAGTCGCCGGGCACCGCGTCGAGCACGCCGAAGGTCGACTCGACCCGCAGGGTGCCCGACTCCACGTACAGGCAGTGGTCGCCGGTGGCGTCCCGGAACAGCGGGGACGGCCGGTCCGCCAGCACGTACGCGATGCGCACGTCGTCGTTGGCGAGCAGGTACCGCCGGCCGAGCACCGGGTCGGCGCCGGCGCCGTCGAGCTTGTGGGTGCGCAGGTGCCGGGGCTTGAGTGGAAGGTTCGGCACCCGGGTGAACGTCGGCGGAGCGAACTCCTCGGCCGCCACGATCGCGGTCGGCGCGTGCCGGTGGTAGAGCAGGGACGAGTCGGAGGAGAAGCCCTCCTGGCCCATCAGCTCCTCGGCGTAGAGGCTGCCGTCGGGCTGGCGGAACTGGGTGTGGCGCTTGCGCGGCACCTCGCCGACGCTGCGGTAGTACGGCATCTCGCCTCCCGGTTCGTCCCGTTCACCGATCCAATGGCGTCCGATAATCGGACGCTGTTGTCCGTTCCTTGTAGCGTCCCGTACATTCTTGTCTCGTGTCAACGCAGGTGCCCGCGCTTCTCGACGGCCTCGTCGACGACGCCGCCGTCTTCCCGCCCGGCAGCGCGCCGCTGCCCGACGCCGTCGCCGCGCACCGGCGGCACCGCACCTCCTGGTACGCCGACCTGGTCGGCCCGCTCCTGGCCCCCGCCACGAGGCTGCCCGAGCTGGCGGGCCTGCTCGGCGCCGACGAGCGGATCGCGGTCGGTGTGATCGGCGACGTGCCCCTCGACCGGCTCGACGAGGTGCGGAGCACGGCCGACCCGCGCATCCGCGTACGCCAGGTGGAGGCGGCGGTGGCCCGGCGCGGCGAGGACCCGCTGCCCGGCCTGACCGAGCTGGTGGCGCTGGCCCGCCGGGCCGGTGCCGGCCCGGCCGCCCTCGACGCCGTCTACGCCGAGCTGCCCCTCACGTTCGGGCTGATGGGGGCGCTGGACGCGCTCGCCGCCGCCCGCGCCGAGGGGGTGCCGATCGCCGCGAAGTTCCGCACCGGCGGGCTGGCCGCCGAGCTGTTCCCGACCCCGGCGGAGCTGGCCGCCGTGATCTGCGCCTGTCGGGACCGGGGCCTGCCGTTCAAGCTGACCGCCGGGTTGCACCAGGCGGTCCGGCACCTCGACCCGGAGACCGGCTTCACCCACCACGGCTTCGTCAACGTGCTGGCGGCGACGCTGGCGGCCGCCGGGGGCGCCACCGTGGAGCGGGTCGCCGAGGTGCTCACCGCGACCGACCCGCGCCCGCTGGTGCAGTACGCCGAGGCCGGGCTGGACGGCCCGCGCCCGCTGTGGATCGGCTTCGGCTCGTGCAGCATCCTGGAACCACTGACCGATCTGATCCGGCTGGGGCTGGTGAACGGGGGCTTCGACGCATGACGTGGGTGACTGGTGCCGACGGTTCGCCGTACGGGGTGACCAACCTGCCGTACGGGGTGTTCCGCCGCGCGGAGGGCGCGCCGCGCGTCGGCGTACGCATCGGCGACTTCGTGCTCGACCTGGCCGGCGCGGAGGAGGCCGGCCTGGTGCTGGCGGCCGGGACGCTGGGTCGGCCCACCCTCAACGACTTCATGGCCCTCGGTCGTCCGCAGTGGACGGCCGTCCGGCAGCGGGTGACCGAGCTGCTCACCGACGCCGCCCACCGGGCGGCGGTGGAGCCGCTGCTGGTGCCGCTGGCCGAGGTGCGGATGCAGCTGCCCTTCGAGGTCGCCGACTACGTCGACTTCTACTCCTCCGAGCACCACGCGTCCAACGTGGGCCAGATCTTCCGCCCCGGCCAGCCGCCGCTGCTGCCCAACTGGAAGCACCTGCCGATCGGCTACCACGGCCGGGCCGGCACGGTGGTCGTCTCCGGCACCCCGGTGGTGCGGCCGAGCGGGCAGCGGGCCACCCCGCAGGGCCCGGTCACCGGCCCGTCCGTACGCCTCGACATCGAGGCCGAGGTCGGCTTCGTGGTCGGCGTGCCCAGCCCGCTGGGCGGCCGGGTGCCGACCGAGGACTTCGCCGATCACGTCTTCGGCGTCGTGCTGGTCAACGACTGGTCGGCCCGCGACATCCAGGCCTGGGAGTACCAGCCCCTCGGCCCGTTCCTGGGCAAGTCCTTCGCCACCTCGGTCGCGGCCTGGGTGACCCCGCTGGACGCGCTGGGCGACGCCTTCGTCCCCGCCCCCGACCAGGACCCGCCGGTCGCCGACTACCTGCGCGACGTGCCGCACGTCGGGCTGGACCTGCGCCTGTCGGTGGAGTGGAACGGCGAGCGGGTCAGCGAGCCGCCGTTCGCCACCATGTACTGGACGCCGGCCCAGCAGTTGGCCCACCTCACGGTCAACGGCGCCTCGCTGCGCACGGGCGACCTCTACGCCTCGGGCACCGTCTCCGGGCCGGAACGGGGACAGGTCGGCTCGTTCCTGGAACTCACCTGGGGCGGGACCGAGCCGGTGAAGTTCGCCGGGGGCGAGACCCGCACGTTCCTGGAGGACGGCGACACGGTGACGATCACCGCCACCGCGCCCGGCCCGGACGGCACCACGATCGCCCTGGGCGAGGTGACCGGGAAGGTCCTCGCCGCCCGCTGACCCACCTTCCGATCATCGACGGTCCCCGGTCGCACAGTTGGTGCGACCGGGGACCGTCGCTTGCGCGTTGATCGTCGCGGATTCCGTGCCATGCCGCGCCGGGCCGGACCGGACGCCCCTTCCGGTCCCGGCCCGGCCGCCGGTTGGCGTACCGACGACAGGAAGGTGACGACGATGAACGATCTCCCGGGCGCGGTCTGGCGTACCAGCAGCCGCTCCAACGACCAGGGCCTCTGCGTGGAGGTGGCGGACAACCTGGTCGACGCCCTCGGCGTGGTGGGCGTACGCGACTCCAAGGACCAGGCGGGCCCCACGCTGGCGGTCAGCCCGCCGGGGTGGGCGGCCTTCGTCGGCGCGATCCGGGCCGGCCAGTTCGGTCGCTGACGGGTCGACCGCTCCGGATCGGGGCTCCCGGCGGTGGAAAATCCGCTCCGGGGGCCCCGATCCGCGCTCACCCGGCGTACCGTCGAGGCCACGGGAGGTGGCATGTCGACGGTGGCGGTCACGGAGTTCGTGGAGGCGCACGACGTCGACCTCTGGCGGCTGCTGACCGACCTGACCACCCGCACCCGGCGCTTCACCGGGCCGGTGGAGGTGCTCACCCCCGGCCGGTTCGGTCCGGGCACCGTGTGGCGGGAGACCCGTTCCCAGCCCGACGGCACCGCGCTGGTCGAGGAGTTCGTCGTCATCGAGGCCGAGCCGCCCCGACGGCTGGTGCTCGGCTCGCGGGGCGCCGGCGTGGACTACCGGATCACCTGGACGCTGCGCCCGGTCGAGCGGCGTCGCCGGGGCTGCACCGCCGTCACGGTCGAGCAGGAGGCGGTGCCGACCGCCCCGTACGGCCGGGTGGTCGCGCTGCTGCTCGGCGGGCTGGCGGCCCGGGCGGTCGAGCGCGCGCTGCGGCAGGATCTCGCCGACCTGGCCGCCGCGGCGGCCGCCAACGCGACCGAGGCGGCCTGAGGCGCACGCGGGGCGGCCTGGGACGAGTGCACGGGCAATGCGGCGCGCCGCGTGCGTGGCCCGGCAGGGGCCGCCGCCGGCACGCCCGTCCGCCGGTGACCTGACAGGGCCCTGACCGGCTCCGCTGGGTAGGGTGCCGGGCGGAGGTGCGGCATGGGGTTCCCGAACGGCCGGCGGCGGATCGCGGTGGCGGTCGCGGCGCTGCTCGGCACCGTCGCCGTCGCGACGACGGTCTACCGGGTGCTCGCCCCCGCCGAGGTCGTCACGCCCGCCCGCGCCGGGTATCCGCCGGCCGTGTCCCCCTCCGCCGGTGTGATCGGCCGGCTCCCCGTCGCCCCGCTCGTCGTGGACGGCCGGCTGCGGGTCTACGCGGCCCACCGCCAGGTCTACGCCGACCGCCCGGTCGACGGCCGGCACCGGACCACCCCGTACTGGTCGTACCGTCGCTGGCCGGCGGCGCTCGACGGGGTCGTGGCGAGCGGAACGACTGTGGTCACCCGCTGGTCGGACGGGCGGCTGGTGGCGCTGGACGCGCGGACGGGCCGGGTCGCCTGGCGGGCGGACGGGCCGGCGCCGGCCGGGGAGCGGATGGTCCGGCGCACCGGCGCGGCGACGGTCTGGGATCCCCGAGGGCTTCTCGTGGCCCGGGCGTCCGACGGCCGGCAGGCGGTGGTGGCGGCCGGGGCGGAGCGGATGAGTGCCGTGGATCTGGCCGACGGCCGCGAACTGTGGCAGTCCCACGTCACCGTCACGGTGCCACCGGGCGACACGGTCGCCGGGTGCCGGGACGCGCTCGGCACGACCGCGTCGGGGCACCTGATCATCGTCGACTCCTGCGCGGGGCCGGCGGTGGTGGAGTTCCGCGACACCGCGACCGGGGCGGTCGGGCTGCGCTGGCGCCCGCCGGCCGCCGGCGATGAGCTGGTGGCGACGCCGGTGGGCTGCGGCACCGGCCGGACGGGGTGCACCGGGTTGCGGACGGCGAGGCCGGGCGACGACGCGGGCCGGGGCTGGCTGCTCGGCGCCGGTGAGCCGGTCGCCGCCCCGGCCCTGGACCGGCCGGACGCCGAACTCGTCGGCGGGACGGCCGTGGCGGTCGTGGACGGGGTGGCGGTCGGCCGCTCGGCGCGTACGGGCGCGGAGTTGTGGCGGCGTCCCGACCTGCCGCAGGCGCGGCTGCTCGCCGTCCAGCCCGACCGGGTGCACCTGCTGACGGAGACGAACGACCTCGTGACGCTGGACCCGGCGACGGGGGCGCAGCGGTCCTTCTTCGCGCTCAACGTGGGCTCGGACGGGATCGGCTGGGCGCCCGGCGCGGCGTACGCGGCCGGCGGGTTCGTGGCCGTGGAGCGGCTCCGCAAGCCGGTCGACCCGACGGCGGACGACCAGCGGTACTACCTGACCTCGGAGCCGTTGGTCTTCGCCGCGACGTGAAACGCCGACTGGGCCCGGGTGCTCGACAAAACGGACATAAGTTACTTACAGTCCCTTTGTGCGTCTCCTGGCTGCCCTGTTGGGCGCGATCCTCATCCTCGTCACCGCGTCGCCGGCCGACGCCGCGCCGACCGACCCGGTGGGCGCCGTCCACCGCGGCGCCAATACCCGTTCCGCCGCCTGAGAGCGCGGCTCCGGGCCGGTGGCGGTCGCCGGAGACTGCCGGTCCGGTCCGCGAGGGGATGGCGGACCGGACCGGCACCTGCCTCAGGCCAGCGCGGCCTCCGCCGCCGCCAGGAAGGCGTCGTTCTCGGCCGGGGTGCCGATGGTGACCCGGACCCCGTCGCCAGGGAACGGCCGGACGATCACGCCCCGCGCCTCGCACGCCTTGCCGAAGTCCACGGCCCGGTCGCCCAGCGGCAGCCAGACGAAGTTCGCCTGACTGTCCGGCACGTCGGCGACGAGCTTGCGCAGGGCCTCCGTCACGCGGTCGCGCTCGGCCACCACGAGGGCGCACCGCCGCCGCACCTCGTCCTCCTGCGCCAGCGCGGCGAGCGCGCCCGCCTGCGCGGCCATGTTGCTGGAGAACGGCGTCACGACCTTGCGCACGGCCGCCGCCACCGTCGGGTGGGCGACCAGGAAGCCGATCCGCAGGCCGGCCAGGCCCCAGGCCTTGGAGAGCGTGCGCAGCACGGCCACGTTCGGCCGGTCGAGGTAGGTGAGGCCGTCCGGCACCTCCGGGTCGGTGACGAACTCGCGGTACGCCTCGTCGATCACGACCAGCACGTCCTCGCCGACCGTGTCCAGGAACCGGTCCAGTTCCGCCCGGCGCACCGACGTTCCGGTGGGGTTGTTCGGGTTGCAGACCACGATCAGCCGGGTCCGGTCGGTGACCGCCGCCGCCATCGCCGCCAGGTCGTGCCCGTGCCCGGCGTCGTTGGGCACCCGCACGCTTGTCGCACCGCTGGTCGCCGCGATGATCGGGTACGCCTCGAAGGAGCGCCACGCGTAGAGGAACTCGTCGCCGGGCAGGCAGGTGGCCCGGACGAGGTGCTCGGCCAGCGCCACCGACCCGCAGCCGGTGGCGATCCGGTCGACGTCCACGCCGTACCGCTCGGACAGCGCCTCGCGCAGCGCGAGCGCGCCCATGTCCGGGTAGCGGTGCACTCCGGCGACGGCCTGGGCGACGGCCTCCACCACGCCGGGCACCGGCCCGTACGGCACCTCGTTGCTGGCCAGCTTGATCGCCTCGGGGAGGCCCAGCTCGCGGGCCAGGTCGGCCGGGCTGCGGCCGGGCACGTAGTTGGGCAGCGCGTCCAGGTCGGGGCGGGTCAGCCGCAGCGCCGGCTGGTGACGTCCAGGGTCGGTCATGGGGTGTCTCCCGAGGGGTCGGTGCGGTCGTCGGGGGTGCGCTCGCCCGTGGTGGTGGGTTCGCGCGTGGTGGTGCGGTCGTCCGGCGTGGCGCGCTCGCCCGTGGTGGTGCGGTTGCCGCGGGGAAGCTGGACCACCACGGTCTGCGCCCGCTTGTCGTGCAGCGCCTGACGCAGGGGGTGGTCGAAGAGCGGGGAGAGCGCGTCGACGAGCTGGAGCAGCAGGCCGAGGCCGCAGCAGTACCAGAGCAGGGTGGGCAGGCCGAGGGTGTTCCACCGGCGCAGCGCCCGGCCGAAGCCGAGCGGCTCGTTCGCGCTCATCGGCACCACCTTGACGCCGACCAGCCGCTTGCCGAACGTCTGCCCGCCCGAGGCCGTCGTCGGCACCTCGTACGCGAGCCAGAGCGCCGTGGCGATCAGCAGGATGACGACCTGGAGGCCGCCGGCCTGCTCGCTGGGCTGCGGCAGGTTGTCGGTGGAGCTGTCGCCCGCCATCGCCCGCCGGAACACCTCCCGCCAGTACGGCGTGACCTCCTCGACCAGCCGCCAGACGAACCAGCCGTTCACCACGGCGTTCAGCGCGAAGACGATCGTGAAATCGATCAGCCGGGCGACCAGCCGGGCGCCGAACCCGGCCAGCGGGAGCCCGTGCGGGCGCGGCTCCGGCGGTCGTCCGGGCCAGCCGCCGGGTGGCCAGCCGGGCGGCGGAGCGCCGCCGGGCGGCGGGCCCTGCGGTTGGCCGTGCCCCTGCGGCGGCTGCCAGGGATAGGGCTGGCCCGGCTGCGGCTGCCCCGGCTGGGGTGGCCCGCCCGCGGGGGCGCCCGGCGCGGGGACCGGGGCCGCAGGCGACGTCGGGGCGGGCGCGGGTGGCGGCTCGGCCGGCGGCGGCCCCTCGGGCGGGGTGGCGTCGACGGGGATCGGCGCGCCGATCCAGCCCTCGCCGTCCCAGTAGCGTCGGGTCTCCGGATCGGCCGGGTCGACGTACCACCCCGGTCCGACACTCATGGCCTGGCCTCGCTGCGCTCGCTCACGCAGACACCTTAACGACGACGGTGCCGGCGAACTTGTCGTGGAGGCACTGCTGCCAGGGCTTGTCCCACAGCTGCCAGAGCCCGTCGAGGTAGCTGAGGCCGGGCAGGAAAGCGGCGGCCAGGTACTGCACGGCGTACCGCCTGCCGGCCATCCGCCGGTCGAGCGTGGCGGCCGGGTCGAGCGGCACGATCCGCAGCTTCATCATCCGCTTGCCGAACGTCTGCCCGGTGCGCTTCATGTACTCCACGTGGTAGAGCCAGTAGAGCCCGAGCATCACCACCACCAGGCCCAGTTCGAGCAGCAGGATCGGCAGCATGAAGTCGGTCAGGAACGACGCGGGGTCGGGCTCGGCGAGAGTGCCGTCCGGGTTGGTCCGGGTCAGGTCGTCCATCATGTTCCAGAACAGGATCAGGAACGGCGGCAGGAAGAGGACCATCGCCACCGCCGTGCTCACCGCGCCGTCGATCAGCGCGGCGAGCAGCCGGTCGCCGAAGCTGGCGAGCGGCCGGCCGCCCGGTCCGAGCGCCGGGGCCGGGCGGGGCGGCCCGGCCCAGCCCGGGGGCGGCGGCGTCCAGCCCGGGGGCGGGACCTGGCCGGGCGGGGCGTGCTGCGGCGGCACCGCGTACCCCTGACTGGCGGGACCGGAGGGCGGCGCGAAGCCGCCGGCGGCGGGCGGGGGCCCACCGGCCGGCGGCGTCGGGTACGTCGGAGGCTGCGTCACGCTCGTCAGTGTTACAGGTTGCCGCGCGCTTCCTGCTCCCGCTCGATGGCCTCGAAGAGCGCCCTGAAGTTGCCCTTGCCGAAGCCGAGCGAGCCGTGCCGCTCGATCAGCTCGAAGAAGACCGTCGGGCGGTCCTGCACCGGCTTGGTGAAGATCTGGAGCAGGTAGCCGTCCTCGTCCCGGTCGACCAGGATCTTGCGGGCCTTCAGCTCCTCGATCGGCACCCGCACCTGGCCGATCCGGGCGCGCAGCTCCGGGTCGTCGTAGTACGAGTCGGGGGTGTCGAGGAACTCGACGCCGGCGGCGCGCATCGCGTCGACGCTGGCCAGGATGTCGTTGGTGGCCACGGCGATGTGCTGGGCGCCCGGGCCCTGGTAGAACTCCAGGTACTCGTCGATCTGCGACTTCTTGCGGGCGATCGCCGGCTCGTTGAGCGGGAACTTCACCTTGCGGGTGCCGTTCGCGACGACCTTGCTCATCAGCGCCGAGTAGTCGGTGGCGATGTCGTCGCCGATGAACTCGGCCATGTTCGAGAAGCCCATGACGCGCTTGTAGAACTCGACCCACTCGTCCATCCGGCCGAGCTCGACGTTGCCGACCACGTGGTCGACGGCCTGGAAGAACCGCTTCGGCTGGAGGCCGGCGTCGATCATCGGCTGCCGGTCCACGATCGGCTTGCGGGCCACGAACCCGGGCAGGAACGGGCCGGTGTAGCGGGACCGGTCGACCAGGGTGTGCCGGGTGTCGCCGTACGCCGCGATGGCGGCCAGCCGTACGGTGCCGTGCTCGTCGCTGACGTCGTGCGGTTCGAGCAGGCCGGTGGCGCCCTGCGCGGTGGCGTGCGCGTACGCGGCGTCGACGTCCGGCACCTCCAGCGCGATGTCGGAGACACCGTCGCTGTGCCTCGCGACGTGCTCGGCGCCCTCGGCGTCCGGGCGGACCGCGCCGGTCAGCACGAACCGGGCCGAGCCGCTGGTCAGCACGTACTGGGCGTGGTCCCGGTAGCCCTGCTCGGGGCCCCGGTACGCCACGCAGGTCATGCCGAACGCGGTGGAGTAGTAGTGCGCGGCCTGCTTGGCGTTGCCCACCAGGAAGTGCACGTGGTCGAGGCCCTTGACCGGGAACGGGTCGCGGCTGATGTCGTGGTCCACGGCGCCGACGAGCACGTCGACGTCGACGTCGTCGGTCGCCTGGGGTCGGTCGATCGCCTGGGTCATCGCGGTCTCCCTCAAGTTCCGGTCGGCCCCGTGGCCGCCGCCGTTGGTCGTGTGCCGGGTTCCTGTGGCGAGGATCGCGGTGGAGTGCCGTACTGGGCAACTGTCGCGCCAACGCCTGGTCAGGTTGCGCATTAAGTAGGGTGATACACCATGAGTGCTGGTCAAGGTGTACAGCTCGATGCCCTCGACGCGCGGTTGATCGAACTGCTCGCCGAGGAGCCGCGCATCGGGGTGCTGGAGTGCTCCCGACGTCTCGGGGTCGCCCGGGGCACGGTGCAGGCCCGGCTGGACAAGCTCGTCGAGCGGCGCGTCATCTCGGGGTTCGGGCCGGAGATCACCCCGGCGGCGATCGGGTTCGGGGTCACCAGCTTCGTCACCCTGGAGATCAGCCAGCGGCACGGGCACGACAAGGTCGCCGCGCACCTGGCCGCGATCCCGGAGGTGCTGGAGGCGCACACCATCACCGGTTCCAGCGACCTGCTCTGCCGGATCGTGGCCCGCTCGAACACCGACCTCCAGCGGGTGATCGACCAGATCGTCTCGTACGAGGGCATCCGCCGCGCCTCGACGATCATCGCCCTGGCCGAGCAGATCCCCTACCGCACCCTCCCCCTGATCCGCTCCGCCGCCCAGCGCTGAGCAGCGGGCCGGAGCCCCTCCCGTACGCCCTCGGGCACGCGAGAAAGGGCGGCGACACGGCGGCGCGGGAGAGCGGCGGCGCTGCGGTCGTCGCTACCGTGTGCGTGTGGCGAAGGCGGGCGGCCTCGGGGGGTGGCGTGGCGGGCTGCTGCTCGCGCTCGTCGTGGTCGTCGCGCTCGCCGCCACCGGAGTGTGGAACCCGTTCCCCGGGGTGTGGGAGTGGGTCGACCGCAGCGAGCCGATCTCCGAGCCGGACGTGGTCTGGCAGCAGCGCGTCGGCGGCACCCCGCGCAGCGTGACCATCGCCGGCGACACCGTGGTGGTCGAGCAGCGCACCCGCGTGGAGGCGCGCAGCCTGGCCACCGGCGCCCAGCTGTGGGAGCGCAAGGCCGACTGGGCCGCGGTGGCCGGCGGCGACCGGGACCCGGTCGTCGTCGTGGGCAAGCTGCTGGTCAAGGGGTACGAGGTGCTGGACCCGACGACCGGCGCCACGCGGCGGCGCAACGGCGACGCGGTGGCCGTCTGGACGTACCGCAACATGCTGCTCGACGCCCGCTGCGTCGAGGCCACCGACTGCACGGTGAGCGCCTGGGACGCGCGCGGCACCGCCCCGCTCTGGACGGCCTTCGTGCCCGGGGTGCGCAGCGGGCTGCTCGGCGACAACCCGGGGCTGCTCGACACCCGCCGGCTCGACGCCGTTCGGATCGACGACGAGGTGGCCGGCCCGGAGCCCGTGCCGCCGCTGCTCGGCTTCCCCATCGACGGCCGGGTGCACGTCCTCGACACCGCCACCGGGCGGGTGCTCCAGGACGTCGAGCCCGGCCGCGACGAGCGGCTGTCGGTGGTCGGTGGCCGGCTGCTGCGGATCACCGCCCGCTCCCAGGACGGCACCTGCTACTTCGCCATCTCCGGCCGCGACCCGGCGACCGGCCAGGAGACGTGGCGGCGGGCCGGGATCAACCTGCGGACCGCCGACAACGCCGGCTGCGTGCAGCGGGAGGACCCGCACGGCGCGCGCAACGTGCTGATCGGGGTGGCCCCCGACGCCCGCGAGGCGGTCCTCGACGGCTACGACGGGCGGCTGCTGCTGGTGACCTCCGCCGGGGAGAAGCTGCTCGCGGTCGACGACCGGTACGCCCTGGTCCGGTCGGCCGACAAGCGCGCGGTGGTCGGCCGGGAGCTGGGCGCCGGGCGGGTCCGGTGGACCCGCCCGACCGGGGCGAAGGCCGGCGCGGCACTCACCCCGTACGCGGCCGTGATCGCCGACGAGAAGCCGTCCCGGCTGGTGGCGCTGGACCCGCGTACCGGGCGGGAACTGGCGAGCCTGCGCACCTCCGCGAACGCCCTCGCCGTCGGCCCGAGGGGCATGGTCATCGGCGAGGGGCGGGAGATCGGCTACGTCCGCTTCGGCGGGGTGCCGGGCGCCCCCGCCCCGCCGCGCGACGGCGGCGTACCCGGTCCCGGCGGCACGGCGGGCGTCCCCGGGCCGGAGGACAGCTGCGGCCCGAAGCGGGAGCTCTGCCCCGGGTGAGAGCGTCGTCCCAGGACCCACCCGGCGGGTGGGACTGATCGACTCTTCTGCCCTAGGCTTTCCGCTCATGAGCAGTGCCGCCGCGTTCTCGTACGCTCCCTTGCTGCCGACCGGCCCCGACCAGACGGAATACCGCCTGGTCACCGACGAGGGCGTCGACGTCGTCAACGGGCCGGGGGGTCGCCGGTTCCTCACCGTGGAGCCGACCGCGCTCACCGCGCTGACCGCCGAGGCGATGCACGACATCGCGCACTACCTGCGCCCCGCGCACCTGGCCCAGCTGCGGTCGATCATCGACGATCCGGCGGCCTCGCCGAACGACCGGTTCGTCGCGCTCGACCTGCTGCGCAACGCCAACATCGCGGCCGGCGGCGTGCTGCCGATGTGCCAGGACACCGGCACCGCGATCGTGATGGGCAAGCGCGGCCGGCACGTGCTCACCGACGGCAGCGACGCCGAAGCCGTCTCGCGCGGCGTCTACCAGGCCTACACCCGGCTCAACCTGCGCTACTCGCAGCTCGCCCCGCTGACCATGTGGGAGGAGCGCAACACCGGCAGCAACCTGCCGGCCCAGGTCGAGCTCTACGCGGAGGACCCGGACGGGCAGCCCGACGCGTACAAGTTCCTCTTCATGGCCAAGGGCGGCGGCTCGGCCAACAAGTCGTACCTCTACCAGGAGACCAAGGCGCTGCTGAACCCCACGCGGATGATGCAGTTCCTGGAGGAGAAGCTGCGGCTGATCGGCACCGCCGCCTGCCCGCCGTACCACCTCGCCGTCGTCATCGGCGGCACCTCCGCCGAGTACGCCCTGAAGACCGCCAAGTACGCCAGCGCCAAGTACCTCGACGCGCTGCCCACGTCCGGTTCGATGAGCGCGCACGGCTTCCGCGATCTGGAGCTGGAGGCGGAGGTGCTGGAGCTGACCCGCAACTTCGGCATCGGCGCGCAGTTCGGCGGGCGCTACTTCTGCCACGACGTGCGGGTGGTCCGGCTGCCCCGGCACGGCGCGTCCTGCCCGGTGGCGATCGCCGTCTCCTGCTCGGCCGACCGGCAGGCGGTCGCCAAGATCACCCCGTCGGGCGTGTGGCTGGAGCGGCTCGAGACCGACCCGGCGCGCTACCTGCCCGACGTCACCGACGAGACGCTCGACGCGTCCGAGGTGGTCCGCGTCGACCTCAACCGGCCGATGGACGAGATCCGCGCGGAGCTGTCGAAGTACCCGGTGAAGACCCGGCTGTCGCTGACCGGCCCGCTCGTGGTGGCCCGCGACATCGCGCACGCCAAGATCGCGGAGCGGCTGGACGCCGGTGAGCCGATGCCGCAGTACCTGCGCGACCACGCGGTCTACTACGCCGGCCCGGCCAAGACGCCGGAGGGCTACGCGTCCGGCTCGTTCGGCCCGACCACCGCCGGCCGGATGGACGCGTACGTGGAGAAGTTCCAGGCCGCGGGCGGCTCGCAGGTCATGCTCGCCAAGGGCAACCGCTCCGCCCAGGTCACCCGCTCCTGCCAGCAGCACGGCGGCTTCTACCTCGGCTCGATCGGTGGCCCGGCCGCCCGGCTCGCCCAGGACTGCATCAAGCACGTCGAGGTCCTGGAATACCCGGAGCTGGGCATGGAGGCGGTCTGGAAGATCCAGGTGGAGGACTTCCCGGCCTTCATCGTGGTCGACGACAAGGGCAACGACTTCTTCGCCGAGGTCACCAAGCCGGTGCTGACGGTCGGTCGGCGCTGATCCACGCGTACGCGAAGGGGCGCCGGGCGGTGGCCCGGCGCCCCTCGTCGTTGCCCTACGTCAGCTGGCCCGGCTGGCGTAGAAGGTGCCGCTGAAGGTCTCCGACACGATGCCGTCGGCGGTCCGCGTGTGGACGGTGACCCGGTGGATCCCGGCGGTCGTCGGGGTGTACCCCACCGACGCCGACCCGTCTGCGCCCGCCGCGACCGTCTGCGCCGGACGGCCGTCGAAGGAGTAGACGAACTCCGTCACCCCGGGCATGCCGGCCTGGAGGACGAACGTCCCCGGCGTGCCGGCGACCGCCCCCTGGATCTTGTTGATCGGGTACTCGACGGAGCTGACCGTGGGCTTGGTCGCCAGGTGGAACCGGTAGCTGCCCTCGCCGGACGGCAGGTCACCGGCCGTGCGACTGCGGACGTACACGGTGTTGTAGCCCGGCTTCGTCGGCGTGACCGTGACGGTGGCCGTGCCGTCAGCGGCCGCCGGGACGGTCTGCTCCGGCCCGTCGTCGAGCCGGTACGTGTACTCGACGACGCCCTCCATCCGGGGCGCGAACGTCAGGGTGCGCGGCTGGCCGTACCCGGCCGTCGGGTTGGCGTCGGTGATGGTCGGGCTGGTGGTGCGCACCCGGAACACGTAGCTCGTGGGCGTGGAGCGGTTGCCCGCGAGGTCCACCGCCTCGACGGTGAGCGTCCTCGGCCCGTCCCGGTCGGGGGTGAGGGCGACGGTCGCCGAGCCGCCCGGGACGTCGGCCGCCACGTCGGTCGCCGGCTGCCCGAACACGGTGTAGCGGAATCGCACCGTGTCGGTGTCGCCGCCGGCGGAGAAGGTGAACCGGCCCGGGATGCCGGGACCGCCGTACCAGCCGTCGTCGGCCGGGTAGTCCGTGGAACTGACCGTCGGCTGGGCGGGGCTGGTGGTGTCGACGGCGAACCGGCACTCCGCCGACCAGGCGGAGGTGGCGTGCTGGTCGGCCGCGCGGACCGCGAAGGCGTAGCTGCCGCCGTCGACCATCGCGCCGGCCGGCACCGTGTACTGGAAGCGGCGCGGCGCGGAGAACGTCCCCGAGGTCCACTCCGTCCGCTCGTCGGGCCGGTCGACCGGCCACCACGCGAAGGTCGCCGTCACCTGCTCAACGAGGCCGGACCCGCTCGCGTCCGGGTCGGTGACCTCGGCGGTGAGGGTCGGCGTGGCGGTGTCGACGACGTGGTCGCCGGCGCAGTCCCGCCCGGCGACGGTGAGGGCGCCCGGCACGTCGGGCGCGGCGTTCGCGGTCAGCGAGATGCCCGGCGTCCGCAGCCGCCGACCGTGGTGCTTGTTCTCCTCGTGGTCCCCGGGGACCCGGATCATCAGGGTGAGCGAGTCCCGCCCGGAGTCGACCGCCTGCTGCACGGTCCGCGTGAGCGGCAGTTCGAGGTGGGCCGCCGGGCAGGGGGCGGTGGGACCGAGGTCGCCGACCTTCTCCCGTACGGTCGGCGCGTCGTCCCAGGTCGGCGCGGTCGCCGGCGAATCGGTGCGCCACAGCTCCAGCTCGCGCGGCCGGTCGCAGTCCACTACCGCCGACTCCCCGGTGCGCAGCGTGGCGTCGATGATCTCCTTGCCCCGGTAGGGCGTCAGGTCGAACGTGAGGTAGGCCCTGGTCGTGTGCTTGACCCCGGCGGTCTCCAGGGTGCCGACCGGGACGTCCGCCTCGGTGGTGGTGGTGAAGGCCGCGCCCTGCTGCCGCGCGTCCGTGTAGCTCACGCTCGTCGGCGGGACCCAGTGGGCCGGTGCGGCGACGGCGGGCTGGGCGGTGACGGCGACCGCCCCGGTGGCGGTGAGTAGTGCGGTGAGCCCGGTGGTGAGGAACCGGCGCGGAGCGCGCCGACGGCGTACGGCGGGCACGCCGGTGGAACCCCGTTCTTCGTGCAAGGTGGAAGACCCTCCGATGGAGTGTGAATACTTCCACGATCTTAAGTGCCTGGTCCCGGTGCCGGCGCCCGACTTTCGACCGACCCCGTGCGCCGGTCGGTCCCTGCCGCGTACGCGAAGGGGGCGCCGGGCGTGCTGCCCGGCACCCCCTCGACGTTCCCGTGGTCAGCTCCAGTCGATCCAGAAGCCGTAGTACACCTCGCCGGAGACCACCCCGGCCGCCGTCCGGCTCCGGACGGTGATGTTGTGGCTGTACGGCGAGTCCGCCGTCCACGTCACCCGGGCCGTGCCGTCCGCGCCGACCGCGACGGTGCGTTCCGGGCCGCTGTCGATGGAGTAGACGAACTCGGTGCTGCCGGCCAGCTGGCTGGTGAAGACGAACTCGCCGGTCTGGCCGACCACCACCCCGCCCTGGTGGCCGAACACGTCCGAGGCGACCAGCGGGCTCTTCGGGTCGACCCGGAACGAGTAGTACTGGGCGTCCGTGACGATCCCGCCGGCCGTCCTGGCCCGCACCACGAGCTGGGTCCAGCCGCCGTACTCGGTGTTGAAGGTCTGCGGAGTCCAATGGATGGTGGCGGTGCCGTCGGCGCCGGCCTCGACCGTCCGCTCCGGCTCGTTCGCGAACTGGTACACGTACGAGGTGACGCCGCTCGTGCCGGCGTGCGGCGTAAACGTGAACGCGCCCGGGGCCCCGGGCCCGCCGCCGGTCAGGTTCCGCGGGTACACCTCCGAATTCACCTCGGGGGCGACGGAGGCCGCGTGGAACGAGTAGTAGGTGGATTCCGACTGCACCCCGGCACTGGTCCGGCTGAACACCTCGAGGGTCTGATTGGACACGTCGCGCGGGGTGTAGTTGATCGTCACGCTGCCGTCCGGGCCGGCCGCCACGGTCTGCGGGTCGCCGCCGTCGAAGCTGTAGACGTACTCGACGACGTCGTCCATCGCCGGCCGGAACACGAAGGTCCCCTCGGTGCCCGCCGGCGTACCGGGCCACCCGTTGTCCGGCCAGTTCGGGGAGCTGACGAAGGGTGAGGTCCGGACGTGGAAGGCGTACTGCGCGTCGCCGGAGGGCACGCCGCCGCTGGTGCGGCTCTGCACCCGCAGCGTGTTCTGGATCTCGGTCGGGATCACCGTCACCGTGGCGACGCCGGCGGCGTCGGCCGCGACGGTGCGCTCCTCGCCGTTGAACCACCACACGTACTCGGTCACGTCCGCCATCACCGGAGAGAAGGTGATCTCCCGCGGCTGGCCCAGCCGACCCTCCGGGTTGCCGTCGGTGACCCGGGGCGCGGTGTCCCGGACCCAGAACTGGTAGTCGACCGTGGCGGACCGGTTGCCGGTCCGGTCCACGCTGTACACCTCGATCCGGTGCGGACCGGAACGCTTCGGGGTGTAGGTGAAGGTGGCGCCGCCGCCGAGCCCGTCGGCGGCGACCTGCCCGTATCCGTCGTAACCCCAGTACTGGTAGCGGACGACGTCGTCGGAGCCGTTGGCGCCCAGGGTGAACCGGCCCGGGACGTTCGGCCCGCCGACGGACTGTTCCGGGTAGCGCGGGAAGTCCGTCGAGACGACCGTCGGCTCCGCCGGCTTGCGGGTGTCGACCGTGAACCGGCACTCCGGCGACCAGGCCGAGGTGTCCCCGTACTGGTCGGTCGCGCGGACGGCGAAGGCGTAGCGCCCGCCGTCGGCCAGCTGCCCCTGCGGCACGACGTACCGGAACCGGGCGGGCGCGTACATCGAGCTGGGCCACGTGAACTCGGTCCGCTCGGTGGGCCGGTCCACCGGCCACCAGGCGAAGGTCGCCGTCACCTGGTCGCTGCCGCCGGTCTCGTTGACGTCCGGGTCGGTCAGCTCAGCCTGGAGCTCGGGCGTGGTGGTGCCGACGAACGTGGCGTCCGTGCAGGCGACGCCGCTGACGCTCAGCTTGCCGGGCGCGTCCGGAGTGGCGTTGTGCTCCAGCGAGAGGCCGAGGTTGGTGATCCGCCGCCCGTAGTGGAGGGACTCCTCCGCGTCGCCGACCCGGATCATGAGGGTCAGGGTGTCCTGCTGCCCGTTGACCGCGGTGGCGACGGTCTCGGTGATCAGCCTGGAGAGGTAGCTCCAGGGGCAGGGCGCGTCCGGCAGGCTCAGATCGGCGATCTTCGCCCGGGCGGTGGGCGCGTTCTTCCACGTCGGCGGGGTGGCCGGAGTGTCGGTCCGCCACAGTTCCAGCTGTCGCGGCTTGTCGCAGTTGTTGACCGTCTTCTCGCCGGTGATGGCGCGGGCGCTGATGATGCGCTGCCCGTGGTACCGGGTCAGGTCGAAGGTGAAGTACGCCCGGGAGGTGTGGTTGCCGCCCTCGGCGTCGTTCCAGGTGCCGACCGGCACGGTGCCGTCGGTGGAGGGGAAGGTGCCGGTGGGTCGCTCGGCGTCCGTGACGGCGACGCTGGTGGGACGGAGGAAGGTGAGGCCGGCCGAGGCGGGCTGTGCGGTGACGGCCAGCGCGCCGGTGGCGGCGAGCAGGGTGGCGAGGCCGGTGGCCAGGAGTCGGCGCGGAACGCGCCGGTGGCGTGCGACGGGCACGCCGGCGGAACCCCCGTTGTTGTGCAAGTTGGAGCCCTCCATCGAAGAGGCAGAATTTTCGCGAGTTTAAATCAATCAGTTGATGCCAAGCGCCAGACTTTCGGCCGAGCTGGAGTCGGCGATCATCTGCGAGTCCCTCGTCGAGGCGGCAGGATGGTACGCGTGACGACTCCAGAGGCGACGGGCTACCGGATCGAACGCGACTCGATGGGCGAGGTGGAGGTGCCCGCCGAGGCGCTGTGGCGGGCGCAGACCCAGCGCGCGGTGCAGAACTTCCCGATCTCCGGCCGGGGCATCGAGCCGGCCCAGATCCGGGCGCTGGCCCAGATCAAGGGGGCGGCGGCCGAGGTCAACGGCGAGCTGGGCGTGATCGACGCGAACGTGGCGGCGGCGATCGCCGCCGCCGCCGCGCACGTGGCCGACGGCGGCTACGACGACCAGTTCCCGATCGACGTGTTCCAGACCGGTTCCGGCACGTCGTCGAACATGAACACCAACGAGGTCATCGCGACGCTGGCGAGCCGGGAACTGGGCCGGGACGTGCACCCGAACGACGACGTGAACGCGTCGCAGTCCAGCAACGACGTCTTCCCGTCCTCGATCCACCTGGCCGCCACCGAGGCGGTCGCGCGGGACCTGTTGCCCGCGCTGACCCACCTGGCGGAGGCCCTGGAGGGCAAGGCGGCGGAGTTCGAGACCGTGGTGAAGGCCGGGCGTACCCACCTGATGGACGCCACCCCGGTGACCCTCGGGCAGGAGTTCGGCGGGTACGCCGCCCAGGTCCGCTACGGCATCGAGCGGCTGGAGGGGGCGCTGCCCCGGCTGGCCGAGCTGCCGCTGGGCGGCACGGCGGTGGGCACCGGCATCAACACCCCGCTCGGCTTCGCCGCGAAGGTCATCGAGAAGCTGCGTGGCTCGACCGGGCTGCCGCTGACCGAGGCGCGCAACCACTTCGAGGCGCAGGGCGCCCGGGACGCGCTGGTGGAGACCTCCGGGCAGCTGCGTACGGTCGCCGTCGGTCTCTACAAGATCGCCAACGACATCCGCTGGATGGGTTCGGGCCCCCGCGCCGGCCTGCGCGAGCTGCGCATCCCCGACCTCCAGCCCGGCTCGTCGATCATGCCGGGCAAGGTGAACCCGGTGGTCGCCGAGGCGGTGCGGCAGGTCTGCGCCCAGGTGATCGGCAACGACGCCGCCGTCGGGTTCGCCGGCTCCCAGGGCGACTTCGAGCTGAACGTCATGCTCCCCGTGATGGGTCGCAACCTGCTGGAGTCGGTCCGCCTGCTCGCCGCGTCGAGCCGGCTCTTTGCCGACCGCCTGGTGGTCGGCCTGGTCGCGGACGCCGAGGTCTGCCTGGCGTACGCCGAGGGCTCGCCGTCGATCGTCACCCCGCTCAACCGTCACCTCGGGTACGACGAGGCCGCCTCGATCGCCAAGGAGGCGCTGGCCAAGCAGGTCTCGATCCGTGAGGTGGTCGTCTCCCGGGGGCACGTCGACTCGGGCAAGCTGACCGAGACCCAGCTCGACGAGGCGCTCGACCTGCTCCGGATGACCCACCCCTGACCCCGCGCCGGTGCCGCCGGCCGGTCCGGCCCGGTGGGCTCGGCACGTCGGCGGCGTTCCGGGAGGCGATGCCGGCGGGGCTGGTCGAGGCGAGCCGGCGGCCACCGTGATGCCCAGTGGGCCACGCTGCCGCGAGCCTTTGGAACTGGCCGGGGCAGCCGGTGCCGGGCCGTGTCGCTGACGGTTCCCCACCTTCGGTTCAGCGCCCGTCGGCGGCCTTGCGGGCGCGGTAGGCGGTGACGGCGGCGCGGTTGCCGCAGCCCGCGTCACAGAACCGGCGGGAGCGGTTCTTCGACAGGTCGACGAGCACGTTCTCGCAGTCCGGGTGGTCGCAGATCCGCAGCCGGCGCAGCTCCCCGGTGCGTACGAGATCCGCCAGCGCCATCGCGGCCTCGACGGCCATCCTGGTCGCCAGCGGCGCGTCGCGCGGCACGGCGTGGATGTGGTACGGCTCGTCGTCGTGCGTGATGAGCTGCGGCAGCGCGGCGTTCTCGCGCAGCAGCCCGTTGACGATGGCGACGATCCCCTCGGTGTCGGCGTACCAGACGTGGCGCAGCCGGGGTCGCAGGTCGCGTACGGCCCGCAGTTCGCTCTCGGTGTGCTCGTGCCGCCCGCTGTAGGCGTGGGCGACGAAGAACGCGTCCAGGGCGGCGACGTCGGGCAGGCCCTCACCGGCGCGGCCGTCGGTGTTGACCAGCGCGGCCATGGCAGTCAGGGAGCATTCCGTGTCATGGGTGAATAGCAACTTGACTCCTGTCGGGGTGGCCGCATAGCGTCACGAGCATAGTGGCATTTTACTCATGACAGTGGGAGTGGATCGATGCGTCAACCACCCGCCGCCGGGCTCGGTCTCGGCCTCGCCCTGCTCTCCGCCGTCACCTTCGCCACGTCCGGCACGTTCGCCCGGTCCCTCATCGACGCCGGCTGGTCGGCCGAAGCGGCCGTGGCCGCCCGGGTCGGCATCGCCGCGCTGGTCGTGGCGGTCCCGGCCGTGCTGTCCCTGCGCGGCAAATGGGACGTGCTGCGCCGCAACCTCGCCGCGATCGGCGTGTTCGGGCTGCTCGGGGTCGCCACGGCCCAGGTCTGCTTTTTCAACGCGGTCCGCTACCTGCCGGTCGGCGTCGCGCTGCTGCTGGAGTACCTCGGCATCGTCCTGGTGGTGGGCTGGATGTGGCTGGTCCACGGGCAGCGTCCCCGCCGGCTGACCGTCGCCGGCTCGGTGGCGGCCCTCGCCGGCCTGTTCTTCGTCCTGGACCTGACCGGCGCCGGCCGCCTCGACCCGGTGGGCGTGCTCTGGGGGCTCGGGGCGGCGGTCGGCCTCGCCGGCTACTTCGTGCTCGCGGGACGGGTCGACGAGGAGCTTCCGTCGGTGGCCATGGCCAGCGGCGGCATGGCCGTCGGGGCCGCCGTCCTGCTGCTGCTCGGCGCGGTCGGCGCGCTGCCGCTGCGCGTGTCCCTCGGCGAGGTCACCTTCGCCGGGCAGCGCACCAGCTGGCTGGTGCCGGTGGTCGGCCTGTCGCTGGTCGCCGCCGTCGTCGCGTACCTCGCCGGGATCGCCGGCACCCGGATCCTCGGCGCCCGGCTGTCGTCGTTCGTCGGGCTGACCGAGGTGATGTTCGCCGTGCTGATCGCCTGGCTGGTGCTGGGCGAACTGCCCACCGTGGTGCAGTTGCTCGGCGGCGCCCTGATCGTCGCCGGCGTCGCGCTGGTACGTGTCGACGAGCTGCGTGCTCCCCGTGCCGGGGACCGCCCGGAGCCGCGCGCCACCGAGCCCGCCCTGCCGTGACGGCCTGAACGGTGCGGCCTGCCGCCCGCGCTGCGGATGAAAGCGAGATTCCCGCCATAGCCGACGCTGCCCTGGCGGAATGCGCACCGGTGATGTCTGATGGCTGCCACGTCCCTCAACGAGAGGATCTGATGTGGTGAGCAAGCGCTTCACCGCCGGTGCTGTCGCGTCCGCGACCGTGCTGGCACTTGCGGTGACAGGTATGAGCGTGCCGGCCAGTGCCGAGCCGAGCAGTGCCCGTACCTTCACCGTCGTGGCCGAGGACGGCGTCTCGGCGGACGCCGCGATCGCCGCCATCCGGTCGGCCGGCGGCACGGTGGTCTCCCGCTCCGACGACGTCGGCATGTTCCGGGTGACCAGCGACCGGGCCGACTTCGCGGCCAAGGCCACCGCCGCGACCGCGCTGATCGGCGCCAGCGAGCAGAAGGCCATCGGCCGCAAGCCCAAGCTGGACCGGGTCGAGCAGGAGCACCTGCTGGCCGCCGCCGCGGCCAAGGGCGCGGGCGCCAAGCGCGGCAAGAAGATGGACCCGCTGGACGAGAAGCTCTGGGGCCTGGAGATGATCCGGGCGGACCAGGCGCGCAAGGTCGAGCCGGGTGACCGCCGGGTCACCGTCGGCGTGCTGGACACCGGCGTCGACGCCAGCAACCCCGACATCGCGCCGAACTTCAACTGGGCGCTGTCCCGCAACTTCGCCCCCGACATGGTGGACATCGACGGCCCGTGCGAGGTGGCGAGCTGCCTCGACCCGGTCGGCACCGACGACGGCGGGCACGGCACCCACGTGGCCGGCACGATCGGCGCCGCCGCCAACGGCTTCGGCCTCTCCGGCGTCGCCCCGAACATCTCCCTGGTCGAGCTGAAGGGCGGCCAGGACGCCGGCTACTTCTTCCTGGAGCCGGTGGTCAACAGCCTGCTGCACGCCGGCAAGGTCGGCCTGGACGTGGTCAACATGTCCTTCTACGTCGACCCGTGGCTCTACAACTGCACCGCCAACCCGGCCGACTCCCCGGAGGACCAGGCCGAGCAGCGGGCCACCATCAAGGCCATGAAGCGGGCGCTGAACTTCGCCCACGACCGGGGCGTCACCCTGGTCGGCGCGTTGGGCAACAACCACGAGGACCTGGGTGCCCCGCGCACCGACGTGTCGAGCCCGGACTACGGCGACACCGCGCCCTACCCGCGCGAGATCGACAACGACAGCTGCTGGGACCTGCCCACCGAGGGCCCCAACGTGATCAGCGTGTCGGCGGTCGGGCCGTCGGGCAAGAAGTCCGACTTCTCGAACTACGGCACCGAGCAGACCGCCGTGGCGGCGCCCGGCGGCTGGTTCCGCGACGGCTTCGGCACGGACACCTACCGCACCGACGCCAACATGATCCTCTCGACGTACCCGAAGAAGGTGCTCCAGGAGGAGGGCTCGGTCGACGCCGACGGCAACATCGTCGCCGGGTTCGAGGAGACGGTCTTCAAGCAGTGCAAGGCCAACGGTGAGTGCGGCTACTACACCTACCTGCAGGGCACCTCGATGGCGGCCCCGCACGCCTCCGGCGTCGCCGCGCTGATCGTCAGCAAGCACGGCAAGAAGGAGCGTCACGGCGGCTTCGGGATGGCACCGAAGCTGGTGGAGCAGCACCTCTACCGGACGGCGGCCGAGCACGCCTGCCCGGAGCCGCGCCTGCAGTCGTACGCCAACGAGGGCCGGGACGCCGAGTTCGACGCCTACTGCGCCGGAGGGCTGAACTTCAACGGCTTCTACGGTTACGGCATCGTCGACGCGTACGCGGCGGTAAAGACCCCGCTCAAGCCCAACGCCCGCCCGTAACGGCGGACGGCAGGGGCCCGGCCGACTCGTTCGGCCGGGCCCCTCGCATGTCCGGCGGCGGGCGGCCGATCCGCCGGACGGTGGCGGGAGCCTCCCGGTCACTGGCGCCAGCCCCGGGCCCCGAGCGCGGCGCGAACCTCGCGCAGGACACCGGGGAAGTCCTGGCGCAGTCGCCTGCCGGTCACGGGCAGCACGAGCCAGCCGGCACCGACCAGTCCGGCGATCCGGTCGAGGTGCCCGTTGCCGGCCTCGGCATGCCGCCCGTCCTGCGCGACGGCGACGCGGTACGCCGGCCACGCCAGGTCCGCGTGCAGGACCAGCCCGGAGACGACCCGGACCGGGTGCCGGGCGGCGGGGCGCGGCAGCCCGGCCAGCACCAGCCGCACCCGCAACTCGGACTCGACCGGCGACCGGGCGCCCGGATCCGCCAACTCGAACACCCAGCGCGCCCGGCGACCGCCGGGCCGCTCGGCATTGCGGTCGGCGACGGCGACGAGGGCTTCGCGGCTGGTCAGCCCCTCCCGGAGCAGCGAGTCGACGATGCCGACCGCACGGAGCGGTTCCAACCAGACCGCCGTCTCCCACGCTGCCGAGGTCGGATCCGTGCGGGCCGGCACGCCGGCGGTCCGCAGATCCGCCACCAGCAGGCCACCCGGGGGCGGAAGGATCGCGCCGGTCCGCCCGGTGGCGGACGGACGGGCCGCCGTGCTCCGGCCACCGGCGGGCGGGCGGGCCGCGACGTTGCGGCGCTCGGCGGCCGGGCGGGCCGCCGTGCTCGGGTCCTCGCCGGGCGGGCGGGCCGCGACGTTGCGGCGCTCGGCGGGCGGGCGGGGCGCGGTGCTCGGGCCCTCGCTGGGCGCGCGGGCCGCGATGTGCCGGCGGTCGGTGGGCGGTCGGCCCGGCACGCCCGAACCGTCGCCCGCCCCTCGGGATCGCGCGGACGCGCACGACGGCGGCGTGGCCGGGCCCGTGGAGTGCACGCGCAGGCCCCGCTGCGGGCCGAGGCGCATCGTCCTGGGGACGAGGACGTGCACGTCGTCGGCGAAGGAGGCGGCGTGCTCGACGCCGTGCAGGTAGGCCGCCGAGGGGCCGGCGACGACCGCCTCGGGCGGCAGCCGCAGGGCAGCGGCCCGGCAGGCCAGGGCGTGGTCCCGGTCCAGCCGGGCGTCGGCGTAGACGTCGTGGCGCAGGCGCAGCCAGGCCGAGCTGCGCAGCTGGTGCTCGGTGACCAGCCCCTGTCGGATCGCGTCTGAGCCGCGGAAGACCTGCCAGGCCAGTACGCCGGGCCGGTGCGGTGGAGGTGGCATGTGGGCAGCGTGCCCGCCGTCCGGCCCCGCCCGACAGCCCTGTGGACAACCGGGGCCGCCCCGAGGAATGCCGACTGTGGACAACCGGCACGGCGGCCGCCTGATGTGGTAGTGGCCGTTCCGACCTGGGGGCGACGACCCGTGGAGGGCGGCGGCTCGGGAAAGGAACGCGGTGGCTCAGGAGAGGGCGGTGGCGATGGCGGTGGCGGCGGCGAGGACCTGCGCGCCGACCACCTCGGCGTCCAGCGGGGCCAGCGCCACCACCCCGACGCTCGCCTCCAGGCCCGGCACACCGAGCACCGGGGCGGCCACTCCGTACGCGCCGGACTGGAGCTCCCCGGCGGTGCTCACCGGGCCGGCGGCGCCCGTCCGGCCGGCGAGGATGGCCCGCCCGGCCGCCCCGCGCTCCAGCGGGTGCCGTGCCCCCGTCCGGTACGCGACGTGGAACGACGTCCAGCTCGGCTCGACCACGGCGAGCGCGACCCCCTCGCCGCCCTCGACCACCGTCAGATGGGCGGTCGCGCCGGCCTGCTCGGCGAGGCGGCGCAGCGCGGGCAGTGCCCCCTCGGCGAGCAGCGGCTGGGCCCGCCGGGCCAGGTGCAGCACCCCGGCGCCGAGGCGCAGGCGGCCCTCGCCGTCGCGGCGCAGCATGCCGTGCGCGGCGAGCGCGCCGACCAGCCGGTACACCGCCGCCCGGCCGACGCCCAACCGGTTCGCCGCCTCGGTGACGGTCAGCCCGCCCGGCGCGTCGGCGACCAGGTGCAGCAGGCGCAGCCCCCGGTCCAGCGTCTGCGCCGTCTCCCCGCCCCGCGCCGTCGTCTCCACGCCAGCAGCGTACGACCCGGCTCCGGACAACCCCGGAACGCGTGGGACGGCTACCCTTGTACGGTGACGCTACGCCTGTATGACACCGCCACCCGATCGGTGCGGGACTTCGTCCCGCGGGAAGCCGGCAAGGTGGGGGTCTACCTGTGTGGTCTCACCCTCCAGGCCCCGCCGCACATCGGTCACCTTCGCTCCGGCGTCAACTACGACGTGCTGCGCCGCTGGCTGCTCGCCGCCGGCTACGAGGTCACCTTCATCCGCAACGTGACCGACATCGACGACAAGATCCTGGTCAAGGCGATGGAGCAGGGCCGGCCGTTCTGGTCGATCGCGTACGCCAACGAGCTGATCCTCGCCGATTCCTACCGGGCGCTCAACGTGCTGCCCCCGACGTACGAGCCGCGGGCCACCGGGCACATCCCGGAGATGCACGAGCTGATCGCCAAGCTGATCGCCGACGGGCACGCCTACCCGGCCACCGACGACTCCGGCGACGTCTACTTCGACGTCTGCTCGTGGCCGTCGTACGGCTCCCTGTCGGGGCAGTCGCCGGACGCGATGCAGTCGGCCGGGGACGCGCCCGACCGGGGCAAGCGCGACCCGCGCGACTTCGCGCTCTGGAAGGGCGCCAAGCCCGAGGAGCCGGCGGACGCCTACTGGCCGTCGCCGTGGGGGCGGGGCCGGCCGGGTTGGCACATCGAGTGCTCGGCGATGTGCTGGCGCTACCTCGGCGCCGAGTTCGACATCCACGGCGGAGGGTTGGACCTCACCTTCCCCCACCACGAGAACGAGATCGCCCAGTCGCAGGCCGCCGGGCTGCCGTTCGCCCGCTACTGGGTGCACCACGGGCTGCTCAGCATCGGCGGCGCCAAGATGGGCAAGTCGCTCGGCAACGCCCTCGACCTGACGTACGTCGACTCCCTCGGGGTGCGCCCGGTGGAGCTGCGCTACTACTACGCCGCCGCGCACTACCGGTCCCGGATCGACTACTCGGAGGACGCGCTGCGCGAGGCCGCCGTCGCGTACCGCCGGATCGAGGGTTTCGTGCAGCGGGCCGTCGAGCGCGTGGGCGCCGGCCAGCTCGGTGAGCTGCCGGGCGCCTTCGCGGCGGCCATGGACGACGACCTGAACACCTCCGCCGCGTTCGCCGTCCTGCACGAGGTGGTCCGCGACGGCAACACCGCGCTGACCGGCGGCGACGATGTGACCGTCCGCACGGCGCTGGCCTCGGCGCGCGCCATGCTGGATATCCTCGGGGTCGACCCCCTCGACCCGGCGTGGACCGGTGGCGGCCGCGCGGACGACCTGCGCGGCGTGGTGGACTCGCTGGTCGCGCTGGCCCTGGAGCAGCGCGCACAGGCCCGCGGCCGCAAGGACTGGGCCGCCGCAGACGCCGTACGCGACCAGCTCAAGCAGGCCGGCGTGGTGGTCGAGGACACCCCCCAGGGCCCCCGTTGGACTATTGGAGAGCAGGACTGATGGCCGGCAACTCGCAGCGCCGTGGCCGGCGTCTGACGCCGAAGGCGGGAGCCCCGAAGGGCTCCGGTGGCAAGAACAAGGACGCCCTCGCCGGGCGGGGCAGGACCCTGCCCGCCGACGAGCGGCCCTGGCACAAGGCATACTCGGGCACCGAGAAGCTGCCCCAGCGCACCGCCTGGAAGCAGGACAAGGAGCGCCGGGCGGCGGCCGAGGAGGGGCGCGCCCCGAAGATCGGTCAGCCGGGCAGCAAGGACACCACCTGGGGCAGGGGCGGTGGCCGGGGCACGCCGACCGGCAGCGGTCGCGGCACGGGCGGTCGGGGCGCCAGGCCCACCGGTCGTGGCGGCCCCCGGGTCGCACCGGGCCGCAAGTCCAACCCGTCGAAGGACACGCCGGAGCTGCTGGTCGGGCGCAACCCGGTGCTGGAGTCGTTGCGCGCCCAGGTGCCGGCGACCGCGCTCTACACCGCCCAGGGCATCGACGCCGACGACCGGGTCAACGAGATCGTCCGGACGGCCGCCGACCGGGGCATCGCGATCCTGGAAATCAGCCGGGCCGAGCTGGACCGGATGACCGGCGGCGTGCTGCACCAGGGCATCGGGCTCCAGGTGCCGGCGTTCGCGTACGAGCCCTTCGAGGACCTCGTCGCGGCGGCGCTGGAGCAGGCCGCCCCGCTGCTGGTGGCGCTGGACGGGGTGACCGACCCGCGCAACCTCGGCGCGGTGATCCGGTCCGCCGCCGCCTTCGGCGCGCAGGGTGTCTTCGTACCGGAGCGGCGGGCGGCCGGGATCACCGCGACCGCCTGGCGGACCAGCGCCGGCGCGGCGGCGCGGGTGCCGGTCGCCCAGGTGACCAACCTGACCCGGTCGCTGAAGGCCTGCCAGGACGCCGGCTTCCTGGTCGTGGGCCTGGACGCCGACGGCGAGACCGACCTCTACGACCTGGAGGCCGCCGTCGGCCCGCTGGTCGTGGTGGTCGGCTCCGAGGGGCGGGGGCTGTCCCGGCTGGTCGGCGAGACCTGCGACCTGACGGTCAGCATCCCGATGGTCTCCGACGTCGAGTCGCTCAACGCCAGCGTCGCGGCGGCCGTCACCCTCGCCGAGGTGGCGCGCCGCCGGGCCGCCGAGGGCTGATCCGCAGACACGGCAAGGGGTGGTCCGCCGACGGCGGACCACCCCTTCGCCTTCAGAGGCCCACGGCCGGACAAGACGATGGGGGTGCCCGCCGATCGGCGGGCACCCCCATTTCGTCGTACGTCAGATGCGGTTGCCGGTGCCCGCGTTGAAGACGTGGCTGCGGCCCTCGCGCGGCTTGACGAACACGGTGTCGCCCATGTTCGGCATGGTGCGCCGGTCGGTGCGGACCACGAAGCGCTCGTTGCTGCCCTCGAGCGCGGCGTGGCCGTAGATGTTGGCGTCAGAGCCGAGGTCCTCGACCAGCTCGACGACGACGGGCATGCCGCCCTCGGTCGGGCTGACCAGGTCGCAGTCCTCGGGGCGGAAGCCGACGGTCACCTTGTTGTCGCCGCCGTCGGCGCGGGCCGCCTCGACCTGCTCACGGGTGAGCGGGATCTGCAGGTCGGCGAAGGCGGCGCCCCGCTCGCTCAGCGGCACGGTCTTGATGTTCATGGCGGGGGAGCCCATGAAGCCGGCGACGAAGACGTTGGCCGGGGTGTCGTAGAGCGCCCGCGGGGTGTCCACCTGCTGGAGCACGCCGTCGAGCATGACCGCCACCCGGTGGCCCATGGTCATGGCCTCGACCTGGTCGTGGGTGACGTAGACGGTGGTGACGCCCAGCTTCGCCTGCAGCGACGCGATCTGGGTACGGGTCTGCACACGCAGCTTCGCGTCGAGGTTCGACAGCGGCTCGTCCATGAGGAAGACCTGCGGCTCGCGGACGATCGCCCGGCCCATGGCCACCCGCTGGCGCTGACCGCCGGAGAGGGCCTTCGGCTTGCGGCCCAGGTACTCCTCCAGCTGGAGCAGCGCCGCCGCCTCCTTGACCCGCCGGTCGATCTCGGCCTTCGAGGTCTTGCGCAGCTTGAGCGCGAACGCCATGTTCTCGTACACCGTCATGTGCGGGTAGAGGGCGTAGTTCTGGAAGACCATCGCGATGTCGCGGGCCTTCGGCGGCAGGTGGGTGACGTCCCGGTCGTCGATGTGGATCGAGCCCTGGTCGACGTCCTCCAGGCCGGCGAGCATGCGCAGGCTGGTGGACTTGCCGCAACCGGAGGGGCCGACCAGGACGAGGAACTCGCCGTCGCCGATCTCCAGGTCGAGCTGGTTGACGGCGGGACGCTCCGTGCCCGGGTAGATCCGGGACGCCTTGGAGTAGGTGACCGTAGCCATGGTGGGGTGCTTCCTTTCACCGGCAGGAACGTGCCGGACGATCCGAGTGAAGGAGCGGCCGGCACGGGTGCGCGCCGGCCCACGGGCAGCCTCTCGATGATCGAGATGTCGTCCGTGTCACTGCACGGTAAACGGCTTTTCGTCACCTGCCAAGGCGGGGCGCACGGGATGGGACGGACCGCATAGACATTCCGGTCACTCGGGCACGGGCGGACATCAATCGACCGTCGATGTCGGTGGACGTCGTTGGATCGGCGACGTTTCCCGTGGTCGGGGGGCCTGCCGAGGCGGAAATCCGGACGTCAGTCGCTATGCTGACGTCGGCACCACACGCCCCTGTAGCTCAGCTGGCCAGAGCACTCGCCTTGTAAGCGAGATGTCGCCGGTTCGATCCCGGCCGGGGGCTCCAAATTTCATCAGGCATGCCACGCCCGGTGCTGTCTGAACCGGGCGGTCGACCGCGACCCAGCAACTGGGTTCACGACAGCCGCGCCGAGGCTTCGCCCGTCGTGCAGAGTACGTCGGTGACAGCGGCGGCCCCGACGGGGACGCCCACTGTCGGACGCGCGGCGCCGGGCTGGCCGGTGTCAGGGCGTCGTGTCGAAGTGGACCTCCACGTCGTAGATCAGGCGGAGGGGCTTGCCGTTGGTGACGCCGACGAAGACCGGCTCGGCGGCCGGGGTGCGGCCGTGGCGCCAGACCTCGCTCCGGGCGGCGTCCCGGGACTCGTGGTGGTGTCTGCCGGCCCGGTGCAGGGCCAGGACCCGGCGGGCGGTGGTCGGGTCGGTGTCGAGATGGATCCGCATCAGGGGCATGTCCGGGCCTCCTCCGTGGCGTCACCACGGGCATGCGTGGCGGCCGACGGACCTAACGCGCGTCGAGCAACTTACCAGCGTTAAGTCACCCGATCACCGTACTAAAGTGGTCGGGTGACCATCAACCGATCCGGCCGGGCGCCGCGCGAAGAGCCGGCCGCCGTCAGCTCGGTGTGGCTCCGTGCGGAGTCCGCCCGTCCGCGCCGTACGCCGCCGCTGAGCCGGCAACGCATCGTCGACGCCGCGGTGACCCTGCTCGACGGGCACGGTATGGACGGCCTGACGATGCGTCGCCTCGCCCAGCAGCTCGACGTCACCTCCACCGCGCTCTACTGGCACGTGAAGACGAAGGACGACGTGCTCGACCTGGCCGTCGACCAGATCTTCGGCGAGGTACGGCTCCCGCACGAGGTGGGCGACTGGCGGGACGACGTCCGAGCGCTGGTCCGGGACTGGCGGGCGGCCATCCTCCGGCACCCCTGGGCGGCGAGCCTGATCGGGCGTCCCATGCTCGGCCCCAACGTGCTCGCGCGCACCGAGTTCCTCCAGTCGGCACTGGTCCGCGGCGGCTTCTCGGGCCGTCGGCTGGCGGTGGCGACCCGCCTGCTCGCCAACTACGTCGTCGGCGCCGCGCTCACCGAGGCCACCTGGCGGCGGACCGCGGATCCGCACGCGCGCGGCGAGGCCCGGCGGCACATCACGGCGGATCCCGCCGCCTATCCGACCCTCACCGCCTCCGGTCATCTCGACGATGCCCGATGGAGCGACGACGAGCTGTTCGACCAAGGCCTCGACGCGATCCTGGCGACCGCGCCGAGGTGACGGGCCCGGCGTGGCGGCACCCTATGCTGGGCGGCGTGAGCAGGGCTGTGGAGGAGTCGAACCGGGCCATGCTGCGCGCCCGGGACGCCATGGACCGCGCGTACGACCAGCCGTTGGACATTCCCGCCCTGGCCCGGATCGCGTACGTCTCCGAGGCGCACTTCATCCGCACCTTCCGGGCGACCTTCGGCGAGACCCCGCACCGCTACCTCCAGCGGCGGCGGGTGGAGCGGGCCATGTACCTGCTGCTGCACACCGACCGGGACGTCACCGACGTCTGCTACGCGGTCGGCTTCTCCAGCCTGGGCACGTTCAGCCGCACGTTCCGGCAGATCGTCGGGGAGCCGCCGTCGGAGTACCGCCGGCGCAAGGCGCCGACCGCCGCCGTGCCGGTGTGCTTCACCAAGGCCTGGACCCGGCCCAGCAGCTTCGGACAGCAGAGGTCAGTTTTGGATAAGCAGCAGGTCAGGCCCGCCCCGTAGCGTTCCCGGCATGACGATGAACGCGATCAGCCGCTCCCAGATCTACGTGCTCGACCAGGACGAGGCCCTCGACTTCTACGTCGGGAAGCTCGGCCTGGAGGTCAACACCGACCAGGACCTCGGCTTCATGCGCTGGCTGACGGTGAACCTGCCCGGCGACCCGGAGCGCGAGATCCTGCTGGAGAAGCCGGGCCCGCCGGCGCTGGACCCGGCCACGGCCGAGCAGGTCCGTGAGCTGCTCACCAAGGGGGCGCTGGGCGGTTACCTCTTCATGACCACCGACGACGCGCACAAGACGCACGAGGACCTCGTCGCCAAGGGCGTCGAGATCACCGACGAGCCGATGGAGCGCCCGTACGGGATCGACTTCGGCATCCGCGACCCGTTCGGCAACAAGATCCGCATCGGCCAGATGTTCCCCAGGGGCTGACCTGGCGGCGGGGAGCCATGATCGACAGGTGTGCCGCCGGTGGCACGCCTGTCGATCGCGTACGAGGGGGACGACGTGGGGACCCGCCTGCTCTACCTGGCCCGGCACGGCGAGCAGGACCGCCCGGCGGGAACCCCGCCGGGCGTCGACCCGCCGGAGACCGGCCTGTCCGACCGGGGCCGGCGGCAGGCGACCCTGCTCGGCGAGCGGCTGCGCGGCGTGCCCGTCGACGCCGTCCACCACGGCCCGCTGCGGCGCGCCGCCGAGACCGCCGAGCTGGTCGCGGCGTCGCTGCCCGGGATTCCGGTGTACGCCGCCGAGGAGGTCGGCGACCATCTGCCGCACGACACCGATCCGGCCGGCCTGCCGCCCGCGTACGCCCGGCTGCTGGCGGGTTTCTCCCCGGCGGAGCGGGCCGACGGGCCGCGGCTGACGGCGGCGGCCGTGCGGCGCTTCGCCACCGCGCCGGTGGACGGGGACCGGCGGGACCTGGTCGTCACGCACACCTTCCTGATCGCCTGGTTCGTCCGGCATGCGCTCGACGCGCCGGAGCGGCGCTGGCTGGGGTTCAACGCGCACCACTGCGGGCTGACGGTGATCCGCTACGGCCCGGGCGGGCCGCCCACCCTGGTCGCCGTCAACGACACCGCCCACCTGCCGCCCGAGCTGCGCGGCACCGGCCTGCCGGCGGACCACCGGTTCTGAGAGCCCGCCCGCTCGGCAGGGCCCGGCTCAGCCGGTGGCCGTGACCAGCAGTTCCACCACCGCGCGGGCCGTCGCCGGCGGGCCACCGTCGGACGGGCAGTCCACGTAGCCGGTCTCCACCGTCCCGACGGTCAGCCGGTAGCTGAAGGCATCCCGGCAGGCGGTGGGGGTCGGCGGGCGGCCGGCCTCGGCGGCGAGGGCCGGGTCGGCGACGAGTCGGCGCAGCCGGTCCAGGTCCGCGCCGGAGAGCCGGCCGGTACGCCGCGACCCGGCGCGGTCGACGACGCTCCACCGGCCGTCGGGCTCCACCGTCACGGTGTCGCCGCGCCCGGCGAAGCCACCCGACCGGGTCAGCACGACGCGGGCCGCGGCGGCCGTCGGTGCGGAGGCGGGCGGCGCGGTGGCCGGTGCGGACGGGCTTGCCGGGAGGCTCTTCGGCGGCGGCACCCGGTGCGGCGGCTCGGTCGTGGCGCAGCCGGACAGAACCGTCGCCACCAGCGCGATCTTGACGCCGGCCATCGAAGCTGATCTCATGCCGCTCGGACGCGCGGCGCGGCGGCGCGGTTCCCGCCGGCGCTGGTTCCACCGAACGGTCAGTGTCCCGGGCGGAATTCCGATCACCCCTTCTCTTTTGGGTCCTCACATCGTTATATCTACATGCGTGACTATACCTGTCACGCATACCCCCGTTCAGGAGGGCACGTGAAAAGACCCCTCGCCGCCGTCGGTACGGCCCTGCTCACCAGCGGCCTGCTGACCGTCGTCGCCACCCCGGCGCTCGCGGCACCCCCCACCGCCCCCGCCCCGGGCGGGCCCGCCGCCGCCGCGGCGAGCGTCCTGCGGACCAACCCCGGCGCCGTCCAGGGCACCGGCGCCGAGTCCTACCAGGTGCACAGCACCAAGGTGGACGCCGACGGCGCCGCGCACACCCGCTACACGCGGACCTACCTGGGCCTGCGGGTGTACGGCGGTGACTTCGTCATCCACACGACCCCGAGCGGCGGCTACGCCGGCTCCTCGGTCGGCCTGGACGCCCCGCTGACCCTGCCCACCACGGCGAAGGTCCCCGCCGCGGCGGCGAAGAAGGCCGCCCGCGCCGAGTTCTCCGGCACGCTCACCGCCGTGGGCACCCCGGAGCTCTTCGTCGACGCCAGCTCCGGCAAGGGCCGGCTCGCCTGGGAGACCGTCGTCACCGGCTGGCACCCGGACGGGCAGACGCCGTCGCGGTTCCACGTCGTCACCGACGCCACCACGGGCAAGGTCGTCGGCTCGTACGACGAGATCGAGGCCGTGGCCGGCACGGGCAACAGCGTCTACTCGGGCGCGGTCACGGTGGACACCACGCTCTCCGGCAGCACGTACCAGATGATCGACCCGCTGCGCGGCAACGGCTCCACGTGCGACATGAACAACGGCACGTCGACGTGCACCACCTTCACCGACGCCGACAACACCTGGGGCACCGGCGCCGCCTCCAACCGGCAGTCCGCCGCAGTGGACGCGCACTACGGCGCCGCCAGGACCTTCGACTACTTCAAGAACGTGCACGGTCGCAACGGCATCTTCGGCGACGGCCGGGGCGTGCCCAGCCGGGTGCACTACGGCAACAACTACGTCAACGCCTTCTGGGACGGCTCCCGGATGACGTACGGCGACGGCAGCGGCAACTCCCGGCCGCTGGTCTCCATCGACGTGGCCGCCCACGAGATGAGCCACGGCGTGACCGAGAACGTGGTCCCCGGCGGCCTGACCTACTCCGGCGAGTCCGGCGGCCTCAACGAGGCCACCAGCGACATCTTCGGCAACATGGTCGAGTTCTACGCCAACAGCCCCGCCGACCCGGGTGACTACCAGGTCGGCGAGAAGATCAACATCAACGGCGACGGCACCCCGCTGCGCTACATGTACAACCCGGCCCTGGACGGCTCGGGCGACAGCTGCTGGTCCACCTCGACGAAGAACAAGGACGTGCACTACTCGTCCGGCGTGGCCAACCACTTCTTCTTCAACCTCGCCGAGGGCACCGGGGCCACCCCGTACGGCACCTCGCCGATCTGCGGCTCCGCCCCGGCGGTGACGGGCATCGGCCGCGCCAAGGCCGAGAAGATCTGGTGGCGGGCGCTGGACACGTACTTCACCTCCAACACCTCGTACGTCAACACCAGCAACCCGGCCAACACCGCCCGGGCGTACAGCCTGCGCGCCGCGACCGACCTGTACGGCAGCTGCTCCACCGAGTACCGGACCGTCCAGGCGGCCTGGACCGCGGTGAACGTGGCCGGCAACGACGCGCCGTGCTCGACCGGCAACGACTTCTCGGTCTCGCTCTCGCCGACCTCCGGCGCGGTGAACCCGGGCGGCTCGGTCTCCACCACCGTGGCCACGGCCACCACCAGCGGCTCGGCGCAGACCGTGACGCTGTCGGCCGCCGGCCTGCCGAGCGGGGCGACCGCCTCGTTCAGCCCGGCCTCGGTGACCTCGGGCGGCTCCTCGACCCTCACCGTCGCCACCACGGCCGCCACGCCGCCGGGCACCTACACGGTCACCGTGAACGGCGCCGGCTCGGTCACCCGCAGCGCCACCTACACGCTGACGGTGAACGGCACCGGCGGCGGCTGCACCAGCCCGGGTCAGAAGCTCGGCAACGCGGGCTTCGAGTCCGGGGTCACCACCTGGACGCAGACCTCGGGCGTGATCGGCCAGCACGGCACCTCGCAGCCGGCCCGCACCGGCACGTGGAACGCGTGGATGAACGGGTACGGGAGCAGCCGCACCGAGACGCTCTCCCAGTCGGTGAGCCTGCCGGCCGGCTGCACGTCGTACAACTTCAGCTTCTGGCTGCACATCGACACGGCGGAGACCACCACCGGCACCGCGTACGACACGCTGCGGGTGCAGGTGCTCAACTCCTCCGGGACGGTGCTGGCGACCCTCGCCACGTACTCGAACCTGAACAAGGCCGCCGGGTACAGCCAGAAGTCGTTCTCGCTGGCCGCGTACAAGGGGCAGACCGTGACCCTGCGGTTCACCGGCGTCGAGGACGCGTCGCTCCAGACGTCCTTCGTCGTGGACGACACCGCCCTCAACGTCTCCTGACGTAGCCGTACCGTCGCCGGCCCGGTGACCACCCCGCCAGGGTGGCCGTCGGGCCGGCGCCGTTATGGTCGCCGCACGCGTCGCCGGTCCCGGCGGCCGGGCGGGACGTCGAAGGGGTGGTGACGGTGGCGGACGCGGAACTCCTCGTCGAGATGACCGGGCCGGTGGCGACGGTGGTGATCCGGAACCCGGCGCGGCGCAACGCGATGACCACCGCGATGTGGCGGCGGCTGCCGGAACTGCTCGACGGGCTGGAGGCCGACCCGGCCGTCCGGGCGCTGGTGCTCACCGGCGCGGGGGACACCTTCTGCGCCGGCGCGGACCTGGGCGACCTGGACGAGCTGCTGGACGCCGGCGACGCCAGCATCGCGGTGGCCGCTGAGGAGCGGCTCGCCGCCTTCGCCAAGCCGACCGTCGCCGCCGTCCGGGGCGCGTGCGTGGGCGGCGGCTGTCAGCTCGCCGTCGCCTGCGACCTGCGGATCGCCGCCGCCGACGCGCGGTTCGGCGTGCCGCCGGCGCGGCTGGGCCTGGTGTACCCGGCGCCGACCACCCGCCGGCTGGCCCGGCTGGTCGGCCCGGCCGCGGCCAAGCACCTGCTCTTCACCGCCGAGCTGGTCGACGCCGAGCGGGCGCTGCGGGTGGGCCTGGTCGACGAGGTGCTGCCGGGCGACGGGCTCGCCGCCCGGGTGGACGAGCTGACCGCCGCCGTGGTCGCCCGGTCTCAGCTGAGCGTCGCCGCCGCCAAGGAGATCGTCGACGGGCGGGCGGACGACGACCGGATCGCCTGGTGGCACGGGCAGGTCCGGGCCAGCGGCGAGGCCCGCGAGGGCGTCGCCGCCTTCCACGAGCGCCGCCCGGCCCGCTTCGGCTGGACCCCGCCCGCCCGGCACTGACCGCCGGGGGGCCGGCGGGCGCCGCGCCGGGGCGTACCCCCGACGCGGCCCCCCGTTCCCGCCGGCCGGCCCGTCACCGCCCCGCCAGCGACGCCCAGCTCGGCACCGCCGGCTCGCGCCGCAGCGGCATGCCCGCCTCGGCCGGCGTCCGGTCGCCCTTGCGCTGGTTGCACCCGTAGCAGGCGGCGGTCGTGTTCCGCCAGGTGTTCCGGCCGCCGCGCGAGCGGGGCAGGACGTGGTCGATGGTGCCGGCCGGCCCCCCGCAGTACGCGCAGCAGCGCCCGTCGCGGCGCAGCACGCCCGCCCGGGACCAGGCCGGTCCGGCGCTGAACCGCCACCGGGTCACCACGTAGCGGACGAGGCGCACCACCCGGGGGACGGGGAACACCCCGATCACCCGGTCCGGCTCGGCCTCGTGGATCTCGGCGACCCGCCGGCAGAGCATCCGGATCGCGTGCTGGACGGTGACCCGGTGCAGCGGGCCGAGGTCGGCGTTGACGACGAGGACGGCGTCCACCGGTGTCTCCCTTCGTGGCGGTGACGAGCTGGGCGGGCCGGAGCGCGAAAGAGCCGCCCGGTCCGGGTGCGGACGGGCGGCTCGACGTCGTGTGGGCACGCGTCAGTCGGGCCGGCCGCCCCCGGGGTCTTCGGCGCGGTGACCGCCGTTCGCCGAAGGCGTGGGCAGGCACGACGGCACACAGGTGACGTGCGACATCGACATGACCAGCTCCCGCGGCGGTGGTTGACCTTGCGCGATCACGGTAGGTCGGCGGGGGAGAGAGGGGCAACGGATTTCGATCGAGGCCCCGGCTCGTCGGGGCGGCGCTGCCGGCGGGCCCGGCCGGCGGCCCGCGCGGCGGCCAGCGGCCGGTCGATGCGTACGGCCATCCGGGCGGTCAGCTCGCTCTCCAGCAGCGGCCGGTTGACCTCCCCGGCGACCGCGAGCGCCGGCCCGGAGACGGTGCGCCAGATCGCGGCCAGCCCGGCGCCCAGCCCGAGCAGGGCCACGGCGGCGCGCGTCACCGGCGAACCGGCGGCGGCGAGCGCGCTCACCCCCACCACGGCGAACAGCACGGCGAGCAGCGGTACGAGCACCGGCCAGAAGATCCCCCGCACGGCCTGCACCACCAGCTTCCGGTCCCGGACGATCAGGTTCCGGGCGACGATGGCGTAGTCCTCCTCGTCGAGCAGGTCCCTCGGGTGCAGCCCGCCGGTGAGCACGCCCTGCCACAGCTCGCCCTGGTTGCGCAGCTCGCGGGCCAGCTCGGGCAGCCCCGCCTCGGTCGGGTCGCCCACGCCCGCCCTGGTGACCGCCGACGCCCACGCCGACAGCGAGCGGCGGACCACCGCGGCCGAGTACGGGGGCAGCACGCTGGCCAGCTCGCCCAGCCAACGGCCGATCTCGAACTGCCGCCCGCCGAAGCGCTGGGCCACCTGCCCGGCGTCGCCGTTGCGCACGGCCTCGCCGTACCGGACGGTGTCGGCCAGTGAACGCCCCAGCCGGTACGCCAGCCCCACCCGCTGGTTGGTGGCCATCGTCCAGCGCAGCAGCTCCACGTTCAGGTCGTCGAGGGCGAGCAGCAGGGCGTCGGCGGACCCGTCGGCCACCCGGCCCCGCGCGTCGGCGGTGGCGGGCACGGGGCCGACGCGCCGGGTCAGCTCGGCGATCTGGGTGAGCGCGACCTCCACGCCGTCCAGGTACATGTGCATCCGCCGCCGCCCCGACATCTCGGTCAGGTTGGACAGCTTCGCCGGTGCGCCCGCCGGCCGGTCGGCCCCGGGGTCGCGCAGCTCGGCGGTCCGCGCGTGGTGGTAGGCGTCCGCCATCCACCAGCCGAGCCGCAGGGCGGTCACGACGCAGGCCCGCTCGTCCCGGACCAGCGGGTACGCGTCGTCCCGCGGCACGTCGGCGACGAGTGGGTCGTCGTCCGTACGCGGCGACATCCCGCTGACCTCCCGGCTCATCCCAGACGGTCAGCCTAGGCCAGCCGGGCGGCCCATTTGTCCGTTTTGCTCATCCCCGACCGGCGAGCAGGCCCCGCGGCCGGATCGAGCGGACCGGCTCGGCCGCGCCACCCTCGGCCCGCAGGACGTGGTTGGCCGCGATGATCCCGGTCGCCGCCGACCGCTCCATCAGCGCGCTCGGGAAGTCCGTCCGGATGCCGTCGCCGGCCAGGTAGAGCCCGTCGGCGTCGGTGCGTACCCCCGGCCGCCAGGCGTGACTGCCGGGCGTGAACGCCGGCGCCTGCGCCTCCACCCGGGCGCGCAGCTCGCGGACCCGCAGCCGGGCCGCCTCCGGCCAGAGCGCCGTCAGCTCGACCCGCATCCGCTCGGCCAGCTCCTCGGCCGGCACGCCCGCGTCGCAGGCGTACGCGTGCAGCTCCACGACCGAGCCCCCGGTGCGTTCCGCCCAGCGGCGGGACTCGTTCTCCAGCCGGTGGTAGAGGGTCACCGAGTCCAGGGTGGGCTGCCGGGACACCCCGCTGAACACCGCCCGGTCGGCGGAGACGTCCCCGTCGCACCAGTAGCGCGCCACCGCGTACGGCGGGCCGGGCCGGCCGAACGCGGGCATCCGCGCCGCCAGCCGGGGCGCGTGGTCGGCCAGGCCGGGCGAGGCCGCGACCAGCGCGGCGAGGGCGGGCGGGTCGACGGCGAGCACCACGTGCCCGGCCGGGTACGACGTGCCGTCGGCGGTCGTCACCCGCCAGCCGGCGCCGTCGCGGGTCAGGGCGGTGGCGGCGGCGCCCGTCACCACCCGGCCGCCGTGCTTCTCCACGTGCCGCGTCAGCGGCTCCCAGATCGCCGTCGCGTAGTCCTCGTCCGGGCAGTCGAAGGCCAGCCCCTCCGGGTTGCCCAGCAGGTAGAAGTGGAACTGGGCGATCATCTCCGCCGCCGACATCTCCGCCTCGTGGTTGAAGAACGAGTGGGAGAAGACCTCGAAGAGCATGGCCCGGGCCCGGTCGGGCAGCCGCAGCGAGGTGAGCAGCGCGTCGGCGGTGGAGTCGTCGAACTCGGCGTAGGTGCGCCCCGGGTCGTAGGTGAGCAGCGGCAGCGCCGCGTCCCGGTCCATCCCCCGCAGGTCGCCCAGGCGCAGGCTGGGGCTGCGCAGCAGCAGCGCCAGCAGGTTCGCGGGTGGCGCGGGCGGCAGCCTGCCGAACTCCTCGGTCGGCCACCGCTCGCTCAGGATCGGGTAGCCCGGAACCGGCCTGAGGAAGCCCAGGTCCGGGTCGGCGCGGCGCAGGATCGACCGCCAGTTGTAGTACTGCCGGAAGAACGCGTGGAAGCCGTGCTCGTTCATCTGCCGGGTGCCGTCGGCGAGCGTCTCCGGCCAGGCCCCGAGCCGGCCGCCGAGCGTCGGCGCGGCCTCCAGCACGGTCACCGTCACCCCGCGCTCCGCCAGCACCACCGCCGCCGACATGCCGGCGATCCCGCCGCCGACCACCACCGCCTCGACCCGGCCCGGCACGCGCGGGGCGCCGCCACCGCCCGGGTCCACCTCATGCTCGCGTACGCCGATGAGCCGACCGACCACCTTCGACAGCGCCATGTGAACCTTCCAGCCGGATGGTCTCCAGTCTGCCCGGTGACCCGTCAGGAGGAACCTTCCCTCGCCGGGACCGCCTGACACGCTCTCACGTCGGCGGCGGCAGGCAGCGCCGCTGCCGGTCCGAGGCGGGCCAGACGTACTCCAGGTCGGGCGGGATGTCGTCGCCGAAGATCGGGCCGTAGTGCCCGGGGTCCTTGCGCAGCAGCGACGAGCGGTGGCTCAGGTGCAGGTCGTCGCGGCCCAGCCAGGGCGGCAGCTCCCCGGCCTCGGCCAGCTCGGCCTGGGTGCGCACCCGGGTCAGGCCGCAGGCGGCGGCGAGGTCGGTGGTCATCGTGGTCGCGCAGGTGTCGGCCCGGCCGGGCTCGCACCAGACCGCGCAGACGTCCAGCCCGTACCGGGTGAGGGCCTCCTCGTACCCGGCCCACATCTTCACCGCCGGGTGGTTGCGCCAGCCGTACGTGGGCCAGGTCAGCCCGCGCAGCACCTGGATGGTCTCCACCCGCTGCTTGCCCAGCCGCTTCTGGTCCAGCGTCCGGGCGCTGGTCAGGAAGTCCGGGTACGGCAGGAACGTCTGCATGCCGGTGCACTACCCGTCACCGGAGGGGACATGCCGACGCGACCAGCGTTCATGATCAGGGGGCTGCGCGCGGCGCGACCGGCTGACTACGATGCGGCGCATGGCGGAGCCCCTGCTGGATCGTGCGCGGCGTGCCGGCCGGCGGCTCCGGGTCAACGGCGACGCGCGGGCGCACTACGTGATCTGTGGTCGCGACGCCCTCGCCTACTGGGTGGTGCGGGCGCTGCTCGCCACCGAACTCCAGGCCGGCCGCGTCCGGATCACCCTGGTCGTGCCCGAGCGACCGCGCTCGGACGAGCCCGACGGGCGGGACCTCCAGGGCGTCGAGGTCGTCCGCGCCGACCGGCTGGACGAGGTCACGTTCCGCCGGGCCGGGCTGGCCGGCGCCGACGGGCTGGCCCTGCTGCACCAGGACGACGTCGGCAACATGCACGCCGCGCTGTGCGCGCAGGAGGTCGAGCCCGGGCTGCGCCTGGTGGTGCGGATGTTCAACACCGGCCTCGCCAACGGGGTGCGGCAGATCTTCCCCGACTCGGCGGTGCTCTCCGACGCCTCCATGGCCGCCCCCGCCTTCGTGGCCGCCGCGCTCGGCGAGGTCGCCCCCACCCACTTCCGGCACGGCGGGCGCACCCTCTACGTGGCCCGCCGCGACGACGTACGCCCGACCGACGTGGTGTGCGGGGTGGCCGACACCCGCGACCCGCAGCAGGTCCGGCTGCTGCCCGCCGACGAGCGCGCGGCCGACCTGGTGATCGCCGAGGCGACCGGGACGCCGCCCGGGACGGAGCTGGCCGCCCGCCGGCTGAGGCGGGCCCGCCGGCGCCGCCGCCCCCTGACGGTGCTGCTGCGCGCCGTGCGCAGCTTCGCCACCCGCAAGATCGGCGTGGCGGTGATCGTGCTGCTGGTGGTGATCGGCGTGCTCGGCTGGCTCAACGGCTACGCCGCGCACGAGAAGGACTGGGGGGACTCGCTCTACCTCACGCTGGTCACCACGCTGACCGGGCAGGATCCCAACCCCGACAAGTCGGCCGCCGAGCAGGTCATGCAGGTGGTGCTCAACCTGGCCGGGCTGGCGCTGATCCCGCTGATCACCGCCGTGGTGGTCGACGGCATCGTCAACGCCCGGCTGGCCCTGCACTCCGGCCGCATCCAGCCGGAGCGCTCCGGGCACGTGGTGGTGGTCGGGCTGGGCAACGTCGGCACCCGGGTGATGGCCCAGCTCTGTGACTTCGGCGTCGAGGTGGTGGCGATCGACAAGCTGGCCGAGCCGCGCGGTGGGGCGCTCGCCCGGCGGCTCGGCGTACCGCTGATCGTGGGCGACGCCGCGCTGGAGGAGACCCTCCAGTCGGCGTCCGTGGGCGGCTGCCAGGCGCTGGTGGTGGTCTCCACCGACGACGAGACCAACCTCCAGGCGGCGCTCATCGGCCGGGCCGTCAACCCGGAGCTCCAGGTGGTGCTGCGGCTCTTCGACGGCCACTTCGCCGAACGCATCCAGCAGGCGTTCGGCATCGGCGTCTCGCGCAGCGTGTCCTACCTCGCGGCCCCGTCGTTCGCCGCCGCGCTGCTGGACCGCGCCGTGATCGCCACCATCCCGGTCGGCCGACACGCGCTGCTGGTCACCGAGGTCTCCGTCGCCGCCGGGTCGTCGCTGGACGGCCGGCCGCTCGCCGCCGTCGGGCGGGCCGAGAGCGTACGCCTGCTGGCGCACGCCCGGGCCGGCCAGCGCCTCGACTGGGCGCCCGACGCGCGGCTGGTGATCGTCGCGGGCGACCGGCTGACGGTGGTGGCCCGCCGGGCCGGCCTGAACGCCCTGCTCCGCGAGGCCGCGCCCCCGCCGGAGGACCCGGTCGCGCCCACGCCCCGCGAGCCGGAGGAGTGACGGCGTCCGGTCCGCCGTGCTGCGACCCAGAAGGGCGTCAGACCCGGTGGGGGCGCAGGGCGTACCAGAGGGCGCCGACGGCGAGCACGGCGGCGCCGGCGAGCACGCTGGCCGGCGGCAGGTTGACCGCGAGCAGCAGGCAGCCGGCCAGCCCCAGCACGGCCAGCGCCCGCACCGGCAGCCGCCGGCCCGGGTTCCGGCCCAGCGTCAGCGCGGCGGCGTTGGTGATCGCGTAGTAGACCAGCACGGTGCAGCTGGAGAAGCCGATCGCGTCGCGGACGTCGCCGAGCAGCACGATCGCCACCACCACGGCGGCCACGGCCAGCTCCGCCCGGTGTGGCACCCGGTGCACCGGGTGCACGGCGGCGAGGGCCCCCGGCAGGTCGTGGCGGCGGGCCATCGCCAGCGCGGTACGCCCCACCCCGGCGAGCAGGGAGAGCAGCACCCCGGTCACCGCCACCGTCGCCCCGGCCCGCACCAGCCACGCCAGGCCGGGCAGCCCGGCGGCGGTCACCACGTCGGCCAGGGGCGCGGCGGATGCGGCCAGCCGGTCGGCCCCGAGCACGCCGACCGCCACCACGGCGAGCACCAGGTAGACCGCCAGCACCACGCCGAGGGCCAGCGGGACCGCCCGGGGGATGGTCCGCGCCGGGTCGCGCACCTCCTCGCCGAGGGTGGCGATCCGCGCGTACCCGGCGAAGGCGAAGAAGAGCAGCCCGGCGGCGGTGAGCACGCCCCGCCCGCCGGCGTCGAGGTCGCCGAGCCGGTCGAGCGAGAAGTCGCCGCCGGCCGCGCCGGCCACCGCGACCAGGGCCAGCACCGCCAGCACCACGACCACCAAGACCTTCGTCGCGGCCGCGGTCCTGCCGATGCCGCGCAGGTTCACGGCGGTCACCGCCGCCACCGCGCCGACGGCGACGAGCCGGGCCTGCCCCGGCCAGAGGTACGCCCCGACGGTCAGCGCCATCGCCGCGCAGCTCGCCGTCTTGCCGACCACGAACCCCCAGCCGGCCAGGAACCCGGCGAACGGGCCGAGCCGCTCCCGCCCGTACACGTAGGTGCCGCCGGACTCCGGGTAGCGGGCCGCGAGCCGGGCCGAGCTGGTCGCGTTGCAGAAGGCGACGAAGCCGGCCAGCGCGAGGGCCGCCAACAGGCCGGCCCCGCCGGCCGCCGCCGCGGCGGGCGCGAAGACCACGAAGACGCCCGCGCCGAGCATCGACCCCAGGCCGATGACCACCGCATCTCGTACGCCCAGCCGGCGCGCCAGTCGATCCACGACGGGACCCTAGGGGGCGGAGATGAACGGACGGTTCCAGTCCCGCAGCGCTCCCGGCAACGGCAGGTCGTCCCAGGGCACCCGGTGCACCAGCCGGTCGAGGACGAGGCCGAGCATCAGGGCGGCCAGCCCGTCGGTGAGCCAGTGGAAGTTCAGGTAGGTGGTCGTGACCAGCAGGATCGCGGGTGGCGCGAAGCGGACCAGCCGGTACGCGACCGGGGACAGCCGCCCGGCGGTCAGCGCGGTCAGCAGCACGGCGATCACCCCGTACCAGACGATCGCGTTGGCGACGTGCCCCGACGGGTAGGACATCGAGTAGGCCCCCGCCGGCAGCCGGTTGAAGATCTCCACCGCCTCGCCGGGCGGCAGGAACGGATCCTTGACCGTCGCGCTCGGCGCGGCCCGGTCGGTCCACAGCTTGAGCGGGCCGATGGTCAGGGACGTCAGCACGAACGCGCTCCCCACCAGCAACAGCGGCCGGACGGAGTGCCGGCGCCAGGCCACCGCGAGGGCGAGCGCCCCGGAGACCGGCATCAGCAGCCAACCGCCCTGCCCGAGCAGGTTGAACACCCGGGCGGTCCAGTACAGCGGCGCAGGGTCGTGCGCGAACGCCCACTCGCTGACCGCCAGGTCGAGATCGTGGAGCTGCCCCTCGGCGAGCGCCAGGGTCAGCGCGGCGAAACCGGTGAGCAGCAGCGCGTCGAACCACCAGCCGGCCGGCCGGACCGGCCGGAGCTGCGCCTTTCCCCGTACCGTCGTGGTCTCCCGCACCCCGTCACGCTACCGGCCCCGGTCGGTGCCGGACCGGGACGGGCCGGGGCCGCCCTGTGTGACGAGCCACGAAGGGAGGCGCTCGGCGGGGGGAACCCGTCAGACTTGTGCCCGTGCGGATCACCTCGGCCCTCGTGGACCCGGCGCTGCTCGATCTCCCCTGGTCGACCCCGCTGGAGGAGTGGCCTGCGCAACACCTGGTGGCGTTGCCTCAGGGCATCTCCCGGCACATCGTCCGCTTCGTCCGGCTGGGTGAGTACGTCTACGCGTTCAAGGAGACCCGCGAGCGGATCGCCGAGCGGGAGTACGACCTGCTGCGCGCCCTGGAGCGGATCGACTTCCCGTCGGTCGAGGCGGTGGCGATCGTCGCCGACCGGCAGACAGAGGACGGGGAACCCCTCGAGTCGGTGCTGATCACCCGGCACCTGCAGTTCTCGCTGCCCTACCGGGCGCTCTTCTCGCACACCCTGCGCCCGGAGACGATGGGCCGGCTGCTCGACGCGCTGGCCGCCCTGATCGTCCGGATGCACCTGACGGGCTTCTTCTGGGGCGACTGCTCGCTGTCGAACACGCTGTTCCGGCGGGACGCGGGGGCGTTCGCCGCGTACCTGGTGGACGCCGAGACCGGGGCGCTGCACCACTCCCTGTCCAACGGCCAGCGCGGCGAGGACCTGGAGATCGCCCGGGTCAACATCTTCGGTGAGGCGCTCGACCTCCAGGCCGCCGGGCTGCTGCACGAGTCGATCGACCCGGAGGTGGTCTGCGAGGAGGTCGTGCAGCGCTACGAGCGGCTGTGGCACGAGATCACCTACGAGCAGCAGATCGAGCGGGAGGCCCGGCACGACATCGAGGGGCGGATCCGCCGCCTCAACGAGCTGGGCTTCGACGTCGCCGAGGTGGCCATGTCCACGATCGACAACGGGCGGTACCTGGTCCGGCCGAAGGTGGTCGACGCCGGCTACCACACCCGGCGGCTGCTCCGCCTGACCGGCCTGGACGCCGAGGAGAACCAGGCCCGCCGGCTGCTCAACGACCTCGACGCCTACCGGGCCGAGAGCTACCTGACCGACGAGCAGCAGGCCGCGCACCGCTGGCTGACCGAGGTCTTCGAGCCGGTGGTCCGGGCCGTGCCCGCGCACCTGCGCCGCAAGCTGGAGCCGCAGGAGCTCTTCGCGCAGATCATCGAGCACAAGTGGCTGCTCTCCGAGCGGGCCGGCCGGGACGTCGGGATGGCCCCGGCCGTGCAGTCGTTCCTCTCCGACGTGCTGGTGCACCGCCCCGACGAGCAGGCGGTGCTCGGCGTCGAGGTCCCCACCGCCTGACCTCCCCAGAGTTCAGCCCAGCCCAGCCCAGCCCAGCCCAGCCCAGCCCAGCCTGGCCTGGGTGGCGTTCGGTCTGTCGTAACGCCCCGGTCCGGTCGGCGCGGGCTGGCGGTCCTGTTCGGCTTCACGCGGGCCTGAAAAACGAATGGCCTCGGTGCCGGGCCCTCGGCGGGAGGCATGGTGGCTCAGGCACTGTCGAGCTGCCCTCACAGATGGGGCAGACCGCTGGCCGGGCGTCCCGACGCTGCTGGCCCCGCTGGCCGGGCAGACCGATCCCAGGTAGACCCGATGTCGGGCGGACCCGGCGCCGGTAGACCGGCGCCAGGGGCAGACCCGACGACGGGGGTACGTGGGATGGCCGGGACAGCCGGCAGTGCCGGCCAACGTCATCAGACCATCGCCCTCAGCCAGGGCGCTCAGACGGCGTGGTCTCACAGATGGGGCAGCTCGACAGCGGCGAGGCGGTCACAGGGCGGGTGGCTCGGCGGCCTCGGCTCCGACGGCCCGTCCGGGAGCCCGCAACCGGCAACAGAGGTTCCGCCGCCACCGCCGCCATTGTCACTTCCGCCACCGCCACCGCCACCGCCGCTGCCGCCGGCCTGGCCTCGCCCGCCCTGCGGCGAGCGTCACTCCACCCAGGAGCCGCCGCGCATCACCCGGACCACGTTGAGCTCGTCGTCGAGCACCACCAGGTCGGCCCGGAGCCCGACCTGGAGCGCGCCCAGCTGGTCGCCGAGGCCGATCGCGCGGGCCGGCGTGGTGGACGCCATCCGCACGGCGTCCGCGATCGGGATGCCGGCGCCCACCGCGTGCCGCAGCGCGGCGTCCATGGTCAGGGTGCTGCCCGCGATCGCGCCGTCGCGGGCCAGCCGGGCCACGCCGTCCGCCACCGTGACCGTCTGGCCGCCCAGGTCGTACTCGCCGTCGGCCATGCCGGCGGCGGCCATCGCGTCGGTGATCAGGGCGGCCCGCTCGGGGCCCGCCGTCGACGTGGCGAAGGCCAGCATCCCGTCGTGCAGGTGCACGCCGTCGGCGACCAGTTCGCAGACCACGTTCGGGGCGTCCAGCAGGGCCACCACCGGGCCGGGTTCGCGGTGGTGCACCGGCCGCATGCCGTTGAACAGGTGGGTGCCGACGCTCGCGCCCGCCGCGACGGCGGCGCGGGTCTCGTCGTACGTGGCGTCGGTGTGGCCGACCGCGGCGACCACCCGGTGCGCGGTGAGCAGCTTGATCGCCTCCAGCGCGCCGTCCCGCTCGGGGGCGAGGGTGACCATCCGGACCGCCCCGCCGCCCAGCTCGATCAGCTCGGCCAGCTCGTCGGTGGACGGGTCGCGAAGGTATTCGGGGTTCTGCGCGCCGCAGCGGGCGGAGGAGAGGTACGGCCCCTCGAAGTGGATCCCGGCCAGCACCCCCTCGGCGACCAGCGGGGCGAACGCCTCGGTGGCCGAGCGCATCAGCACGAAGGGCGAGCTGACGAGGCTGGCCAGCAGGGTGGTCGTGCCGTGCCGCAGGTGGAAGTCGGCGGCCTGCCGGGCCTGCTCGGCGTCGCCGGTGGTGAAGGTGTGTCCGCCGCCGCCGTGCGTGTGCATGTCGACGAAGCCGGGCACGATCCAGTGCCCGTCGCGGACCGACGGGTACTCGGCCACCGCCCGGATCCGGCCCTCGTCCACCTCCACGCAGCCCTGCCGGACCACGCCGGTCGGGGTCACCACCTTGCCGTTCACCCGAAGAGCCATCACTTCTCCAGACTGTCGAGGGCGAGCAGGGCGGCGCCGAGGCAGCCGGCCTCGTCGCCGAGGGCCGCCGCGACCAGGCGCGGCTCCCGATGGAACGTCATCCGCTCGTGCAGCGCGGCCCGGAGCGGGTCGAGCAGCCGCGCGCCGGCCCGCGTGAGGCCCCCGCCGAGCACGACGGTCTCCACGTCGTAGAGGGCCTGACCGGTGGCGAGACCGTCGGCGAGCGCCTCGACGGCCTCGCGCCAGACGTCCGCCGCCAGCGGCTCGCCGGCCGCCGCCCGGTCGGCGACCTCGGCGGCGGTCGCCGGTTCGGCCGCCAACTCCGAGTAGCGCCGCCCGATCGCGGCGGCGGAGGCCACCGCCTCCAGGCAGCCGGGACGGCCGCAGCCGCAGCGCGGCCCGCCGGGGCGTACGAGGATGTGGCCGATCTCGCCGGCGGCGCCGTGCGCGCCGGTGGCGGCCGTGCCGTCGACGACGTGGGCGGCGGCGATGCCCGTGCCGATCGCGACGAAGAGGACGTGCCCGGCGTCGCGGCCCGCGCCGAGCCGCGCCTCGGCCAGGCCGCCGGCGCGCACGTCGTGGCCGAGCGCCGTGGGCAGCCCGAGCCGCTCGCGGGCGAGATCCCGCAGCGGTACGTCCCGGAAGCCCACGTTCGCCGACCAGACGGCGATCCCACGCTCCTCGTCGATCACCCCGGGCACCGCGATGCCGACCGCGACCGGGTCGAGCCCGTCGGCACGGGCCTTGCCGGCCAGCCCCTCGGCGACCCCCAGGACGGTGTCCACCACGGCGTCCGGGCCGCGCCCGGCGTCGGTGGGGTGCCGCTCGGTGTGCAGCACGGCACCGTCCGCCCGGACCAGGGCGCACTTCATCCCGGTGCCGCCGACGTCCAGCGCGACGACGACGTCGGCTGAGCTCACGCGAGGACCACGGAACGGGTCAGGTGCCGGGGCGCGTCGGGGTCGAGGCCCCGGCTGGTGGCGAGCGCGACGGCGAACCGCTGCGCCAGGATCAGGTCGGCCATCGGGTCGACCGGCGTACGGCCGGCGGCCCAACTGCCCAGGACCGTGCGGCAGCCGTGGGTGCGGCTGTGCACGAACGCGGCGCCCGTCGCCGCCACGTCCGCCGGCAGCCCCTCGGGCAGCTCGCCGAACGCCCAGACCAGCCGGCCCGGCGCGGCGATCGAGATCGGCCCGTGCCGGTAGTCCATCGCCGGGTACGCCTCGGCCCAGAAGGTGGCCGCCTCGCGGCACTTCAGGGCGGCCTCCTGGGCCAGCCCGACCGTCCACCCGCGACCGAGGAAGGTGGCCTGCTCGATGCGGGTCGGGTCGATCGGCAGCGGGGCGCGCACGGCCACCTCCGCGTCGGCGGCGAGCGCGTCGATGTTGTCGCCGAGGTGGGCGCGGAGCAGGGCCAGGGCGGTGGTCGCGAAGCGGGTCTGCACCACCGAGCGCTCGTCGGCGAAGGGCATGGTGACCGCCGCGTCGGCCAGCGCGGCGGCGGGGGAGTCGGGGTCGCCGACCAGGACGGTGGTCGGCACCCGCCCGCGCAGGGCGGCGATCAGCTCGGTGACCTCGGTGGTGGTGCCGGAGCGGGTGATCGCCACGAGCCGGTCGTAGCGCCGGCCGGTCGGGAACTCGGAGGCCTGGAAGGCGTCGGTCTCGCCCTGGCCGAGGTGCTCGCGGCGGGCCGCGTACGCCATCGCCATGAACCACGACGTGCCGCAGCCCACGACGGCGACCCGCTCCCCGGGGCGGGGGAGGTGGTTCGTCGCGGTGGCGGCGAGTCGCGCCGCCTCCCGCCAGCAGTCGGGCTGGCTCGCGATCTCGGCGTCGACGTACGACATGAGAACTCCTACGCAGGGGAGCGGTGCGCAATACGGCTCGTTAGAGCCGCCTTTCGCGCGTTATTCTGCGCGAAAGCGCCTGGTCGTGGCAACCAGCTCCGGCATCGCGCAAGCCAGGGTTTTGCGCCCTCGCAGTTTCGCGCACTACTGTGCACGCAATCAATCACCGACCGCGCAGTAACTGGAGGGCCCGGGTGGACCGGTACGCCAGATGGAACGCCCTGCTCGAGATGCTGACCGACAACGGCCGGGTCAGCGTCGAGGAGGCGGCCGAGCGGCTGGACGTCTCCCAGGCCACCATCCGGCGCGACTTCGACCAGCTCGCCCAGCAGCAGATGATCACCCGGACCCGGGGCGGCGCGGTCGCCAACGGCGTCTCGTACGACCTGCCGCTGCGCTACAAGACCGCCAAGCACTCGGCGGAGAAGCAGCGGATCGGCGCCGCCGCCGCGGCGCTGGTCTCGCCGGGCACCGTGGTGGGCCTGAACGGCGGCACGACCAGCACGGAGGTCGCCCGGGCCCTCGCCGTCCGGCCCGACCTGAACACCAGCGCCGAGGGCGCCCAGCTCACCGTGGTCACCAACGCGCTGAACATCGCCAACGAGCTGCTGGTCCGCTCCCGGATGAAGGTCGTGGTGGCCGGCGGCGTGGTCCGCCCGAAGTCGTTCGAGCTGGTCGGCCCGCTGGGCGGGGCGCTGCTGCGCGAGGTCACCCTGGACGTCGCCCTGCTCGGCGTGGACGCGATCGACCCGCAGCTCGGCGCCGCCGCCCACCATGAGGGCGAGGCGGCGATGAACAACCTGATGGTGGCCCGGGCCAAGCGGGTCGTGATCATCGCGGACTCGTCCAAGTTGGGCGGTCACGCCTTCGCCCGGATCTGCCCGGTGGACCGGGTGGAGACGCTGGTCACCGACTCCGGGGCCAACCCGGAGGTGGTGGAGGCGTTCCGCGCCGCCGGGGTGACGGTCGTCTGCGCCTGAGGTGACGGCAGGGGCGCCTTCCTGACCGGGGGGCGCCTCTTTCGACGGCTGGCGCGCGGGCGGAGCCGTTCCGGTCACCTGTTCGGCGCGTCGGATGCATACCGGGTATTGCAGGCCGCTGCATACCGCGTATGGTGTCGCGTGTCATACACCCATCGGGGGAGGTGCAGCTTGCCAGCTGTCCTGGAGATCGAAGGTCTCCGCAAGACGTACAAGAGCCGTCGGCGCGGCACCCGCAACGCGCTCGACGGTTTCGACATGCGGGTCGAAGAGGGGCAGGTGCACGGCTTCCTCGGCCCCAACGGGTCGGGCAAGACCACCACGCTGCGTACGCTGCTCGGCCTCATCCGGCCCGACGGCGGCCGGATGACGGTCCTCGGCCACGAGGTGCCCGCGGCGCTGCCCGCCGTCGCCGGTCAGGTCGGCGCGATCGTCGAGAGCCCGCAGTTCTTCCCGCACTTCACCGCGCGCGACACCCTGTCCCTGCTCGCCGGCGCGGGCGACGTGCCGCAGCAGCGCGTGGACGAGGTGCTGGAACTGGTCGGGCTGCGCGACCGTGCCGGCGAGCGGGTCAAGACCTACTCGCTCGGCATGAAGCAGCGGCTCGCCGTCGCCTCGGCCCTGCTGAAGAACCCCAAGCTGCTGATCCTCGACGAGCCGGCCAACGGCCTCGACCCGGGCGGCATCCGGGAGATGCGCACCCTGACGCGCAGCCTCGCCGAGTCGGGGATGACCGTGGTGCTGTCCAGCCACATCCTCGGCGAGATCCAGCTGATCTGCGACTCCGTCACCATCATCTCGCTGGGCCGGCGGGTGGCCTTCGGGCCGGTGGAGCAGGTGCTCGCCCAGCACTCCTCGGGGGCGGTCCGGGTGCGGCTGGAGGCGGTCACCGACCTGCCGATCGCCGCCGAGGCGCTGACCCGCGCCGGGATCCGGGTGACCGGTCAGCCCGACCATCTGATGCTCGCCGGGGTCGACAAGCCGGCCACGGTGACCCGGCTCCTCGCCGACCAGGGCCTCTACGTCAGCGAGCTGGCGCCGATCGCCGTCGACCTGGAGAGCGTCTTCCTCGAACTGACCGCCACCGCGCCGGTACCCGGGCAGCACCGGCAGGTCGACCAGTCCACGAAGGTCGGTGGCGCGGGGCAGCCCGGCGCCGCCGGAGGAGGGTGGGGCGCGTGAGCCTCTACCGTACGGAGCTGCGCCGGCTCACGAAGCGGCGCTTCACCCGCTGGATGAGCCTGCTGGGCCTGCTGGTGCTCGCGTTGGTGGTGATCGGGGTCTTCCTCACAAACGAGAAGATCGACGCCGCCGCGCTGGCGAAGGCCGAGCGCGCGGCCGAGCAGCAGTGGCAGCAGGACGTCCGCCACAACGCGCAGTACCGCGCGGAGTGCGAGAAGGCGAAGGCCGCCGGAACGGCCCAGGCCGAGCAGTTCCCGGAGGACTGCGCGGCCATCCAGCCGCCGCCCCGGGAGGCGATCGAGACGTCGTGGTTCCTGCCCTCCACGTTCGACTTCCGGGAGAACTTCGGCGACACGCTGCTGCCGCTCGCGGCGATCCTGGCGCTGGTCGGGTTCGTCGTCGGCGCCTCCTTCGTCGGGGCCGAGTGGAACACCGGCGGCATGATGAACCTGCTGCTGTGGCGGCCGAAGCGGCTGACCGTACTGCTGACGAAGCTGGCGGCGCTGCTCACCGGGCTGGTCGCCCTGGCGGTGCCCACGACGGCGCTCTGGTTCGGCAGCTTCTGGCTGGTCGCCACCTTCCGTGGCAGCACGGCGAAGATGACCTCCGGGGCATGGCAGTCCTTCGCCCTGACCGGGCTGCGCGGGCTGGTGCTCGCCCTGGTCACCGCGACCATCGGCTTCGCGCTCGCCTCGCTGGGGCGGCACACCGCGATGGCCCTGGGCGGGGTGATCGCCCTGATGGTCGTCGGCCAGTTCGGCCTCGGCATCCTGCTGGCGATGGCCGGCGTGCGCTTCGCCGAGGCCTGGCTGCTGCCCACCTACGCCCTGGCGTGGATGCAGAAGAAGGTGACGCTGGAGGACTGGAACGCCTGCCAGGCGACCTACTTCGGTGAGTGCAAACCGGACACCCTCGACATCACCTGGCAGCAGTCCTCGGTGATGATGGCGGTCGGCTTCGTGGTGATCCTCGGCGCGGCCCTCTGGGCGATGCGCCGGCGGGACATCTCCTGACCGTGGGCGGTGCGGCCGGCGGCTCTCCCCGGCCCCGGTCGCACCGCGCCCGCCTCGGCGGGGATGACGAATCCGGGCGGATCCGGTGGGTTCGCGGGACGGACACGACGTGAACCGGAGCGGTCACGTTCCGGCACTGTCGTCCGATGCGAACCTGGTCGGCCCTGGTTAGGCTGGTGTCCCCCCACCGGTCGGCGTCGTGGTGTGCCGCCCGCCAGCCCCACGAGGAGCGCCATGCAGCCCGCCGACGCCGCCCCGGCCGCCACCGAGCCGCCCGTGACGGGTCGGCCCGGCGAGACCGGCGCGACCGTCGGGGCGGACCCCACCGGGGAGGCGCGGGACGCCGGCAGCGTCGTTCCCCAGCCGCGTACCGGTCCGGGTGCCGGGACGCCGACGGTCCCGCAGCCCCGCTCGGCGCCGGCGCCGGACGTCGCCGTGGCGGCACCCCGCGAGGCCGACGCCCCGCCCCGCGAGGCCGGCGCCGACGCCCTGCCGGACCCGGTCACCCGCCCCGCCCCGGCGGACGCCCGGCCGGAGGACGGCCTCACCGAGCGTGAGCGCGGCATCCTCGCCTTCGAGCAGCAGTGGTGGCGGCACGCCGGCGCCAAGGAACAGGCCATCCGGGACACCTTCGGCCTCTCGGCCACCCGCTACTACCAGTTGCTCAACGCGCTGCTCGACAACCCGGCCGCCCTCGCCGCCGAACCGGTGCTGGTGGGCCGGCTGCGCCGGTTGCGGTCCTCCCGGGCCCGCAACCGCCGCCGCTGACCGCTGTCGCACCCCGCGACCGGTCCCGGCCTCCCGACCCCGTTCCGACCGCCCGGTCCGGTCCCGTCGCGCCCGGGCGGACCACCGCTCCTACCCCCGCCGCCGGCACGGAATGTCGGCGATCCGTGCGGGTACGCGGGTGTCGTTCCGGGCCGCGTCTCGCGGCCGGTTCACGTTCCGGGCCGTGACCCTGCGGCCCGGGGCCGACGGAGGGAGCGGGCGATGACGCAGATCAACCCGAGCCGGCCACCGGACGGTGCGACCGGCACCGCACAGCAGGCCCGGCAGGAGGCGTCCCGGGTCGGGCACCAGACGGCCCAGGTGGGCGGCCACGTCGCGCACACGGCCGCCGAACAGGGCGGACACGTGGCGACGGAAGCCCGGCGGCAGGCGCACCACCTGACCGACGAGGCCGGCACGCAGTTGCGTGACCAGGCCCGGGCACAGCAGCACCGGGCCGCCGAAGGGCTGCGCGGCATCGGGCGCGAACTCAGCTCGATGGCGGAGCGGAGCGAGGACTCCGGGATGGCCGGCCAGGCGGTCCGCCGTGCGGCGGACGCCGCCCAGCAGGCGGCCGGTTGGCTCGACGAGCGCGAACCCGGGGCGATGCTCGACGACGTGCGGTCGTACGCGCGCCGGCACCCGGGCACCTTCCTGGCCGGCGCGGCCCTGGCCGGCATGCTGGTCGGGCGGCTCACCCGGAACCTGACCGCCTCGAGCGACGGGGCGCGGGGCGCCGGCCGGCCGTCGATGCCGCCGACCGCCGCGCCAACCGGGCCGGGCACCGCGCCCACCGGGCCGGCCGCCGCGGCCACCACGGCCGGGCCGCAGCCGTACGAGCGGAGTGTCGAGGCGCCGTACCAGCCGGAGGAGGCGTACACCGGGACGGCCCGGGTGCGCAACGCCTCGCCGCCCGGCCGGCAGGGGCCGGACATCCCCGGTGGGGTGGCGCCGTGAGTGCCCCCGAGAAGGAACGGACGCAGTCGGTCGGCGACCTGCTGGTCGACGTGACCCGGGACTTCTCCACGCTGGTCCGCAAGGAGGTCGAACTGGCCAAGGCGGAGCTGCGCGAGGAGGCGGGTCAGGCCGGCAGGGTCGGCGGTATGTTCGGCGGGGCGGCGCTGGCCGGCGTCCTGACGGTGCTGTTCGTGTCGTACGCGCTGTGGTGGGGGCTGTCCAACGTGATGGACCAGGGCTGGGCGGCGCTGATCGTGGCCGTCATCTGGGCCGTCGTCACGGGTGGCCTGCTCAGCAGGGCGCGCAAGGAGATGGCGCAGCTCCGCTCGGTGCTGCCCCGCACGCAACGGACCGCGCGGGAGATACCGGACGCGGTGCGAGGCCGGTGAACCTGCCGGGAGGGAGCAGATCATGTCCAACGATCCGGACCGGATCCGGTGGGAGATCGAGAACACCCGGAACGAACTGAGCAGCGACGTCGACGCGCTGGCCGACAAGGTCAATCCGCGGCGGATCGCCGGTGAGCGCGTCGGGCAGGCGCGCGGCGCGTTCACCCGGGCCAGGGAGAAGGTGATGGGCGTGCAGTCGGACGGGCACGGCACCGCACAGCGGATGTCGCACGCGACAGGTCAGCGGATCTCACACGCGGCCGACTCGGCGCGGGGGTTCGGGGAGCAGTCCCGGGACCAGATGTCGCACATGGCCGGGTCGGTGCGGGATGAGGCCCGCTCGCTCGGGCAGCAGTCGCGCCAGCAGGCGCAGGGCAACCCCCTCGCGGCCGGCCTGATCGCCTTCGGCGCCGGGCTGCTGGTCTCGTCGCTGATTCCGCCCAGCCGCCCCGAACGGCAGTGGGCCGGGCAGGCCAGGGACATGGTCGGCGAGCACTCGGACCAGCTGCGGGCGCAGGCCGGACACCTGCGGGAGCAGGCCGGCCAGGTCGGCCGCGAGATGGGCCGCGAGATGGGCCACAACCTGCGCGAGCCGGCGCAGCAGGCGGCCCGGTCGGTCGGCTCCACGGCCGTCAGTGGCGCCTCCGCCGTCCGGGACGAGGGCCGGTCGGCCGCCCACCAGATGCAGGGGCAGGCGCATGAGGCCGCCGACGACCTCCGTCGCCGCTGAGGCGACCCGGGTGGTCGGGGCGGCGCGGACGATGCGGGTACGCTCCGCGTCCGCGCCGCCCCCCGGCCGGGCGGTCAACGAGGACCTGGTCTTCCGGTTCGGGCCGCTGGTCGGCGTGCTGGACGGCGCCAGCGTGCCGGAGGACTTCGACACGGGCTGCGTGCACGGCACCGCCTGGTACGTCCGGCACCTCGCGGCCCGGATCGGGCTGGCGGAGGCGGTCCGCCCGACGGCGACCCTGATGAGCAACCTGGCGGCGGCGATCCTCGCGGTGCGGGCCGACCACGGCGACGAGTGCGACCTGGACCATCCGGGCACCCCGTCGAGCACGGTCTGCCTGCTCCGCGACGGCGGCGACCACGTCGACCACCTGGTGCTCTGCGACAGCCCGCTGGTGCTCGACGCCGGCGGTCGGGTCGCCGTGGTCACCGACGACCGGCTGGACGCCGCGACGGCGGAGCTGCGGGCCATGGTCGCGGCCCTGCCGGCCGGAGGCGTCGACCGGGTCGCCCGGATCCGGCAGGCGGTCCACATGCAGCGGGCGCGGATGAACCGCACCCACGGTTACTGGGTGGCGGCGGCCGACCCGGACGCGGCGTTCCACGCGGTGACCGGGACCCTGCCGCTGCGGGGGCCGGGCGCGGTACGTCGGGCGGCGCTGCTCAGCGACGGCGCGTCGGCCCTGGTGGAGCAGTTCGGCGTCCTCGACTGGGCGGGGCTGCTGGACGTGGCGACCGCCGAGGGCCCGGGCGCGCTGATCGACCGGGTACGCGTCGCCGAGCGTGAGCATCCGGACCGGTTGCGCCGGCACAAGCCGGCCGACGACGCCTCCGTGGTGCTCTGCGAGTTCGACGCCGAGGAGCCCTGACCGGCCCCCGGGCAGGCGGTCCGCCGCACGAGGCCGGCTGCTCGGCCTCGCCGTGCAGTCGCTGCGTCGAGGCCACCGAAGAGCTGGACCCGCGCGTCTCCCCGCCCGCCCCTTGCCCTGGCCGGACGGCGGCCGACAGCGGAGCGTGAGGCGGAACACGATACGGTCCGACCGGCCGGTACCTTCCGCCGGACCGCCAGTCGGGGCCCGATGGGGTGGACTTGGGCCGGTGGGGCCGGCAGACTGCGGCACGTGGCGGGAACGGTACGGCTGGAGCCGGTGGACGAGCAGAACCTGGAACCGTTGCTCTCCGTAGCGGCTGCGGAAGCGGAGCCCGGCGACGTGATGCCGCCGGTGGAGGCCCCTGCGGGGTGGTCGTGCGCCCGGCGGGAGGCGTTCCGGGAGTTCCACCGGGCGAGCTTCGGGGGTCTGGACGGCCCGACCGGCACGTGCATGTACGCGATCCTGGCCGGCGGCGAGGTGGTGGGGATGATTCGGATGACCCGCCGCGACGAGCCGGGCACGGTCGAGACCGGGATGTGGCTGGGCCGCTCCGCCCGGGGTCAGGGAATCGGAGCGGTCGCCCTGCGTGAACTGTTGAACGAGGCGGCGGCGGCCGGAATGCGACTGGTGGTCGCGGAGACCACCGCCGACAACCACGGTGCCGTTTCCGTGCTGGAGAAGTGCGGCGCCAAATTGCACGAGAGTGGCGGCAAGGTGCACGCCGAGATATGCCTCGATTCGGCGCTGCCGGCCCTGTGACGCCCATTCTGCAATTCTTTCCTTTCTGACGTTCTTCCTGCTCGGCGCTGCCTCGCTGTCCGGTTTATCCGGTCTGTGAGGTGCCCGCTCCGGTCCGCGCGAATGGTGCCGACAAAGCGGCGGTGTGTTTCGCCGATAGGTCAACGGGTACTGCCCGTCGGGTCCGATTGAACGGGACACCTGATGTGCGGTCCGGCGCGTGCTGATCCCCGGCGGCCATTCTTTCGACCATTGCCGTCAGGTGTCCGGCGCTCCGGGGAGCGAAGGAGAACTGATGAACAGCGGAGCACGAATCGGGCTCGCGGTCGGCTTCGGCTACCTGCTGGGCCGCCGGCGCAAGCTGCGTACCGCCCTCACCCTGGCCGCCGCGGTCGCGGCCGGTCGGGCCAGTCGGGAGCCCGGCGGACTGCTGAAGGCGGGCGGCAACCTGCTTCACAAGTCCCCCCACCTGAGCAACGTCGGCCGCCTCGGCGGCCCGCTCGCCGCCGCCTCCAAGGCGGCCGCGACCGCCGCCGCCGGCAGCGGCATCGATGCCATCAGCGGCAAGCTGCGCGGCTCGGCCGACGCGCTGCGCCGCAAGGGCGGGGCCGGCGCCCCCGACGACGGCGACCGGCCGGACCGGGACACCGACGCCGAGCAGCAGAAGCGCGACACCGACGGCGGGCAGCGGGACCGCGACACCGGTGGCGGGCAGCAGGACCGCGACACCGACGGCGGGCAGCGGGACCGCGACGCCGACGACGAGCAGCGGGGGCGGTGACCATGCCGGACACGACGAACCCCGGCGGCCTCGGGAACAAGCTCCGGGGCCAACTCGCCGGCGAGGCGCGCAACCTGGCCAGCGCCATCGGCGAACGAGCGATGCAGGTGGTGACCGAGCGCATCACGGGCGCGACCGGCCGGCTCAGCGACTACGCGAAGCAGGGCGGCGGTCCCGGCCTGATCGCCGCAGCCACCGGCACGCAGAAGCTCGCCGAGGGCGGTTCACCGGTGAAGGCGATGTTCCATGCCGGACTGGCCGGCGGTAAGGAGAAGGTCATGTCGGCGCTCGGCAAGGGCGGCAAGGGCGGCAAGGGTGGCGGCAAGAAGGTCAAGGTCACCAACATCGTGGAGGCGATCGAGGTCGGCGTGCCGGTCCGGGTCGCGTACGACCAGTGGACCCAGTTCGGCGACTTCCCGAGCTTCATGAAGAAGGTCGAGAACGTCGACACCGAGTCGGACGAGAAGCTGACCTGGAAGGCGCAGGTCTTCTGGTCGCACCGGACCTGGGAGTCCACCATTGTCCGGCAGATCCCGGACAAGCTGATCCACTGGCGCTCCAAGGGCGAGAAGGGCTCCGTCGACGGCACGGTCAGCTTTCACGAGCTGTCGCCCGACCTGACCCGGATCCTGGTGGTGCTGGAGTACCACCCGCAGGGTCTCTTCGAGCACACCGGCAACCTGTGGCGGGCCCAGGGCCGTCGCGCCCGGCTGGAGTTGAAGCACTTCGTCCGGCACGTGATGACCCGGACCGTCCTCGATCCGGAATCGGTGCAGGGCTGGCGCGGCGAGATCGAGGATTCGAAGGTCGTCCGCGACCACGAGACCGCGCTGCGCGAGGAGCAGGAGGAGCGCGAGCGCCAGGAGGAGCGCGAGCAGCAGCGGGAGGGCGAGGGTCAGGAGGAGCGCGCGCCGCGCGGTCGGCGTGAGCCCGAGCCCGAGGAGGAGCCCGAGGAGGAGCCGCGCGAGGAGCGCCGGCCCGCCGAGCGTGGCCGCCGCCGACCGCCCCAGCGCCGTCGCCCGGCCGAGGACGAGGAGTACGAGGACGAGTACGACGAGGGCGACTACGACGAGTACGAGGAGGAGCCGGAGGAGGAGCAGCCCCCGCCGCGCCGCCGTGCCCCGGAGCGGGCTCGCCGTCCGCAGCCCCGCGAGGAGCCCCGTTCCCGCGAGGAGCCCCGGCCCCGCGAGGAGCCCCGCGCCCGCCGTTCCCCGGAGGCGCCCCGGCGACCCGTGGTCCGCCGTCGACGGGAGGAGCGGGAGTGACCATCGCGACGAGTGAGGGTCAGGCCGGCGGCGCCCTGGAACGCGGCGGTGCGGGCTCCAGCCTGGCCGATGTCGTGGAGACCGTGCTGGACAAGGGCGTGGTGATCGACGCCCAGGTCTCGGTCGCCGTGGTCGGCATCCAGCTACTGGAGATCAACGCCCGGATCGTCATCGCCAGCGTGGAGACCTACCTGCGCTTCGCCGAGGCGGTCGACCGGTTCGACATCACTCCAAAGGGCCAGAAGGGGCTGCCCGACCTGGTCGAGGGAGCCTCCGGGGCGGTCGGCGCCGGCAAGGCGGCGTCCGGGATCGGCAAAACGGTGGGCGCGATCGGCGGCGCGGTCAAGGACGCCGTCGACGAGCTGGGCTCGGACGACCGGGACCGGGACCGGGACCGCGACCGGCCCCGGCGGCGCCGGGACGAGGAGCGGTGAGCATGGCCGAGGAGACCGGACTGTTCATCTACGGCATCGTGCCCTCCGACGTGGAGCCGACCCCGGACGCCGCCGGGGTCGGCGACCCGCCCGGAGAGGTGACGGCGGTCCGGCACGACGACCTGGCAGCGCTGGTCAGCGAGGTGAGCCTGACCGAGCCGCTCGGTCGGCCGGCGGACCTGACCGCGTACCAGGAACTGGTGGACGGCACGGCGGCGGTGGCGCCGGTGCTGCCGGTGCGCTTCGGCACGGTCGTCACCGGGCCCGACGCGGTCGCCGACCTGCTGGACGCGCACCACGACCGGTTCGCCGCCGCCCTCGACGAGTTCGAGGGCCGGATCCAGTACACGGTGCACGGGCGCTACGACGAGGCGAACCTGATCGCGGCGGTGCTGGCGGACAATCCCGCCGCCGCAGACCTGGCGGACCAGGTGCGTGGGCAGCCGGAGGCGGCCACCCGGACGCAGCGGATCCGGCTCGGCGAGATCATCAGCCAGGCGGTGGAGCTGCGCCGGGAGGCGGAGAACCGGCAACTGGTCGACACCCTCGGTCCGCTCGTCGTGGCGAGCGCGCCCCGGGCGCCCAGCAACGAGCTGGACGCGTCGAACGCCGCCTTCCTGGTCGACCAGGACCGGGAGGACGAGTTCGTCTCGGCGGTCGAGGAGTACGCCGAGCAGCGCCGCGAGCTGATCCGGATGCGGCTGCTCGGCCCGCTCGCGCCGTACGACTTCGTCAGCGCCCATCAGTTGATGGGGTGACCGGTGGACATCCTGTGGACGCTGCTGACCCTGCCGTACGCGCCCGTGCGGGGGCTGACCGCGGTGGTGAAGGTGATCGCCCGGGAGGCGGAGTCGCGGCAGCGCAACCCCGTCGACGTCCGGCGCGAGCTGGAGGCGCTGGACGAGGCGGCGGCCGCCGGCGAGATCAGCGCCGCGGAACGGGACCGGGGGCAGCAGCAGGTGTTGGAGCGGCTGACCGGCGGTGTCCGGCGGCCGGCGCCCGCCCAGGGCCGGACCCCGGCCCGGAACGGCCCCGGGTCCCGTCGGGAGAACGGCGGGACCCGGCACCAGCCCGGCGCGGAACGGGCGCGGCAGCCCGGCACGGGCCGGGCGCGGCAGGCCGCCACGGAACGAGCCTCGCAGTCCGGCGAGGGTCGGGCGCGGCAGTCCGGCACGGGCCGGGCACGGCAGGGCGCCACGGAACGGGCCCGGCAGGCCGGTACGGAACGGGCGCGGCGGGTGTCGCGCGGCGGCGGCGAGGGAGGTGAGCGCGGTGGTGGACCTGATCCGCGGCGACGGCGGTCGGGCGCGTAGGAGTGAGCCCGTCGACGACCGGTACGACGACGAGGAGGAGTACCTCGAACCGATCTCGGCTGCCGAGGCGGCGCGCGAGGGGATGCGGCAGATCGTCGAGTTGACCGGCCGGGATCCGGTGGGGACCACCTCGCTGAAGTCGTCGCGAGACGGCTGGCTGGTCGGGGTGGAGGTCATCGAGGACCGGCGGATCCCCAGCTCCACCGACCTGCTCGGCCTCTACGAGGTGGAGCTGGACCTGGAGGGCGGCCTGCTCGGCTACCGGCGGGTGCGGCGCTACCAGCGCGGGAAGGGCGAGGTGGGTTGAGGTGAGCGTGCAGCCGCCGCCGGTGGTGCAGAACTCCGGCCAGGTCCTGCCCGCCGGGCACGAGCCGGCCAATCTCGGCGACATCCTGGAACGCGTGCTCGACCGGGGCATCGTGATCGCTGGCGACATCCGGGTCAGCCTGCTCGACATCGAGCTGCTGACGCTCAAGCTGCGACTGGTCATCGCCTCGGTCGACACGGCCCGGCAGATCGGCATCGACTGGTGGGAGCACGACCCGTGGCTCAGCTCCCGGGCGCGGCCGCCGGTGGAGCCCGGCCCCCGGGACCCGGAGCAGGTGGAGGCGGAACGCCGTCCCCGGGTCGCCCGGGAGGCCGCCCGCAGGGAGGAGCGGGATGAGTTCGACGGCTGACCTCGTACCCGCCACCGGGCCGGCGAGCCTCGGCGTCGGGGTGTGGCTGCACGGCGTGGCGCGGGACGTCGACCCGGCCCTGCTCGCCACGACCGCCGGGATGGACGGCGCTCCGGTGCGCGCGGTGCGGGCCGCGGGCCTGGTCGCCGTCGTCAGCGCCGCGCCGCTGGCCGAGTACGGCGAGGAGGCGCTGCGCCGCAACCTGGAGGACCTGGCCTGGCTGGAGCGGGCGGCCCGGACGCACCACGCGGTGGTCGCGGCCCTGTCCCGCGGCGGCGCCGTGGTGCCCGCCCGGCTCGCGACCGTCCACCACGACGACGCCCGGGTGGCGGGCCAGCTCACCGCCCGCCGGGTCGAGCTGACCGCCGTCCTGGAGCGGCTCACGGGCCACGACGAGTGGGGCGTCAAGGGCTACGTCGTGCCGGGCGCGACGCCCCGTGCGGCGGAGCCCGCCGATTCGGGCGGGGCCGGGGCGGCGTACCTGCGGCGGCGCCGGGCCCAGCTCACCGCCCGCGAGGAGGGGCAGCGGATCGCCGCCGACGCCGCCTCCGCCGTGCACGGGGCACTGGCCGGGCACGCAACGGCCGCCCGACGGCACCCGCCGCAGGACCGCCGGCTCTCCGGGGCACCCACCGCCATGGTGCTCAACGGGGCGTACCTGGTCGGGCACGGGTCGGTCGCCGGATTCCGCCAACTGGTCGGCGCGCTCGCCGGGCGGCACCCGGAGATCCGGCTGGAGCTGACCGGCCCGTGGCCGCCGTACTCCTTCGCCGAGGAACGGTCCGCCGGGCCGGCGCTCACCGTCCGGGAGCCGGCGTGGTGACCACGTCGCTCGCGGCCAGCAGCGCCGACGACCCGCTGGCCTACCGGCCGGTGGCCCTGGTCGACCTGCTCGACCGGGTCCTCGCCACCGGCGTGGTGATCAGCGGCGACATCACCATCGCCATCGCCGACGTCGACCTCGTCCGGATCTCCCTGCGGGCACTGGTCGCCTCCGTCGGCGCGCTCGCCCCGCCCGAGCTGCGGAACGCCACCTTGGACGACGTCTCGCCGGGAACGCCGGCATGACCGCCCCCGGCGACCGCGCGGTCGGCCCGGGCAGGCACGCGGACGGCGGGGCCGGGACAGCGGGCGCGGGCCGCGCGGGCGGCGGTGGCACCCGCCGGGACGAGGCGGCCGAACTCGCCGCCGCGCTCGGCGACACCCGGTGGCAGCCGCCCCGGGTGACGCCGCTGGACCGCCGGCTGGCCGTCGACCGGGACTCCGTCGAGCGGGGGCTGGCCAGCCTCGTGCTCACCGTGATCGAGCTGCTGCGGCAGCTCATGGAGCGACAGGCGCTGCGCCGGGTCGACCTCGGCGACCTCACCGAGGAGCAGGTCGAACGGATCGGCACCACGCTGATGGCACTGGAGGAGCAGATGACGGGGCTGCGCGAGTACTTCGGCCTCACCCCCGAGGACCTGAACCTCGACCTGGGGCCCCTCGGCCCCCTCCTGCCCACCGACTGACGAGTCGTCCACGACATCAGCCCGACAGCGCCCCGGCGGGCACACCCTCGCCCCCGGCCGGGCCGTGGGAGGCGGCGCTCAGCCCGCCCGCTTCTCGGCGTACGCGGCGAGCCAGGCGACCTGGGCCGGGTCCAGGGACGGGCGGACCCGGGCGCGGGCTGCCGCCACGTGCGCGGCCGTGACCGTGGACGCCGTCAGCGACTCCCGCATGGCGGCCAGGGCCGCCTCCCGCACCAGCGCGGCACAGTCCGCCGCCGAGAAGCCGTCCAGCTCCCCGCCCAGCTCCACGAGGTCCACCTCGGGCGCCAGCGGCACGTTCCGCGCCGAGGCGCGCAGGATCTCCGCCCGCGCCGGCCCGTCCGGCGGCGGCACGTAGACCAGCCGTTCCAGCCGTCCCGGGCGCAGCAGCGCCGGGTCGACCAGGTCGGGGCGGTTCGTCGCGCCGACCACCACCACGTTGCGCAGCGTCTCCACGCCGTCCAGTTCGGTCAGCAGCGCGGCCACCACCCGGTCGGTGGTGCCGCCGTCGCTGGCCTGGCCGCGTACCGGGGCGAGCGCGTCCACCTCGTCGAGGAAGATCAGGGTGGGCGCGGCCTCCCGGGCCCGGCGGAACAGCTCGCGGACCGCGCGCTCGCTCTCGCCGACCCACTTCGACAGCAGCTCCGCGCCCTTCACCGAGAGCACGTTCGCCCGCCCCGAGCCGGCCAGCGCCGTGACCAGGTAGGTCTTGCCGCAGCCGGGTGGGCCGTAGAGGAGCACCCCGCGCGGCGGCTGCACGCCGAGCCGGGCGAAGGTGTCCGGGTAGGTCAGCGGCCAGAGCACCGACTCGGTCAGCGTCTCCTTGACCTCCGTCAGGTCGCCCACGTCGTCCAGCGTCACCGAGGCCAGCTCCAGGGTGGAGGCGGCCATGGTGGTCGGGCGGACCACCTCCAGCGCGGCGGTGAAGTCGGCCATCGCCACCGTCGGCGTCTCGGCCGACTTCTGCCGCAGCGCCGCGCGCACCCCGGCCTCGCGCAGCAGCGCGGCCAGGTCGGCGGCGACGAAGCCGGGGGTACGCCCGGCGACCTCGTCGAGCCGCACGTCGTCGGCGAGCGGGACCTGCCGGGTCAGCACCGTCAACTGCTCCCGGCGCAGGGCCGCGTCCGGCAGCGGCACGCTGATCCGCAGCGAGAGCAGGTCCGGGGCGCGCAGCGCGGGGTCGACGGCCTCGGGCCGGCCGGTGGTGCAGACGACCGCCGCCCCCGCCCGTACGGTCTCGGCGACCACCTGCCGGAACACGGTCGCCACCGGCCCCGGCCCGTCCGCCGGGGCGAGCGCCTCCACGTCGGTGACCAGCAGCACCCCGGGGCCGTCGGCGCGCGCCTCGGCGGCGGCGGCGCGCAGCCGGTCGGCGGCGGCCTGGTTGGTCAGCGCGGCCACCTCGGGGGCCCAGAGCGGGCTGACCCGGGCCCCGACCCGGGCGGCCACGGCCCGCACGAGCGCCGCCTTGCCGGAGCCGGCCGGCCCGGCGATCAGGACGCCCAGCGAGACGGTCGTGCCGAGCCGGCCGAGCACCTCCCGGTGGTGGAAGCCGAGGTCGAGCAGCTCGGTCAGCTCCTCGGCCTGCGCCCGCAGCCCGGGCAGCTCGTCCACCGCGGGCGGCGCGTCGTCGACGCTCCCGACGGTCCGCCCGGTGGCGTCCACGGTGCCCGGGGGGCGTACGTCCGCCAGGCCGGCGCCCGTGGCGGGTGCCCGGCCCGGCGCGGTCCCGTTCGCCGTCGGGCCGGCCGCGTCGAGGCGTCGCCCCCGCGCGGCGGGTCCGGTGCCGGCGGAGCCGTGGGTCGCCTGACCGTGTTCCCAACCGACCACCGTGTCCATGGTGACCAGCGAGCCGGTGTCAGGCTCGGCGGCGACCACGGCGAGCAGCGTGCTGGTCCAGGCGTACCCGACGCTGTTGGAGAGGCTGCGCCGGGCGGCCTCCACCAGGCTGCGCACCGAGGCGTCGGGCAGCACGTCCTGCGGCAGCAGCGACACGTCGTCCCCGGTCGTCACCACCTTGCCGAGCAGGGCCAGCCGGAGCATCTCGGGCGAGACCACGGCGGCGATCTGCGCCGGACCGGCGAGGAGCACCCGACGGGCCGGCGTGACCGGCAGGCGGCTCACCGTCACCTGGGCGCCGTCGCGGATGCCGAGGTTGCCCAGCATCAGGTCGTCGGCGTAGAGCAGCGCGGTGCTGGCGGTCGGCTCGGCCGGCGCGACGATGCCGGCGGTCACCCGCCGGCCTGCCAGCCGCACCGGGTCGCCGGGACGCAGCGCCAGCGCGGTGAGCACCTCCGGGTGCAGCCGGACGACGCCCCGTCGGGCGTCGAGGGCCGCCGGCCGCAGGCTCGCGGTCAGGGTCAGGTCGGGTTCCGCCACCGCCCGACCCTAGCCGCCGTGGTCACGCCCTGCCCGTCCCCGGCGCGTTCCGCGCTCCGCGAGGAGCGTCACCGTCCCCGAGCAGGGCGGGGTCGCGGCGGATCAGCTCGGCCAGCCGCGCCGCCGGGTCGGGGGTCAGCCCCTCCTGGGCCGGCGTCCAGGCCGGCACCGTCTTGACCGACATCGGCCACGCCGGCGGCGGCGCGGGGGCCTCCGCGTCGACCGTCACGCCCGCGTCGGTCCAGGCGACCCGCAGCGGGTACGCCTGCCCGTCGTGCTCGACCCGGATGCTGACCGCCGTGCCGGGATGGCCGGCCACCACCCGGCGGACCGCCTCGGCGATCTCCACCACGGGGTCACGGGGTTCCGCGCCCCGCCGCGCGTCGGCCCAGCCGGGTCCGGCGTTGCGCCCCTCGCCCCGGACGTCGGCGCGCCCCGGGTCGGATCCGCCCCGCGCCTCCGACGCCGCGACGGCCTCCCCGCCCGTCGCCTCCGCGTCGGCCGCCCGCCGTCGCAGCGCCTCCTCGCGGCGGGCCATCCGGGCCAGTGTCTCGTCCAGTCCACCTCTCATCACGACCACCCCTTCTCGTGAAACGGGTCGAACCGCCGGAACGGTTCAGGACTTCCCCTCCCGGGTGGCCCGCTCGAGTGCGCGGTCCAGGACGACCAGCAGGGCGTCCCGCACCGAGAGCCGGTCCCGGGCGTCGAACTGCACCAGGGGCACGTGGTCGCCGACGGCCAGCGCCCACCGGATCGCGTCGAGGTCGTGCGCCAGCCGCCCGTCGAACGCGTTCACCCCGACCACGAAGGGCAGGCCGGCCCGCTCGAAGAAGTCGATCGCCGGGTAGCAGTCGTCCAGCCGGGCGCTGTCCACCACGACGAGGGCGCCGAGCGCCCCCCGGGCCAGGTCGTCCCACATGAAACCGAACCGGGCCTGACCCGGCGTGCCGAACAGGTACAGCTTCAGGCTGCGGTCGATGGTGACGCAGCCGAAGTCCATCGCCACCGTGGTGGTGGTCTTCGCGGAGCGTACGCCCGGGTCGTCGACGCCGATCCCGGCGGTGGTCATCTCCGCCTCGGTGGTCAGCGGGGCGATCTCGGAGATCGCGCCGACCGTGGTGGTCTTGCCGACCCCGAAGCCGCCGGCGATGAGGATCTTGACCGGGATCGGTGGTGCGGCGGCCGGCGCCGGCCGGGGCACGGCGGCCACCCCGGTTGCCGGCGCCCGGTGCGGCGGCGGAGCGGACGCGGCGGGCTGCGGCCCCGTGGGGGAGCCGTACCGGGCGGCGGCGCTGTTGGCGGCGATCCCGCCCAGCGGGGCGACCGGCCATTCAGGAGATCGCACGGAGTCCATCAATCACTCGCAGGATGATGTCGGGATCGAGGGCGTCGGCGCCCTCGTGCACGTCCAGGTGGCCGGCGGCGCGGAGGTCGCCGACCAGCACCCGGGTCACGCCGAAGTGCAGCCTGGTACGGGCGGAGATCTCGGCGACCGAGATCGGCTCGTCGCAGAGCGAGACGATCGCCTGCAACTCGGGCGCCAGCCAGGTCGGCGGCGCAGCCCGGTCGGCCGCCGGCCTGGCGGTCACCTGCGTCTCCAGCCCGATCGCCGGGTCGGCGCCGGCCACCCGCCCGGCGGTGAGCACGAACGGGCGCGGGCCGGCGGGCCCGTCCTCCGCCGCCGGCGCGGCCGTGGTCGCCGGCAGGCCGGGCCGGGCGTCGTGCGGGGACGACGCGCGCAGGTAGGGCCGGATCCGGACCGTGGGTTCCGGGTCCGGCCCCTCGCCGGCGACCTCGGGGGTCATTGCTGGGCGGCGTTCTTCAGTTCGGCGATCAGTCTCGGGGTGAGGGCGCCACCGGCCCGCCCGGCGAAGAGCGTCATCTCGTAGGCGACAGTGCCGAGGTTCGCCGAGCGGTCGGCGACCACCCCGAGCACGGAGCCGCTGCTGATCGCGCTGATCAGCAGGTAGCCCTCGGCCATGTCCACGACCACCCGGTTCAGCCCGCCGAGGGCGTACCAGCTCGCGGCGCCGCCGGCGAGGCTCGTCATGCCGGAGACCACCGCGGCGAGCCGCTCCGCGTTGGAGCGGTCCTTGATCGCCGACATGGCCATCAGCAGCCCGTCCGACGAGACGGCGATGGCCTCCAGCACGCCGGCCGTGCTGGAGGTGAAGGAGTCCAGCAACCAGTTGAAGGTGCGCGCCTCCGGGCTCAGGTCCCCGGCGCCCGGGTTCTGGTGGTCGACGTTGTCGTGCAGGAAGGGGCTGGTCACCGTGATGTTCCCTCTTCGTAGCGGCGGTCTTGGCTGACTTCACGCAGAGCGCGGGCGACGCCCGCCTCGAACGCGGTGAGGAGGTCGCGGACCTCGTCCGGGTTCTCCGGTGGGCTGTCGGGCTGACGGGCCGGCGTGGCGGTCAGGTTCGCCCCGGGCACCCGCCGGGTCAGCCCGGCCGGCGCGGTGCCGTCGGGCGTACGCCGGCCCACTTCGGCCCGACGTACGCCCGACTCGACGGCCTCGACGAGGGCGCGGGCGGCGGCCGGGTCCGCGTCGGTGACCTCCACCGGCCCGGGCTTCGGCGGGGCGGCCGGCGGCCCGGCCGGGCGCAGGGTGGCGCCGGGTATCCGCTGCCGGATGCCCCGCGGGGCGGCTGCGGCCGGTGCGGGTGGCCCGGTACCGGCCGGTGCCCGCAGCTCGACGCCGGCCGGTTCGCCACCGGAGCTGAACGCGTCCCAGGAGGCGCCGGACTCCAGGCTGCGGGTGGCGCGGCTCAGCAGCGCCGCGTCGAACCCGGACGGCGCCGCCTCCGGCGCCGCGCCGACCACCGCGTCGGGCCCGGCCGGGGCCGCGCCGATCGCCGGCCCGGACCTGGCCGGCGCCGCGCCGACCACCGCGTCGGACCCGGCCGGGGCCGCGTCGACCGCCGCCCGGGGCCGGGCGGCCTCCGGCGCGTCGGGCGGGCGCCGGTCGCGGGCGGGCACGGCGGCCCGGGCCACGGTCACGCCGGCCCGCTCGGCGCGGTGGACCACCAGCGACGTCTCCGGGACGGCCAGGTGCGCGGTCACCCCGCCGCCGGCGGTCGGCGTCAGGCGCACCTCCCAGCCGTGCCGGCGGGCCAGCCGGCCCACCACGAAGAGCCCCAGCACCTCGGTCGGCGCGAGATCGAGCCGCTCCCGCCGGGTGAGCCGGGCGTTCTCCTCCGCCAGCCGTTCCGGGGCCATGCCGATGCCCCGGTCCACCACGGTCAGCCGGGCGCCGGATCCGGTCGGCTCGCCGCCCACGGTGACCCGGGTGTGCGGCGGGGAGAAGACCGTCGCGTTCTCCATCAGCTCGGCCAGCGCCAGGACGAGGTCGCCGACGGTGCCGGGCGCCACCGACACGCCGGGCGGGACCTGCACGTCGACCCGGGTGTAGTCCTCGATCTCGCCGAGCGCCAGCCGGACCACGTCCCCGAGCGGCACCGGCGCCACGTGGGGGTCGGCGCCGGCCGAGCCGGAGAGCACCACCAGGCTGCCGGCGTTGCGGCGCAGCCGGCTGGAGATGTGGTCGAGCCGGTACAGGTGCTCCAGCCGGCCGGGGTCGGTCTCCTGCCGCTCCAGCCGGTCGATCAGCGCGATCTGCCGGCCGACGAGGTTCTGCGTACGGCGGCCGACGTGGCCGAACATCTGGGCCACGTTGCGCCGGCCGGCGACCTGCCGTTCCACGAGCCGGGCGGCGGTGCTCTGCACCCGGTCGAACGCGCGGGCCAGGTCGCCGATCTCGTCGCGGGCGCGCACGTCGACGGGGTCGAGGCGTACCGGTGCGGCGCCCTCGGTCTCGTCGTCGGCGACCCGGGTCAGCTCCGCCTCGGCGACCCGGGCCACCCGGTCGGCGGAGCGGGTGAGCCGGGTCAGCGGCCGGGCCACCGTCCGGGCGACGGCCGCGCTGAGCAGCACCACCAGGGCGAGGATCAGGGTGACGATCCCGCCCACCAGGTACGCCTCGGTCAGCGCCCGGCGTTGCTGCCCGCTCACCTCGGCGATGACGTCGGCGACGAGCTTCTTCTCGATGAACTGCCCGAAGGTGATCATCGAGCGGACCGACGGGAAGAGCGCGTCCAGCGGGATGTCCCTGGTCGCGCCGGCCGGGTCCAGCGCGCTCCTGGTGAGGAAGTCGGTGCTGGTCCGGGCGGCCACGGCCGCGTCGTTGAGCGTCACCAGCTTCAGCTGCTCCGGCGTGATCAGGCTGCGGAACCCCTGGTTGTCCGCCCGCAGCCCCGCCATGCAGGCGACGTACGAGGCGCTCGCCCGGGGCGAGCCGGTGGCCTTGACGAGCACGATGAGGGTGGCGCAGGCGCCCATCGCCTCGTCGACGCGGAGCAACCCGTCCAGCGCCAGCACCTGCCGCCCGGCCGCCGTGTCGGTGTCCACCCCGAACGGCAGCCGCAGCGCGTCGATCAGTCCCGTGCTGACCGGCCCGTACGCGGCCATGATCTGGTCGGGGGTGGCGGTGCCGGCGAGCACCGCGGCACGCAGGTCGGTGAGCCCGCGTACGCCGTGCAGGGCCTCGGTCACCTCCGGCGGCAGCAGGCCTGCCGGGGCGGCCCGCAGGTCGGCGACCCGGTCGTCCACGCCGGCGGTCTTCTGCATCAGCTCGCTGCGGGTGACCCGGCCGAGCAGCAGCCCGACCGAGAGGACGCGCTCCTGTTGCAGGTCCTGCACGAGGCTGCCGATCCGGCTGGCGACGCGGACCCGGTCGGCGATCTCGCCGGCCCGTTGCGCGGCAGCCACGCGGTCGAGCACCGCCGGCACGGCCAGCGCCACCATGCTCAGCAGCGGGATGACCACGAGCAGCGCGAGCTTGCCCCGGATGCGGAGCCTAGCGAGCAGCATCGAAGGTCCCCCACTGCGCGCTCCCGGACGCGCGGGCCGAACCCGCCGGCTGGAGCTGACGCGGTTCCGTGTCCCGGTCGGCGCCCGGCTGCCACGGCGTGTCCTCCGGCGGGACGTCGGCGCCGTACCGCTCCTGCCGGGCCTGTGCCGTGCGCCCGGAGGCCCGCCGGACGGCGGCGAGCCACACCGCGCCCAGCGCCGCCCACAGCAGGACGGCCAGCGCCCCGGCCGCCACGGTCAGCCAGCGGTCCCGGTCCAGGTCGCGGGAGCGTCCGGCGAGCAGCGCGTCGAGTTCGTCCAGGATGACGGGCTGGAGCTGCTCGGCGGCGGTCTGCGCGTTCAGCCGGGCGCCGGCGATCCGCGCCTGGTCGGTCTCCGCGTCGCGACCGGCCGGCGCGGAGTGGGCCGCCAACGCCTCGACGGCCCGCTGGTAGGTGTCGAGCGGGTTCAGCACGCTCGGGCCGAGGTCGGCGCTCTCCGAGCTGTCCACGGCGGCCCGCAGGTCGGTGACCAGGTCGCCGGCCGGGGTGAGGACGCCCACCCGGAGGGCGGCGATCTCGACGGCGGTGCGGTTCCGGTCGGCGGCGGGCCGGCGGGCGGCGAGCACGGCCAGGTCGGCCAGCCGTCCGGTCGCCACCACCGTCTCGGGCAGGTCCCGGCTCGCGTGCTGGAGGAAGAAGGAGTCCGGCCGGGGGTCGCGGACGAGCCCGGACGTTTCCCGGACCTTGCCGTGCAGGGCCAGCAGCAGGTCGGTGGCCTCGCCGTACGCGGTGAAGGCCGCCTCCGGGTCGGCGGGGCCGCGGGCGCCCAGCGCCTCGATCCTGGCCCGCAGGCCCGCCCAGCGTTCCTGGGTGCGCAACTCGTCGCCGATCCGCGCGTCGACGGAGGCGGCGGCCTCGACCGCGCGGGTCAGCGCCTCGCTGGTGACGGGCCGGGCGGCGACGGCGGCGGACTGGGCGTCGACCAGGGCGTGGGTGACCGGGGTGAGGGCGCGCAGGTACTCCACGCCCAGCCGTTCCCGCCCGGCCAGGTCCCGGTCGTCGGCCGTGAGCTGCCAGGTCTGGACGAAGAGCAGGGTCATCGGCGCGAGCAGGGCGACGAGGAGCAGCAGCGGCAGCACGCGGCCCACCGCGGCGGGCCGCCGGGGGGCCGGCGGTGCGGGGACGGTCATGTCTGTCTCCTCCGGCGGGAGCACGGGATCGGCGGGGTGTCGAGGGTCGACGGTGAAGTCCCGTGCACCGGACCGGAAAACTAACCGACCAGCGGGGGCCGTTCCGGCCGCCGGACGGTCAGCTTTGCGTCATGAAGCCCGAAGTAACCGTTGGGTCACCCGTCGGGCACCGTGCGTGCCGGGCCAGAGAGTGACAAGGATGGATCGGAGTTGATTTCCGACGAACATCGGAATTCACGTGATCCGAATTCATCTCGGTGGGACGGTCTGGACCGCGCCGGTGCGACACCGATCGGATCAGCCGGACGGACGTACGGAGGATCTCAGCCAACGCTCAGGATCCGGGCCGTACCGTGTGCCGAATGAGATCGCCGTTGTCGGCCGCGTGGATCCGGCGTGCCCTGCCCACCCGCCGACGCGCCGTCGCCGCGACGGTGGTCGTCGTGCTGCTCGCCGCCGCCGTGACCTGGGCCGTCCTGCCGCAGGAGCCGGCCGTCCGCACCGAGGCGGCGTTCGTGAACGTCCGCTCCGGGCCGGCCGGGAACGAGCCCGTCGACCTGGACACCACCTTCTACCTGCCGGAGGACGCCTCGGCGGCGAACAAGGTGCCGGCGGTGCTGCTGGCGCACGGCTTCGGCGGCACCAAGGAGTCCGTCCGCGCCGACGCCGAGGAGTTCGCCGGACGCGGCTACGCGGTGCTCACCTGGACCGCGCGGGGCTTCGGCCGCAGCGGCGGGCAGATCCACCTGGACCACCCGGACTACGAGGTCCGGGACGCCGAACGCCTGCTGGACTGGCTCGCCGCCCGGCCCGAGATCCGCACCGACGCCGCCGGGGACCCGAAGGTCGGCGTCGTCGGCGGCTCGTACGGCGGTGGCCTGGCGCTGCTGCTCGCGGCGCAGGACCAGCGCGTCGACGCGATCGTGCCGATGATCACCTGGAACGACCTGTCCCGCTCCTTCCTGCCGGAGAGCACGGGCAAGGAGCCCACCGACGGCGTGTTCAAGTCCGGCTGGGCCGGCCTCTTCTTCGGCGGCGGCGGCAACGTCGGCTCCGGGCCGGCCGGGCTCTCCGGGACCAGCGCCGCCCAGCCCGAGGGGGCGCCCGCCTCCGCCGGCCCGCCCAGTCCGGGTCCGGGCGCCGGGCCGGGCACCGGACCGGGACGCGGGCCCGCCGGGGCGGCCGACCCGGCCTGCGGCCGGTTCGCCGCCGACATCTGCGCCGCGTACCTGCGGATCGCCACCACCGGTAGGGCCGACCAGGCCGCCGTGGACCTGCTGCGCCGCTCCAGCCCTGCCGGGGTGCTCGACCGGATAAAGGCGCCGACCCTGCTGGTGCAGGGCGAGGCGGACACCCTCTTCCCGCTCGGCGAGGCCGACGCCAACGCGCGTGGCATCGCTGCCGCCGGCACGCCCGTCCGGGTGGCCTGGTTCACCGGTGGGCACGACGGCGGCGAGGGCCCGAAGACCGACTCGGACCGGGTGAAGTTCCTGACCGTGCAGTGGCTCGACCACTACGTCAAGGGCGAGGGCGACGCACCGGGCGACGACTTCACCTGGTCCCGCATCGCCGGCTTCGACGCCCTCGACCGGGGACTGGTGGCCACCGGCTACCGCTACGCCGACTACCCCGGCGTCGCCGGCACGGCCCGCCGGGACGTGCCGGTGGCCGGCCCCGCCCAGCCCGTGGCCAACCCGCCGTCGCGTAACCCGGCCGCCATCTCCTCGGTGCCCTTCGCCGGTGAGTTGTCGTCGCTGCTCGGCGGCGTGGCCGGGGACATCCCCGGCCAGCACGCCCGGTTCGAGTCGGAGCCGCTGGCCGAGGCGGTGGACGTGGTGGGCGCCCCGACCGTCGACGTCCGGGCGGCGTCGCCGACGGGGGAGGCGGTGCTCTTCGTCAAGCTCTACGACGTCGACCCCAACGGCGCGGCCACCCTGCCCAACGGCCTGGTCGCCCCGGTCCGGCTCACCGGCCTGCCGCCGACGATCGACGCGGCGCGGCCGGTCACCGTCACCCTGCCGGCGATCGTCCGGCGCTTCGAGGCCGGGCACCGGCTGCGCGTGGTGGTGGCGACCTCCGACCAGGCGTATGCCACTCCCGTCGAGCCGGCGGTGCACACCGTCTCGGCCGGCGGGAGCACGGTCAGCCTGCCGACCGTCGCCGGCGACCCGATCCCCACCTCCGCCACCGTGTGGCGCTGGGTGCTGGCCGGCCTGGTCGCGGCGATCGCCGTCGGGCTCGTCGTGGTCGTCGCCGTGGTCCGCCGCCGGCACCGCCGCCAGGACAGTTCCGTGCACCCGGCGTACGCGGGCGTCCCGCTGGCCGTGCGGCAGCTCCGCAAGGAGTACGCGGACGGCTTCGTCGCCGTCTCGAACGTGGACTTCGAGGTGCACCCCGGTCAGGTCGTCGGCCTGCTCGGCCCGAACGGCGCGGGCAAGACCACCACGCTGCGGGTGCTGATGGGGCTGACCCAGCCCACCGCCGGCGAGATCTACGTCTTCGGGCACCGGTTGGTGCCCGGGTCGCCGGTGCTGTCCCGGATCGGCGCGCTGGTCGAGGGGCCGGGCTTCCTGCCGCACCTGTCGGGGCTTGCGAACCTGAAGGCGTACTGGCGGGCCACCGGGCGGCCGGCCGAGGACGCGCACTTCGAGGAGGCCCTGGAGATCGCCGGCCTGGGCGACTCCGTGCACCGGCGGATCAAGAACTACAGCCACGGCATGAAACAGCGCCTCGCCATCGCGCAGGCGATGCTGGGCCTGCCCGAGCTGCTGGTGCTCGACGAGCCGACCGACGGGCTCGATCCGCCGCAGATCGCGGAGATGCGCCGGGTGCTCCAGCGCTACGCCACCGACGGCCGGGCGGTGCTGGTCTCCAGCCACCTGCTCGCCGAGGTGGAGCAGACCTGTACGCACGCCGTGGTGGTGAACAAGGGCCGCATCGTCGCCTCGGGCCCGGTCGAGGAGATCGTGGGCGAGTCGCCCAGCGTGCTCTTCGACGTGACCGACCCGGAGGCCGCCCGGGCGGTGCTGGACGGCCTGGACGGGGTGCGGGTGCTTCCCGACGGGGAGGGGCAGCTCGTGGTGGACACCAACGGCACCGCCCGCAGCGAGGTGGTCGCCGAGCTGGTCCGGGCCGGCATCGGGGTGGACCGGGTGGTGCCGCGGCGCCGCCTGGAGGACGCGTTCCTCGCCCTGGTGGGCGAAAACTCTCGGGGAAGCGGGGACCGATGATGGCGGGCACGTCACCCACGGTGGGAGCGGCGGCCGGCTACCGGCCCTCGGCGACCCTGCCGTTCGGCGCCGAGTTCCGGCGGCAGGCCTCCCGGCGGCGTACGCAGCTCGCGCTCGGCTTCATGGTGCTGCTGCCGCTGATCATCCTGATCGCGTTCCAGTTCGACACGGGCGACGACGACGACAACGGGCGCGGGGAGTTCGGCAGCCTGGTGGAGTTCGCCACGTCGGGCGGGCTGAACTTCACGCTCTTCACCATCTTCGTCTCGGCGTCGTTCCTGATGGTCGTGGTGGTGGCGCTGTTCTGCGGGGACACGGTGGCCAGCGAGGCGAGCTGGGGCAGCCTGCGCTACCTGCTGGCGGTGCCGGTGCCCCGGGCCCGCCTGCTGACGGTGAAGCTGCTCGTCGCGCTCGTCTACTCGGCCCTGGCGCTGCTGCTGCTCGCCGGCACCGCCCTGCTGATCGGCACGCTGCGCTACGGCTGGGAGCCGTTGCGTAGCACCGTGGCGGCCCAGCTCGAACCGGGCGAGGGGCTGCTGCGGCTGCTGGGCGTGCTCGGCTACCTGGCGGTCGTACTCCTGGTGGTGGCCGGCCTGGCGTTCCTGCTGTCGGTGGTGACGGACGCCGCGCTGGGCGCGGTCGGCGGCGCGGTGCTGCTCTGGATCCTCTCCAGCATCCTCGACCAGATCACCGCCCTGGGCGCGCTGCGCGCGTTCCTGCCGACGCACTACAGCACCGCCTGGCTGGGGCTGCTGTCGACGCCGGTGCAGACCGACGACGTGGTACGCGGCGCGATCTCGGCGATCAGCTACGCGACGCTGTTCTGGGGGCTCGCCTTCTGGCGCTTCACCCGCAAGGACGTCACCAGCTGAGACGCCGGGGTCGGCCGCGTGTTGCTGTGCGGGGCTGGACGCCTCACGGCAGCGGCACGGGGCTGCCCGGCGCCGACCTGCCCGGCACCGGGCTGTCCAGCCGGGTCGGCGTCGGTGCCGGGTCGGGCGCCCTCTTCTTCCATGCGCTCACGCCGATCCGACCCGTGTTGCCGAGGTCGATGGGCCCGTCCAGGCCGACGACCTGCGCGGGCACGCCCACGGCGGGCGCGACCTCCAGGCGCTCGCCGTTGGTGGCGACGACCGTCGAATCGGTGACCAGGTTGCGCCAGAGCACGGCGGCGCCGGCCCGCTCGCCGGGCCGCAGGGTCAACGGCCGGGGCGGGTCGTCGAAGCCCGACGTGATCTCCTTGGCCCCGTCGACCACCCGGACCGGTATGGGGTCGCCGTCGCCGTCGAACAGGCGCAGCACGGGGTAGCCGTCGAGCCGGTAGGGCTTCGTGCCGCAGTTGACCAGTTCCAGGCCGAGCGCGCGCAGACCCATCGCGGCGCTGGTGCCCGGCGAACTGATCCGGACGCCGGATGCCGGGCACTCGGTAGTGGGAGTGGCCCAGAACGCCGTCGCCGTCGCGGACGCTGTCGGCATCGTGCCGGGCATCGTGGTCGGTGCCGGATCGGCCGATGGCGGGTCGGCCGATGGCGGGTCGGCCGACGGCGGGTCGGTCGCCGGCGCACAGGCGCCGAGCAGGACGAGGCCGGCGATCGCGAGCCCGACCGTCCGTGCCGGACCTGGAACGCCGCCGCGAGAGCCCGGTGCAGGTCGGTCCGCGGGCCGGCGTGCGGGTCGGCGCGCGAGTCGGCGCGCGGGGAGTGCCATCGCCCGATCATCGCACCGGCCGGCGCGCCACCGATCCGCAGACACCCGCCCGGTGGAGGTTCGGTGGGCCCTGTCGAGCTGCCCCGTCGGTGCGACCGGCCGGAGCGGGTCACCCCTGCGGTTCCTGTCGAGCTGAATCGCCTACGACATCAACCGGCCCGGAACACCCGGGCGAGGTGGCGGCGGGTGCGGCGCTCCTGTCCGGACATCGTCCGGACGCTCTCGGTGAGGGAGTGGTGCCGGTGGGTGAGAATCGGGTATGGCCACTCCTCCCGCCGTGCCGCCACCTGAGCCGCCGGCCGAGCCGTCGTCCGTGTCCCCGCCCGTGCCGCAGGTCGAGCCGCCGTCCGTGTCCTCGCCCGTGCCGCCGGCTGAGCCGTCGTCGGTGTCTTCGCCCGTGCCGCCGGCCGAGTCGTCGTCCGTGTCTCCGCCCGTGCCGCCGGGTGGGCCGGCGTCGGTGTCTCCGCCCGTACCGTCACCGGCGCAGCCGGCCGGGCCGTCGCCCGGGGCGAAGGCCTGGGCCGTGCTGGCGGATGAGCGCCTGCCCGGGTTTCGCGGGCTTCCGCCGAAGCAGCGTGCGGTGTACGCGACCGTCGCCGCCGTCGTCGTCGTGCTCGGCGTGCTGTTCGCCTACCACGCCAACCTCCTCCTGGACCGGTCGACGGCCACCGATCGGGCCCGCTCGGACAGGCAGGCTCAGCAGGCGGTCGACCGGGAGCAGTCCGCGTTCGTGCCCACCGTCACTCCCCTCGACTACGACCAGTTCCTGCCCGAGGCATTCGCCGTGCTGCTCGACCGGCCGCTGACCGAGGGCGAGCAGGCCACCCTGACCGCCCTGAACGGCGACGCGTCGCGGGTGTGGGAGTTCATGAAGCCGCTCGGCGGCCGGATCGTCGAGGACGCGTCCTATGTGGCGCCCTTCGAGGACGGCAACGAGAACCGCGGCAATGCCCAGACGTTCGACCTGAACCTCAACAGCGACCGCGCGGCCGGACTCACGATCAACAACATGACCGCCGTCAAGGACTCGTGCCGCGCACCCACCGCGCAGACCGTCGTCGTCATCCCCCCGGCGGGTGCCGAGTCCCGGCAGGGCCTGCTGTGGGACCTGACCGGCGGGCCGACGGACAAACCGCACGGCCCGTACGTCCTCGACGAGGGCGAGCCGCAGGAGGGCCAGCTCTACTTCCGTCGCAACGTCGTCGAGCTGGGCAACGGTCAGTCGAACATGGCGTTCCGCATCCAGCCGGAGGTGTCCACCCACACCTGCGAGTGGCACATCGTCGCCTCGTACACCGACACGACCGGTTCCCACGAGCAGCGCATCCCGAGCGGCACCGGCACGTTCACCACCGAGGCGATCCCGTCGCAGCCCGTGCAGTACTTCGAGCGCGTGCCGACCTCGGGGTGGGGCTGCCTCGGCGAGGTGAGTCAGCAGAACTGCCCGGCCACCAGGAGCGTGCGGCTGCCGAGGCCACCAGTCCACCGGCCGGTCCCGGACTGAGGCGACAAGTTCCCGGGGAGGTCAGCGGGAGCGGGACCTGCGCTTGCGGGTGGGGGAGTCGGCGTCGGGGACCGTGTCCCCCGCGCCCGGGGCGTCGGCGGTGCCCCCGTCGCCGGACGCCCCGGTCACCCGGGCGTCGGTGTGGCTCAGCTCGGCCAGCGTCGTGCCCCTGAGCTGGTAGACGGCGGTGCGCCGGATGCTCAGCTCCGCCATCGGGCCGTCCGCCGGCCGGGTCAGGTAGACCACCGTCGCCCTGCCGTCGCGCACGCTGACGCTCTCCACCGGCGTACGGTCGCCGAGGTCGACCTGGGCCTGGTAGTCCGGTTCGCCGTCAACGTTGAGCCAGGCGGCGAGGGTGAAGAAGCGGCCGGTGCCGCCGCCGTCGAGCATGACCACGCCGATCGCGTCGCCCGCGCCGTCGCCGTCGAGATCGCCGACGGCGCACGGCCTCTGCAACTCCACCGTCGTGCCGTTCCGGTCGGCCCACCGGCCGTCCGTGAGGCGGATCGGGGCGGCGTACTCCCGGTAGCGGACCTTCCTGCTGCCGACCCGGGTGTCGCGCAGTTCGAGGCAGGTGAGCCGGTCGCCGGTGCGGCGAGGGCTCGGGGTCGCCCGGGTGGTCGCCGGGGTGGTGTCGACGTCGTCCCGCTTGGCGGCGGTGCCGGCGGGCCGGTCGGCGGACCGGTTCCGCTTCTTGCGGTTGCCGGTGGAGCAGGCGGTGGTGAGCGCCAGCAGGCAGGCCATGGAGAGCGCCACCACCGGGACGAGCTTGCGACGCATCGCGCGTTCCTTTCCGTCGATGTGCCCGCACGGTAACGGGCCCGCGCCAGCGCCTCTGTGGACGGTGCGTCGGCTCACCGTGGGAGCGTTCCCAAGGAGGGGGATTCGATCGACATCGCCAAATGTCCGACGGCATCCTGGTGTCGTCCCGTCGTCCTGCCCGGAGGTGCCCTGATGCTCACTGACCGGATCGGTGGCCCGGCCCTGTCCCTGTTCCGCGCCGTCGTCGGCCTGCTCTTCCTCTGCCACGGCCTGGCCTCGCTGCTCGGGGTGCTCGGCGGCAGCCGTGGCACCGGCGAGGCGGTCCCACTCGGCGAGTGGCCGGGGTGGTGGGCCGCGCTGATCCAGGCGGTCTGCGGCGGGCTGGTGCTCGTCGGGCTGTTGACCCGGGCGGCGGCCCTGCTGGCGTCCGGCTCGATGGCCTACGCGTACTTCGTGGTGCACCAGCCCGACGCGCTGCTCCCGCTGCGCAACGGCGGTGAGCTGGCCGTCCTGTTCTGCTGGTCGTTCCTGCTGATCGCCGTGTTCGGTCCCGGCGCGTGGGCGGTCGACACCGCGCTGCGCGCCCGACGCCCCGCCGACTCCCGCTCGGTGACCGCCTGAATCCGTACCGTCGAGGAAGGTCCGCCGCCCGCCCGACGGCGGCTGCGGGATCGCTCACAGCGTGGGATCTCCCGTCGATCCGGGCGGCGTCGGTGCTTAGACTCGATGGCACAACTGCATACCTCATCCAGAGGGGCTGAGGGATACGGCCCGACGACGCCCCGGCAACCACCCCGCGCGCTCACCGCAGAGCGACCGGCGGGGCAGGTGCCAATTCCGTCCCCGCCGCAGGGTGCGATGCGGGGAAAGATGAGAGGACCCTCGACATGACGTCGACGTTCGCCCCCTCCGGCATCGACACCGCCGCCAGCCCCGCCCGCGCCCTGGTCTGCCGCGCCTGTTCGGCCCGCTACCCGCTCGCCGCCCAGCACGCCTGCTACGAGTGTTTCGGCCCGCTGGAGGTCGACTACGACGCCGCCGCGCTGGCGACGGTCACGCGGGAGCAGATCGAGGCGGGCCCGCAGAACATCTGGCGGTACGCGGCGCTGCTGCCCGCCGGCCAGGACCCGGCCACCCGCGTCACCCTCGACCCGGGCTTCACCCCACTGGTGGCCGCCCCGAACCTCGCCGCCGAGCTGGGCATCACCGCCCCGCTCTGGGTCAAGGACGACAGCGCCAACCCGACCCACTCGTTCAAGGACCGGGTGGTCTCGGTGGCGCTGACCGCCGCCCGTGCGCTCGGCTTCAGCCGCTACGCCTGCGCCTCCACCGGCAACCTGGCCAACTCGGTCGCCGCGCACGCCGCCCGGGCCGGCGCGCCCTCGGTGGTCTTCATCCCCGGCGACCTCGAGCAGGGCAAGGTCATCACCACCGCCGTCTACGGCGGCGAACTGGTCGCCATCGACGGCTCGTACGACGACGTGAACCGCCTCTGCGGCGAGCTGGTGGAGACGGACGAGTTCGAGGACACCGCCTTCGTCAACGTCAACGTGCGCCCGTACTACGCCGAGGGCTCGAAGACGCTCGGCTACGAGGTCGCCGAGCAGCTCGGCTGGCGGATCCCCGCCCAGGTGGTGATCCCGATGGCCTCCGGCGAGCTGCTCACCAAGATCGACAAGGCGTTCGCCGAGTTGGTGGAGATCGGCCTGGTCGAGGCGCCGGCCGGCGGCTGGAAGGTGTTCGGCGCGCAGTCGGCCGGCTGCAACCCCATCGCCACCGCCCTGCACGCCGACACCGACACCATCACGCCCGTCAAGCCGACCGGCATCGCCAAGTCCCTCAACATCGGCGACCCGGCCGCCGGCGTCTACGCGCTGGAGGCGGTGCGCCGCACCGGGGGCTGGATGGAGTACGTCGACGACGACGAGATCCGCGCCGGCATCCGGCTGCTGGCCCGGACCACCGGCGTCTTCGCCGAGACCGCCGGCGGGGTGACCGTGGCCGTACTGCGCAAGCTGGTCGAGTCCGGCCGCCTCGACCCGACCGCGGAGACTGTCGTCTTCAACACCGGCGAGGGCCTCAAGACCCTCGACGCGGTGGCCGGCGAGGTCGGCCCCACCCACCGCATCAAGCCCTCCCTGCGCGCCGCCCGCGACGCCGGCCTCCTCGGCTGACCCTCTCCCACCCCCACCCCCACCCCACCCCCACCCCCCACCCCACCTCCACCCTGGCCGCGCGCCCTTCTCCGCGTCGATCATGAGGTTGGCGGCGAAGTCGATCGCGAACAGTGCCGCCAACCTCATGATCGACGCTCGGGACCCCGGGGTCCGAGGGTGGGGGTGGGGGATTCGGGGGGTAACTGGGTTTTCGCTGTGAGTGCGGAAAACGCGCCGACAAGGACTTGACGGCAGGAACCGGACGGCGCAAGATGCTCCGTGCGGGAGGGCGTTTCGCCGGAGACTTTCAGTTCTTGCGACCCAACGCCGGAGGCGTTGTGCGAGCGTCCCTCCCGACCAACTTCCGATCGGGCCAGCGGTTAATTCGCTGGCCCGATCGTCGTCGTGTGGCGCATCCTCGGCCGATGAGCATCGCGATCGCGCCGCTCGACGCCGCCGACCAGGCCGCGATCGACGAGGCGTACCGGATCGGCGCGGAGGCCAACGACGTCGACCTGCCGGACTTCCCGCCCCTCTGCCGGCGGCGCTTCGAGGCGGCGATCCGGCACCCGATGCCGGGCAACGAGCCGCTCTGGGCGCTGGCCCGGCTCGACGGCGTGCCGGCCGGCTACCTCGCGCTGGACCTTCCGCAGCTCGACAACATCGAGAACGCCACGGCCGAGGTGGTCGTGCACCCGGAGTGCCGGCGTCGCGGCGTCGGCCGGGCGCTGCACGACCACGGCGTACGCCTGCTGCGGGAGCGGGGCCGCAAGCGGGTGCTGGCGATGGCGGTCTCCGCGCTGCCCGGCGGCCCGGCCCGCTCCGGGGCCGCCGCCGCCTTCGCCGCGTCGACCGGCGCCCGGCCCGCGCTGGCGGAGGTCCGCCGCCGGCTCGACACCACCCGGCTTGACCAGGACGGCCTGGACGCCGCCCTGGCCGAGGCCCGGGGCCGGGCCGCCGGCTACCGCCTCCTGCGCTGGCAGGGGAACACCCCCGAGGAGTACGCCGCCGACATCGCCTACCTCGACGGCCGGCTGATGGCCGACGCGCCCCTGGGTGACGTGGAGTGGGAGCCGGAGCGGATCGACGTCGAACGGGTCCGTGGCATCGAGCGGGCGCTGGAGGCGCGGGGGCGGCGGCGCTACCACACGGCGGCGCGCCACGAGGCGTCCGGCCGGGTGGTCGCCTGGACCCTGCTCGACGTGGGGCCGTCGGCCGACTGGCACGCGTTCCAGCAGATCACCATCGTCGACCCGGAGCACCGCGGCCACCGGCTCGGCCTGCTCACCAAGGGCGAGAACCTGCGCCACCTGCTGGCCCACGAGCCGGCGGTACGCGCGATCGACACCTTCAACGCGGCCGAGAACGCCCACATGGTGCGGATCAACGAGCAGCTCGGGTTCCGCCCCGTCGACGGTTGGACCGACTGGCAGCTCACGATCTGAGTTGTGACACGGCCCTACTGATCCTGGTGCTTTCTGTTGCATGATGGCGGGCATGACGGAGACCCCGCACCCCCTGTACGACAGGCACGCCGACACCCTGACCCGGGCGCTGACCGCCATCACGGAGCGCGGGTACTGGTCCGCCTACCCCGAGTCGCCCAGCCCCCGGGTCTACGGGGAGACCGCCGCTGCCGACGGCAAGGCCGCCTTCGAGGCGTACCTCGGCGGTGACTTCCCCCTCGACCAGCCGGGCGCGGCCGACCGGGTCGCCACCGAGACCAGCCCGTTCGGCGTCGAGCTGAACGTCCGCTACCCGCACGCCGGCGCCGACGAGCTGGTCGCCGCCGCCTCCGCCGCCCTGCCCGGCTGGCGCGACGCCGGCCCGCAGGCCCGGGCGGGGGTCTGCCTGGAGATCCTCGACCGGCTGCACAAGCACATCTTCGAGCTGGCGAACGCGGTGCAGTTCACCAGCGGCCAGGCCTTCGTGATGGCCTTCCAGGCCGGCGGCGCGCACGCGCTGGACCGCGCGCTGGAGGCGGTCGCCTACGCGTACGCGGAGATGACCCGGCACCCGGGGACGGCGGGCTGGGAGAAGGCGGCCGGCAAGGGCGACCCGCTGCGGATGACCAAGACCTTCCACGTGGTGCCCCGTGGCGTGGCGCTGGTGATCGGCTGCAACACCTTCCCGACCTGGAACTCGTACCCGGGGCTGTTCGCCTCGCTGGTCACCGGCAACCCGGTGGTCGTCAAGCCGCACCCGCGCGCCGTGCTGCCGCTGGCGATCACGGTGAAGTACGCCCGCGAGGTGCTCGCCGAGGCCGGCTTCGACCCGAACCTGGTGCTGCTCGCCCCCGAGGCCCCCGGGGAGAAGCTCGCCTCCACGCTGGCCCTGCACCCGGCCGTGAAGATCATCGACTTCACCGGTTCCACCGAGTACGGCGACTGGCTGGAGGCCAACGCCCGGCAGGCGGCGGTTTACACCGAGAAGGCCGGGCTGAACACGGTGGTGATCGACTCCACCGACGACTTCGCCGGGATGTGCCGCAACCTCGGCTTCACCCTGAGCCTCTACAGCGGCCAGATGTGCACCACGTCGCAGAACATCCTGATCCCCGGCGACGGCATCGAGACCGACCAGGGGCACAAGAGCTTCGACGAGGTGGCGGGCGGGATCGCCGCGGCGGTTGCCAAGATCATCGCCGACCCGGCGCGCGGGGTGGAGATGACCGGCGCGATCGTCAACGACGGGGTGCTGGAGCGCCTCGACGAGGTCACCAAGGTCGGCGAGGCGGTGCTGGAGTCGCGTACGGTCGAGCATCCCGCCTTCCCCGGCGCGGTGGTCCGCACCCCGACGGTGGTCAGGCTGGCGGCCGACGACACCGCGACCTACTCGAAGGAGTGGTTCGGGCCGATCTCGTTCGCGATCGCCACGGACTCCACCGCGCACAGCCTGGAGATCCTGCGCGCCACGGTCGGCGAGAAGGGCGCGCTCACCGCGGCGGTCTACTCCACCGACGAGGCGGTCCTCGACGCGGCCGAGGCCGCGGCGATCGAGGTCGGGGTGCACCTGTCCTGCAACCTGACCGGCGGGGTCTTCGTGAACCAGTCGGCGGCCTTCTCCGACTTCCACGGCAGCGGCGCCAACGCGGCGGCCAACTCGGCGCTGACCGACGGCGCCTACGTGGCCAACCGGTTCCGCATCGTGCAGTCCCGCCGGCACGCGTGATCCCTCCGGCTGCCCGGACCGGCCCCGCACGGGTCGGTCCGGGCAGCCGGGTCAGGCCGGGCGGCGCATCTGGAGTTCGGTGAGCGCCGCAACGGTGGGGTGCGGGACGCGTACGCCGGTGTCGACGAAGCCCAGCCGCCGGTAGGCGCGGTAGGCCCGGTCGTTGCCGACCACGACCTCCAGCATCAGTTCGGGGCGACCGCAGGCGCGGGACCAGGACGCGACCGCGTCGACCAGGTCGCCGAGGAGGCCCGTGCCCCGCCAGGGCGGGGTGACGTAGACGGCGTACACCACGGTCAGCCCCGGCTCCCCAGGGACCGCCGTGCCGCCGGCGTGCCCGACGAGCCGGCCGCCCGGGTCCGCGACGAACTGCGCGGTGCCCGCCCCGACGGAGACGGACGCGATGCGGGCGGCGTAGTCCGCGTGCGACCGGGCCGCCGCGTCGGCGAGGGTCTCCAGGAAGGCCAGCGGGGCGTCGGCGAGCATCTCCAGCCGCAGCGCCCGCATCCGGGCCGCGTCCCGGGGCCGGACCCGCCGGATCTCCGCCCGCCGCGTCGGCCCCGAACCGCCGGGCGTGCTCGTCATGACGAATGCCTATCACAGCGATGACCGCCGATGGCGGTCGATCGAAGTATGTCCGATTTGTGGTCGTGCGCCGTCGTCACGCTTCGTGTAGCGTGCGATTTCGGTCACCGTTTCAGCGGCCCTCGTCGATCGCCGATCCGGTGGTCCTCCTGGTGCCGGCCCGCCCGGCCTCCGGGGTCGTGGAACGCCGCGCAGAGTGAGGAAGTGCACCGTGGCAGAGGGCACCGTGAAGTGGTTCAACTCCGAAAAGGGCTACGGCTTCATCGCCGTCGACGGCGGGCAGGACGTCTTCGTCCACTTCTCGGCGATCGAGATGGACGGCTACAAGGCGCTGGACGACGGCCAGCGGGTCGAGTTCGAGATCACCCAGGGCCAGAAGGGTCCCCAGGCCGAGCGCGTGCGCGTCATCGCCTGACGGGCGTCTCTCCCGCGCCCCCGCGCCGACCGACTTCCCGGCCACCGGTCGTGAGGCGCCGGCCGGGGGTGGTCCGGCGGGGCCGGGCAGCCGTCGGCCGGCCCGCCCCACGGGGGCGGGCCTCGGCCCGGTTGCGCCGGCAGGGGAGGATCGTGAGCCGTTCCAGCCATCGCTGAGGAGGGTTCATGTCCGACCAGCCGCCCCAGGCCGCGCCGCCCCCGGGAGATCCCGACCCCGCCGCGACGCCACCCGTCGGCCCGGGCGGCGCTGCGCCGGCGGGCCCGCAACAGCCGCAGGACTGGGTCTTCCCGCCCACCGGCGGGTATCCGGTCGGCTCCGGGCCGTACGGCGGGCAGCCGTGGTACCCGGGCGCCCCGGTCGCCTATCCCGGGCAGCCGGTCCACGGGTGGTACCCGCCGGGGCACGGCCTCGATCCGGCCGACCTGCTCGTCACCCCGCCCGGCGCCGGCGTCAACGGCTGGTTCGGCCGGTGCGTCGGCGCGGTGCGCCGGGGCTGGCGGCTGCTGCTGCCGATCCTGCTGCTCACCCAGGTGCTGCCGGCCCTGGTGGTGTCGGTGCTCTCGCTCGTCGTCGACCCGTCCGCGAAGTGGGAGGAGTCGATGGCCGACGATCCCGCCGCGCTGCCCGACACCTTCCTGGCCGACACGGGCATCCTGCTGTTCGTGGTGCTCGGCAGCGCCCTCGTCTTCGGTTTCGTGCAGAGCCTGGGCTGGGCGGCCGGCACCTGGGTGGTCACCCGGCAGGCGGCCGGTCAACCGGTGAGCGTGGGTGCGGCCCTCTCCTACGGGGCGCGCCGGGCGCTCGGCCTCTGGGGCTGGACCCTGCTGATGAGCGTGATCATCGGGCTCGGGGTCTGTTTCTGCGTGATCCCCGGGATCTACTTCGCCTTCGCGCTGAGCATGGCCGGCCCGGTCTACCTGTTCGAGCGGCAGCACCCGATCGGCCGTTCCTTCCGGATGTTCCACGACCGGCTCGGTCTGCTGCTCGGCCGGGTGGCGCTGGTGGCGGCGGCGGTCATCGTCGGCAGCGGGGCCGCCGGCATGGTGGAGGGCATCGGCACGCTGCCGTTCGGCACCACCCCGCTGGAGTCGCCGGGCACGGCGATCGGCGTGCTCGCGGTGACGCTGGTGGGCGCGGTGCTGGCCCTGCCCACCCACCTCGCCCAGCTGGTCGGCCTGGTCGTCACGTACGCCGAGCAGCGGGCCCACGAGGGGCCGGTGGACAGCGCGCGGCTGACCGGCGAACTCGGCTGACCGGGGCGATCGTGCTTGCACTCGGCAGGGGAGAGTGCTAAACAAGTCATTGGCACTCGCATACCGCGAGTGCCAACGGTCGGGGCGGTAGGGCCACGGTCGTAGCGGCGTCCAGACGCGGCTGCGGCACATGGCCGGTCGTCGCGGGCTATCCGGCCCGGCCGAGGAGACGTCGTCGTCGCCAGGTGGCGACGTCCCAAGGTGCGTACACCAGGCGGCCCATCCGGGACACACACTCCGGGTGGCCCGTGAGTGTCCAGGAGGACAACGCCGTATGGCCAAGATGATCGCGTTCGACGAAGAGGCGCGCCGCGGCCTCGAGCGGGGCATGAACCAGCTCGCCGACGCCGTGAAGGTGACGCTCGGCCCCAAGGGCCGCAACGTCGTGCTCGAGAAGAAGTGGGGTGCCCCCACCATCACCAACGATGGTGTGAGCATCGCCAAGGAGATCGAGCTCGAGGACCCCTACGAGAAGATCGGCGCCGAGCTGGTCAAGGAGGTCGCGAAGAAGACCGACGACGTCGCCGGTGACGGCACGACGACGGCGACCGTCCTGGCCCAGGCCCTGGTCCGCGAGGGCCTGCGCAACGTGGCCGCCGGTGCCAACCCGATCGCCCTGAAGCGGGGCATCGAGGCCGCCGTGGCCAGCGTCTCGGAGGAGCTGCTCAAGCTCGCCAAGGACGTCGAGACCAAGGAGCAGATCGCCTCCACCGCCTCCATCTCCGCCGGTGACACCAGCGTCGGCGAGATCATCGCCGAGGCGATGGACAAGGTGGGCAAGGAAGGCGTCATCACCGTCGAGGAGAGCAACACCTTCGGGCTGGAGCTGGAGCTCACCGAGGGTATGCGCTTCGACAAGGGCTACATCTCGGCCTACTTCATGACCGACCCGGAGCGCATGGAGGCCGTCTTCGACGACCCCTACCTCCTGATCGTCAACAGCAAGATCTCGTCGGTGAAGGACCTGCTCCCGATCCTGGAGAAGGTCATGCAGTCGGGCAAGCCGCTGCTGATCATCTCCGAGGACATCGAGGGCGAGGCCCTGGCGACCCTGGTCGTCAACAAGGTCCGGGGCACCTTCAAGTCGGTCGCCGTGAAGGCGCCGGGCTTCGGTGACCGCCGCAAGGCCATGCTGGCCGACATCGCCATCCTCACCGGTGGCCAGGTCATCAGCGAGGAGGTCGGCCTCAAGCTGGACGCCGTCGGCCTCGACATGCTGGGCCGCGCCCGCAAGGTCGTGGTGACCAAGGACGAGACCACCATCGTCGACGGTGCCGGCGACGCCGAGCAGATCCAGGGCCGGGTCAACCAGATCCGGGCCGAGATCGACCGGAGCGACTCCGACTACGACCGCGAGAAGCTGCAGGAGCGGCTGGCCAAGCTGGCTGGCGGCGTCGCGGTGATCAAGGTCGGCGCGGCCACCGAGGTCGAGCTGAAGGAGCGCAAGCACCGCATCGAGGACGCCGTCCGCAACGCGAAGGCCGCCGTCGAGGAGGGCATCGTCCCGGGTGGTGGCGTCGCGCTGGTGCAGGCCGGCAAGACCGCCTTCGACAAGCTGGACCTGGTCGGCGACGAGGCGACCGGCGCGCAGATCGTCAAGATCGCGCTGGACGCCCCGCTGCGGCAGATCGCCGTCAACGCCGGTCTTGAGGGCGGCGTGGTCGTCGAGCACGTCCGCAACCTCAACCCGGGTCACGGCCTCAACGCCGCCAACGGCGAGTACGTCGACCTGCTGGCCGCGGGCATCATCGACCCGGCCAAGGTGACCCGCTCGGCGCTGCAGAACGCCGCGTCGATCGCGGCGCTCTTCCTCACCACCGAGGCCGTCGTGGCGGACAAGCCGGAGAAGACCCCGGCCGCCCCGGCTGGTCCGGGTGGCGGGGACATGGACTTCTGAGTCCAGCTCCAACGCCGAAAGGGGCGGGCCGCGTCAGCGGTCCGCCCCTTTCGCTGTCACGTCGGCAGTGGCCGTTGGTTGCGTCTCTTCTGCGCCCGGTCGTACGGCTGCGGGATCTGCACCGGCTCGTCGACCAGCGTCACCGGCTCGTCGGCCGGCTCGTCGACGCCAGCCATCTCCGCCTGCTGCTCGGCGTCGCCGTAGTCGAGCCGGTCGAACGGCAACGGGCCGGGGCGTTCGTCGTCCGTGGTCATGGCTGCCTCCTCTACCGGAAACGGTAGGGCGCGACGATCACCAATGCGGGCGAATGGCGTTATGAGGATCTATATCCCCTTCGACCCTTTGTCAGCCCCCGAGTCCCTTGCGGTACAGGAAGAAGACGCGCTCGATCCGGGCACCCGCGCTGCCCGAGTAGAAGGGGACCGGCCCCACCCAGCCGATCTGCGCCGCCGTCACGCCCGCCGCCCGCTGGTCGCGCAGGCACCGGCGCAGCAGCACCCCGCCGATCCCCGAGCCCTCGGCCGCCGGGGCGGTGCCCATCGGGCCGAACCAGCTCGGCCGCGACGACCCGTACGCGGCGAAGCCGAGCACCTCGCCGTCGCGTTCGGCCAGGTGACAACCCGCCCCCTCCCGGCCCACCGAGCCGGCCAACTCGGCGTCCCAGGCCCCGCCGAAGGTGGCGCGGGCGAACTCCGCCAGCACCGGCAGGTCGCCCGCCTCGGCGCGGCGGACCGTCACCCCGAGCCCGGCCAGCCGCGCCTCCGCGGCCTCCGTCGGGCGCAGCGCGGGCGAGCCGTCGTACGACAGGTCGGCGGTCATGTTCCACGCCGTCCGGTCCTGTCGGTAGCCGAGCGCCAGCGCGGCACAGACCGCCGGGGTGTAGCGCACGTCGATGCCGGGCCAGGCGTAGTAGGGCGGATTCCCGGCGAGCAGCACCTCGGCCGCGCCGAGGCCGGCGAGGGCCCGCTCGGCGGTCGACAGCAGCGCCCGCCCCACGCCCCGCCGCCGGTGGGCGGGGTCCACCGCGACCAGGTCGACGTGACCACGGGCGTCGCCGTCGCTGGCGGCGAGGGAGCCGACGAGCACGCCCACGAGGCGCCCCTCCCGGTACGCGCCCCACGTGACCACCGGACGGTGGGTGGCGGCCCGTGCCCAGAGCGTGTCCACGATGGCCGGCGCCTCGGCCGTGTCCTCCGGCAGGTCGAGTGCCCGCCCGCAGAGTTCCACCACGGCGGGCCGCTGGTCGGGCCCCAGCTCGACGATCTCCAGGTCCATGGACGCCGACCCTAGATCACCGGAGCGTTCTGTCGGGAGGGGGCCTTGTCGGCGCCGCCCGGCCGGCGGGATGCCGTGGCGTGCCGCGACCGCCCCGGTCGCGTCAGCCGGCCGGCTTCGCCTCCGGTTGCGGTTCCGGCTTCGTCTCCGCCTCCGGTTGTGGTTCCGGCTTCGGCTTCGGTTCCGGCTTCGCCTCCGCCTCGGGCTTCGGTTCCGGCTCCACCTCCGGTTCCGGCCCCAGCTCCGGGTCGGGCTCCGGGAGGGTCGGCGCGTCGGTGGGGTAGAGGCCGGCGACGAAGCCGTAGACCTGATCGCCGGACCGGGGGATCTGGGCGAAGCGGCGGGCCAGCGCCTGGACCTCGGCCCAGAACGCGCGTACCTCCTCGACCGGGATACGGGCGTGGACGAGGGTGCAGCGCAGGTCGTCGGCGGCGTGGGCCGCGGCGGACTCGGCGACCGCCTCCGCGAGCCCGTTGACGGCGGTCGCGACCCGCTTGTCCTCGGGGCGGGTGAGCGCGCCGATGTAGAGCGTGCGGGCGACCCGGCCGTAGTACCGCTCGTCGATCGCCCGCACCCGCCGGGTCCGCACCACCCGGAGCAGGCCGGCGTCGACGAGCGCGTTCACGTGGTAGGCGACGCTGCTCTTGGGCCGATCGACCGCCCGGGCCAGCTCGGTCACCGTGGCGGCCCGCTCCAGGAGCAGCTCCAGGAGAGTCGCGCGCAGGGGATCGGCCAGCGCGCGGAGCTGCGCGGGCGCGGTGACCACGAGCATGTCGTCGAGGTCGTAGTCCGGGATCCGCTCATTGCTCGACATTTCTCGACCGTTCTAGAATCATGGATCATTCGATCGTTGTCGTCTGTTGACAGGAGTGTAGAGATGGCCGACGTCGTCCTGTTCCACCACCTGCGTGGGGTCACCGACGGGGTGCACGAGTTCGCCGAACAGTTGCGGGTCGGCGGGCACACCGTGCACACGCCGGACCTGTTCGACGGCGAGCGACCGGCGACCCTCGACGAGGGCTTCGCGCTGACGAAGCGCATCGGGGGCGAGGTGCTCCGCGAGCGCGCCGACCGGGCCGTGGCCAACCTGCCCGAAGGCCTGGTCTACGGCGGCTTCTCCTGGGGCGCCGCCACCGCCCAGCGGCTCGCCCAGACCCGGCCCGGGGCCCGGGGTGCGCTGCTCTACGAATCCTGCCTGCCCGTCACCGGCGAATGGGCCGTCGGCCCCTGGCCCGCCGGGGTCCCGGTGCAGATCCACGGCATGGACGCCGACCCGTTCTTCGCCCTGGAGGGCGACATCGACGCCGCCCGCGAGCTGGTCGGCATCGTCGGCCCCGACCTCGCCGAGCTGTTCGTCTACCCAGGCGATCAGCACCTGTTCACCGACAGCACGCTGCCGTCGTACGACGCGGACGCGACGACCCTGGTGGTGCGGCGGTCGCGAGGGCTGCTCGACCGGTTGCGCTGACCCCGGCTCTCACCCCCGCGCCCTCCGGACGGCGGCGTACGCGTCGACCAGGCCGGCGCCGGTGATGTTCGCGTCGCCGCCGCAGGTCTGCGTCCGGGAGGCGTACGTCGCCACGGCCGGGGCCGCGGTGTCCCGCAGGATCTGCCGCGTACGGGGCAGGTCGCCGACCAGCGCCGGGTCGGCCGACCACATCAGCGCCACCACGCCGGCCACCTGCGGCGTCGCCATGGAGGTGCCGCTCAGAACGGCGTACCCGCCGCCCGGCATCGCCGAGAGCACCTCGTCGCCCGGCGCGACCAGGTCCGGCTTGGCCGCCCCCGGCACCGGGCCCCGGGACGAGAACAGCGTCACCCGACGCTGCCGGTCCACCGCGCCCACGGTCAGCACGTCCGCGTACGGGGCGGGCGGGTCGTCGATCGAGCCGCAGTACGGCCCCGTGTTGCCGGCCGCGGCCACCACCATGATGCCGGCGGCGTCCAGGGCGGCGGTGGCCGGCCGGAGCACGCCCGGGTCGCAGCCCTCGATCGCCGGGCAGCCCCACGAGTTGGTGAGGATGTCCGGGGCGCGCGCCGGGCGCCCGTCGGTGAACGGGTCCCCGCCCGGGGGAAAGGGCGCCAGCATGAACTGGAGGCAGTCCAGGTAGTAGGCGGGGTTGCCGAGGTTGCGGTCCAGGTTGACGCAGCCGACCCAGCGGGCGCCCGGCGCCACCCCGATGCCGCCCCGCCCCACCGCGCTGCCTGCCGTGTGGGTGCCGTGCCCGCCCTGGTCGGTCGGCGCCCGGGTGCCGGCCCACGGGTCGTGCCAGGAGTCGTCGCCGCCCCGGAAGCCGCCCGCCAGCGCGGGGTGCCCGCCGTCCACGCCCGAGTCCGAACTGCCCACCACGATGCCGGAGCCGTCCACCCCGAGCTGGGACCAGACCCGGTCCGCACCGAGCATCCGGACGTTCCACTCGGGGCCGGCGGGCGCGGGCGCGGTGCCGCGACTGCGGCCGGCCGGCGCGGGCAGCGGTCGTACCCGCTGGCTGACGAGCACCCGGGCGACCTCGGGGCGGCGCGACAGCCAGGCCCGTACCGCCGGCCCGCCGTCCACCTCGACCGCGTTCACTAGGTAGTAGGGGGTGTGGTCCAGCCGCAGCCGGCGCAGGTCCCGGCGCAGGTCGGCCTGGGTCCGCTCGGCGGTCGCGACCAGCCGCCGGTGGACCTCGGCGACCCGGGCGTCCCGGCCGGCCCGACCGGTCGTCGCCGGGACGCCGGCGAGGTCGGCCTGCTCGCGGAGCACCACGAACAGCCGCTCGCCGTGCAGGCCGGACTGGCCCGCGCCGACGGCCACCACGCCGACCGCGACCAGCAGGGCGCCGGCGGTCACCCCGGCGACCCGCCGGCTCGGCCGCCGGCCCCGGGTGAGCAGCACCCCGTACGCCACGGCGAGGACGGCCGCGACGGCGAGCCCGGCGCCGGCGGCGGCGGCCACCCAGAACGGCACGTCCCGGGTGCCGGCCAGGAGGAGGGTGATCTCCTCGGGGTCGGCGAAGGCCAGCGGACCGAGCACGCCGAGCCCGACCAGCCAACGGGCCGCGGGCCGGAGGGCGCCCGTCCCCGCCCGCCCGGCCTGCTCCCGGCCGTCGGGGTCGGTGGGGACGGCTCCGGCGGGATCGGCCGGGAGGGGGCCCGACGGGTCGGCCGGAGCGACCCCCGGGGAGCCGACGGGGGCGGAATCCGGCGGGCCGGCCGGGGTCGGGCGGCGGGCCGCCGCGTGCAGGGCCGCCAGCGCGAAGCCGACCGGCGGCAGGGTCAGCAGCAGGGGGAGCTGGGCCCCGGACTGCCCCACCCCGGCGGCGAGCAGCAGCAGCGCGACCCCGGCGACCAGCCCGCCGACCAGCACCAACCGGGTCGGCCGGGGCGGCTCGCCGACGGTGAAGCGGGACCAGAACGCGTCGTCCAGCAGCGCCCCGGCCAGCACGCCCAGTGCGGCGGCGGCGAGCCCGGCGAGCACCGTCTCCAACAGCCCGCCGAGCGCCCCCAGCCAGGCCCAGGGCAGCAGCAGCGCCAACCCGCCGGCCACCCCGAGCAGCGTGGCGGCCGACGCGGGCACCCGGCGCGTCGCGACAGCCGCGGGCACCCGGCGCGTCGCGACCGCCGCGCGGCGGGCCAGCGCCCGCAGGACGAGGGCGGCCAGGGCGGCCGTGGCGGCCAGCGCGGCGAGGTACGCCTCGTGGTGCACCGGTGGCAGTGCCCGGAGCAGCCCCAGCGCGCCGAGCGCGAGCGCCGCCGCCAGCCAGGTCCGGCCGGCGGTGCGGGCCGCCGCCGAGCGGGGCAGCAGGGCGAGCGCCAGCGCGGGCGCGCCCACCAGCAGCACGGTGAACAGCACCGTCGCCGGCCAGAGCCAGACCACGCGGTCCAGCCCGGAGGCCAGCAGGACCTGGTCGGCCAGCCAGCCGCCGAGCTGGCCGACGACGACGAGTCCGACCGTCCAGCAGCCGGTCACCGCCGCCGCCACCACCGCCCAGGGGCTCGGCCGGCCCGGCGTGGCCGCCGGGCGTGGGACGGGTTGACCAGCGGGGAACGGGGGGCCGACCTCCATCCCCAGACAGTACGGCGCGGACGGCGTGTCCCGCGGGATGGCGGCGGCGGTTACGGTGGACGGGTGCGTGACCCCAACGTGTCCCGAACGACGGCCGGCCAGCTCTCCCCCGAGCGCCGGGCCGCCGACCTGCGCCGCCTGCGCGCCGAACGCTTCGACGTGCTGGTCATCGGCGGTGGCGTGACCGGAGCGGGGGCCGCCCTGGACGCGGCCTCGCGGGGGTTGAAGGTGGCCCTGGTGGAGGCGCGCGACTACGCCGCCGGCACCTCCAGCCGCTCCAGCAAGCTCATCCACGGTGGCCTGCGCTACCTGGAGCAGCTGGAGTTCCACCTGGTGCACGAGGCGCTCACCGAGCGCGGGCTGCTTGCCACCCGGCTGGCCCCGCACCTGGTCCGGCCGGTGCCGATCCTGGTTCCGCTGCCCGACGGGCGGGGCGTACGCGGCCTGCCCGCCCGGCTGTTCCGCCGCTCCTACTACGGCGCCGGCGTGGCGGCCTACGACGCCTTCGCCGGGGTCTTCGGCGGCGGGCGCGGCATGCCGCTGCACCGGCACCTGACCCGCGAGGGCGCCCGCCGGGTCTTCCCCAGCCTGCGCGCCGACGCGGTGGCCGGCGCCATCCGCTACTACGACGGGCAGGTCGACGACGCGCGGCTGGTGGTGACCCTGGCCCGCACGGCGGCCAGCCTGGGCGCGACCGTGGTGACCAGCACCCGGGCGGTCGGGCTCATCCGGCAGGCCCGCGAGGTCACCGGCGTCCGGATCCGCGACCTGGAGGCGCCCCCCGGCTCCCCGGACGCCGAGTTCGAGGTACGCGCCCGCACCGTCATCGCCGCCACCGGGGTGTGGAGCGACGACATGTCGCGGATGCTGAACGACGTCGGGCTGCGCCCCGGGATCCGCGTCCGGGCCTCCAAGGGCGTGCACCTGGTGGTGCCCCGCTCGGCGATCACCGGCGAGGCCGGGCTGATCCTGCGTACGGCCACCAGTGTGCTCTTCGTCATCCCGTGGGGCGGGCACTGGATCATCGGCACCACCGACACCGACTGGCGGCTGGACCGGTCCCACCCGGCGGCCTCCGCGCGGGACATCGAATACCTGCTGGAGCAGGTCAACACGGTGCTCGACCGGCCCCTCACGACGGCGGACATCGAGGGCGTCTACGCCGGGCTGCGGCCGTTGCTGGCCGGCGAGGCCGACTCCACCTCCAAGCTGTCCCGCGAGCACGCCGTCTTCGAGCCGATGCTCGGTCTGCTGCTGGTCGCCGGCGGCAAGTACACGACGTACCGGGTGATGGCATCCGACGTGGTCGACCGGGCCGCCCACCGGCTCGGTGCCGTACGCCCCTCCCGCACCGCCGACCTGCCGCTGCTCGGCGCCGACGGCTACCCGGCGATGTGGCGGGACCGGGCGGACCTGGCCCGCCGGCACGGGATGCCGGTCGGGGTGATCGAGCACCTGCTGGAGCGCTACGGCACCCTCACCCGCGACCTGCTCGCGCTGATCGACGCGGACCCGCTGCTGGCCTCCCCGCTGGCCGGCGCCCCGGAGTACCTGGCGGCCGAGGTGACGTACGCGGCCCGGGCCGAGGGGGCGCTGCACCTGGAGGACGTGCTCACCCGGCGGACCCGGATCTCCTTCGAGACGGCGCACCGGGGCCTGGAGTCGGCGGGCCACGCGGCCGAGCTGATGGGCGCGGTGCTCGGCTGGGACGAGGCCACCCGGGCCCGCGAGGTGGAGCACTACCGGGCCCGGGTGGAGGCAGAACGCGAGTCCCAGCTGATGCCCGACGACGCCACCGCCGACGCCGCCCGGCTCGGCGCACCCGACGTACGGGGCTTCGCGGCGGACCGCGGCGCGGACGACGACCAGGCCGAACTGCCGTCCTCGTCCCGCTGACCGGCGCGGCCCCGGTCACCCCCTACATTCGCCCGCCCCACCCCGGTCAGCGGTTACGGCCCTTACCTACGGTGGGGTAGGTTCCGGCGCGTGCCCCCCGCTTCCTGGTCGCGTCCGGTCCGCGTGTCCGTCGCCGCCCTGTTGGCCGCCGCCCTCGCCGGCTGCTCGCTGCCCGGAAGCGCCGACGACGGCCCCGCGCCGGGGCCGGCCGGCACCGGGTTGTCGCAGCCGGGTCCCGGCGGTGCGGCGACCGCAGGGAAGGGCGAGGTCAGCCTCCTCCAGCGGGTCGGCACGGACGGCCCGCTGCGCACGCTCAACGTGGAACCGGACGGCAGGTGGGAGTGCGTCGACTGCGCCGGCGACGGCGTGACGTCGACCGGGATGCTCGGCCCGGAACACGTCACCCGGCTCCAGGGGCTGCTCGCCGACCCGGGGCTGGCGAAGGAGACCGACCAGGCCCGGCGCTACCAGGTCACCTGCATCGACGCCCTGACCTCCAGCCTGCTCACCTCGACCGGCCTGGTCACGTCGCAGGACTGCCCGGGCGAGGAGCACCCGCCCATCGCCAACGAGATCCTGCTGCTGCTCACCCAGGCCACCCCGGCCGAGATGACCGCCTGACGGCGCCCGCCCCGGTCCGCGCCGGTCAGAGGACCTTGCCGGGGTTGAGTAGGCCGGCCGGGTCCAGGGCGGCCTTGATCGCCTGGTGCACCCGGACGCCGACCGGGCCGATCTCGCGGGCCAGCCAGTCGCGCTTGAGCAGGCCCACGCCGTGCTCGCCCGTGCAGGTGCCGCCCAGCTCCAGGCCGAGCCGCATGATCTCGTCGAAGGCGTGCCGGCCGCGTTCGAGGCTCGCCGGGTCGGCCCGGTCCACCACGATGTTCGGGTGCATGTTGCCGTCGCCGGCGTGGCCGACCACGCCGATCGGCACGTCACACTCCGCCGCGATCCGGGCCACCCCGTCGAGCAGCGCGGCCAGGGCGCCCCGGGGCACCGCCACGTCGTCGATGACCAGGCCGCCGTTGCCGCCCGGGTACGTCTCCGCCGCGAACTTCTCCATCGCCGGGTGCGCGAGCCGGCGGGCCTGCAGCAGGGCCGCCGCCTCCACGGCGTCGGTGGCCGCGTAGACCTCGTCGGCGCCGGCCGCCTCGCAGACCGCGGCCAGGCCGGCCAGGTCGTCGGCCGCGCGGGAGCCGGTGTCGGCGGCGGCCAGCAGCAGCGCCTGGGCGTCCGTGCGCAGCCCCATCGGCCGGTACGCCTCGATCGCGCGCAGGTGCGTCCGGTCGAGCAGCTCCAGCAGGCTGGGGGAGAGCCCCCGGGCGGCGATCTCGGCGACGGCCGCGCCGGCGGCGGCGGTGGACGGGAAGACCGCCACCATGGTCAGCGACTGCGCCGGGGCGGGCCGCAACGCCACGGTCACCTCGGTGATCACGCCGAGGGTGCCCTCGGAGCCGACGAAGAGCCGGGTGAGGTCGTACCCGGCCACCCCCTTGGCGGTACGCCGGCCGGTGCGCAGCACCTCGCCGGAGGCGAGCACCACCTCCAGCCCCAGCACGTACTCGGTGGTGACGCCGTACTTGACGCAGCACATGCCACCGGCGTTGGTGGCGACGTTCCCGCCGATCGTGGACGACTCCCACGAGCCCGGGTCGGGCGGGTACCACAGCCCCTGCTTCGCCACGGCGGCGGCGAGCGTCGCGTTGACCACGCCGGGCTGCACCACGGCGATCCGGCTGACCGGGTCGATCTCCAGCACCGCGTCCATCGCGACGGTGCTCAGCACCAGCGCGCCGTCGACGGCGTTGGCCGCGCCGGCCAGCCCCGTGCGCGCCCCCTGCGGCACCACCGGTACGCCGTGCCGCGCGGCCGCCCGCAGCGCGGCGGCCACCTGTGCGGTGGTGCGGGGACGGACCACGACCAGGGGCGTGCCGGCGGCGCAGAGGTCGGCCTCGTCCCGCTCGTGCATCCGCAGCAGGTCCGGGTCGGTCAGGACGGCGTCGTCGCCGAGCGCCGCCCGCAGGTCGTCGAGGAGGGGGGAACCGGCCATGTCGCCGAGGCTACGGTCGGTCCCGCGCGATCACCAACCGGTCCCCGCTGGGGGTAGCTTGGCCGACATGCTCTACCTGGACCGGCCCGCCTGGCCGTGGCGGGGACGGCTCTGGTCCCACCTGATCAGCGACGTCTCCCCCGCCGAGCTGCACGCCTTCGCCGAGACGTTGGGCGTGCCCCGCCGGGGGTTCGACCGGGACCACTACGACATCCCGGCCGACCGGTTCGCGATGGCGGTCTGGCTGGGCGCCCGGGTGGTGCCGAGCCGGGAGCTGGTACGCCTGCTCCGCGAGGCCGGCCTGCGCCGCCCCAAGCACCTGACCCGCCCTCGCCCCGACCAACCCCCCACCCCCACCCCCACCCCCACCCCCACCCCGGCCTGCGTCGATCATGCGGTTGTGGTGCCCCGCGAAAGCCACGAAGGGGCGCTTCTCGCCCACCACAACTCCATGATCGACGCGCGAGGGCGGGAGGGCGGAAGGCAGGGGCGGGAGGGAACGGGGCGGGGTTAGGAAAGGGTGGATAGTTCGCGGGTCAGGTTGGCTCGGGCCTGGGACTCCCAGCGGCGTGTCAGGGGCGGCAGCCGGAACAGCGCCGGCAGGGCGAGCAGCCCGGCGAGCACCCGGGCACGGCCGGCCCGGAAGGCGGGCTCGGGCACGTGCGCGTACTCCCGGCGGATCGCCGCGGCGTAGCGGTCGTACGCCTCGGGTGGCGCCGCCAGGACGGCCAGGTCGGCGTCGCAGAGCAGCGCGCCGTCGGCGTCGCCCGGCTCCACCGCGTGCCCGGCGGTGAGCAGCACCAGCCGGCGCACCTCGGCCACGGCGTCGGCCGGCAGGCCCGCCCGGGTGAGCAGCGTGCCGGCGAGCGCCGCGCTGTCGCGCTCGTTGGCGTCGCCCCCGGCGCGCGGGTCGTAGACGGCGTCGTGGCACCAGGCGGCGAGGCGCACCAGGTCCGGCCGCCCGGCGGCCGGCGCGTGCGCGTCGACCACGTCGAGGACGGCCGCCAGGTGGTCGGCGTCGTGGTAGTGCCGGTGGGGCTCCCGCCAGCGGGTCAGCAGATCCTCGCCGACCCGGGTCAGCTCCGCCGCGTCGGTCATTCCGGCGCCCCGGGCCGCGGCCCGCCACCGGTCGAGAAGGTCGACCACCCGGCCGAGTCTGCCCTACCGCCGTCCCCGCCGAGGATTCACCAGGCGTGGCACGGGTAGTCCCCGCCATGGCCGTGGCCCGGGACCGTCGACCCTCACTGGTGCGACGCGCCATACTGCGCGACCGGGGCAAGGAGCTCGACACGGCCCGGGTCGCCCAGGCCGTGGAGACCCTGCGGCACCGCAGCAAGACCACCCTGCACGACCGCCTGCACCGGTTGCGGATGGCGATGGGTCTCGCCGTGCAGGCCGGCCTCGCCGCCGGACTGTCCTGGCTGGCGGCGCACGAGCTGCTCGGCAACCCGCAGCCGGTCTTCGCGCCGATCTCCGCGGTCGGCACCCTCGCCGCCTCGGTCGGCCAGCGGTTCCGCCGTACGGTGGAGTTGATCGTCGGGGTGGCGATCGGGGTGGCCGTCGGTGACTTCCTCATCTACCTGCTCGGCACCGGCCCTTGGCAGCTCGGCCTGGTGGTCACCCTGGCCATCGTGCTGACCATCTTCGCGGGCGCCAGCGTGGCCATCGTCATCCAGGCGGCGGCCACGGCGGTGCTGATCGTCACGCTCAGCCCGTCGACCGAGAACCTGGAGATCCCCCGGTTCATCGACGCGTTCGTCGGCGGCGGCATCGCGCTGCTGGTCACCGCCATCCTGCTGCCGCTCAATCCGCTGCGGGTCATCAACCGGGCCGCCCGGCCCGCCCTGGACCTGCTCGCCGCCCAGCTCGACATGGCCGCGGACGCCCTGCGGGAACGGGACCGGGACAAGGCCCAGCGGGCCCTGGATCGGCTCCGCAACAACCAGGATGAGCTGAGCGCCTTCACCGAGGCCATCGAGGGGGCTAAGGAGACCGCCATGCTCTCCCCGGCCCGGTGGCACCGGCGGGACGAGCTCACCCACTACGCCGACGCCGCCGACCCGATCGACCGGGCGATGCGCAACGCCGGCACGCTGACCCGGCGCGCGGTGACCCTGATCGAGGACGAGGAGCCCATCCCGGAGACGATGCCCGACGCGGTGTCCCATCTCGCCGAGTCGGTACGCCTGCTCAAGCACGAGTTCGCCGTCGGCGAGGAGCCGGAGCAGGCACGGGAGCGGGCGCTGCGCGCCGTCAGCGAGGCCGGCCGGGCGTACGCCGAGGGGGTCGGCTTCTCCGGCAGCGTGGTGATCGCGCAGGTGCGGACCACCGCCAGCGACCTGATGGTGGCCTCCGGCGTCACCCAGGAGGAGGCGAACCGCGGGGTCCGGCAGTCCTTCGGCGACCAGGACCGGCCGCGCAACGAGGGGGAGCGGGACGACGGCCCGAAGCCGCCCGCCGCCCCGCCGCTCGGCTGACCCGCACCCCCCGTCGCCGGTCAGGTTGCAGGGCGCGGGCGAATGACCCATGCCCGCGTCGCCCGGTCGGGCCCGCAGGACGCGGGCGAGTGTCCCCGGTCAGGCCCGCAGGGCGCGGGCGAGACGGTGGACGGCCTCGTCCATGAGGTCGGGTGGGGCGGCGGCGTAGGTGAGGCGAAGGTGGGGGGCCGGGGGTTCGGCGGCGTACCAGGGGCGGCCGGGGAAGACGACGACGCCCTCGGCGGCCGCGGCGGCAGCCAGCGCGACGTCGTCGGTGCCCTCCGGCAGGCGTACCCAGAGGTGCATGCCGCCGCGCGGGACCGGCTGCCGGGCCAGTTCCGGCAGGTGCCGGCGGAGCGCGGTCAGCAGCGCCTCCCGGCGGGTCCGCAGCGCGGTGCGCAGGGCGCTGCGGTGACGGGTCCAGGCCGGGGCGGTGACGAAGTCGAGCGTGGCCTGTTGCAGTGGCCCGGCGACGAAGAAGTCGTCGAGCAGCCGGGCCGCCCGCAGCCGGGCGCCGGCCGGGCCCCGGGCGCCGATCGCCGCGACGCGCAACCCGGGGGCGGTCGACTTGGTCAGCGAGCGCAGGTAGACGACGTGCCCGTCGGGGTCGTCGGCGGCCAGCGGCGGCGGGGCCTGGCCGTCGATGGTGAGGTCGCGGGCGTAGTCGTCCTCGATCAGGAACGCCCCGGCGTCGCGTACGGCCTCGGCGACCCGGGCCCGGCGGTGATCCGCGAGCGTCGCGCCGTGCGGGTTGGCGTACAGCGGCTGGCAGTAGAACAGCCGGGCGCCGGTGCGGGCGAACGCGGCGGCGAGCTGGTCGGGCCGTACCCCGTCGGCGTCGGCGGGCACGGGCACCACCCGTAGGCCGGCTGCCCGGGCGGCGGCCAGTGCGCCCAGGTAGGTCGGCGACTCGACGAGCAGGGTGTCGCCGGGCGCGGCGAGCGCCCGCAGCGCGGACGACAGCGCGGCCTGTCCGCCCGGGCAGATCACCATGTCCCCGGCGCGCAGCCCGGCCCCGGCCTCGCGGGCGAACCAGGCGCGCAGGTCCTCGCGCCCCTCGGCCGGCCCGCGCTGCCAGGACGCGGGCTGCCGGGCGGCGCGGGTGAGCGCGGCCCCGAGCGCGGCGGCGGGTTGCAGCTCCGCGTCCAGGTAACCCCCGGACAGCGGGATCGCTCCTGCGGGCGGTAACGCCAGTAGCGCCTGCATCTCGTCCTCGCCCGGTCGGCGGGGGCCGAGCGCCACGGTCTGCCACGACAGGTCGGGGGCGTGCCACTCGCGGGGCGGGGCGGCCACGAAGGTGCCTCTGCCGGCCCGAGTCTCGACCAGCCCCTGGGCCACGAGCTGCCGGATGGCCTCGGCGACGGTGACCGGGGAGGCCTGGTGCCGGGCGGTCAGCTCGCGCACCGAGGGCAGCCGGGTGCCGGGCTCCGCGACGGCCGCGAGCGCGCGCAGGTCTTGGACGACGCGGTCGGCTGCGTTACCGTCATTCATGAACGGCAACAGTAGCGCTACTGTCAGGACCACGGTAACGGCGGACCGGACGGTCGGTCTCGCCCTCGGCGCGCTGGGCGTGCTCGCCTTCAGCATGTCGCTGCCCGCGACCCGCGTCGCCGTGCAGCAGCTCGACCCGTGGTTCGTCGCCTTCGGCCGGGCCGTCGGCGCGGCGCTGCTGGCCTGGGCGTACCTGCGCTCCACCGGCGCCCCGCCACCCACGCGCGGTCAGTGGCGGCGGCTGACGGTCGTCGCCCTCGGCGTCGTCGTCGGTTTCCCCCTGTTCACCTCGCTGGCGCTCATCACCCAGACCTCCGCGCACGGCGCGGTCGTCATCACCGTGCTGCCCGCCATGACCGCCGTGTTCGCGGTGCTGCGGGCCGGCGAGCGACCGCCGCCGCTGTTCTGGGTCGCCAGCGCCGGCGGGCTGCTGGCGGTGCTCACCTTCCTCGGCGCCAGCGGCGCGGTACGCGGGGCCCTCGCCCCGCCCGACCTGTTCCTGCTCGCCGCGGTCGTGCTCTGCGGCCTGGGCTACGCCGAGGGCGGTGCGCTCGCCCGCGAGCTGGGCGGCGCCCGGACGATCTGCTGGGCGTTGCTGCTCTCGCTGCCCGTCACCGTGCCCGTCATGGTCGTCGCCGCCGTGGCCGCTCCGCCGCGCGCCGACCCCGTCGCCTGGTCGGCGTTCGGCTACCTCACCGTGGTCTCCATGTTCCTGGGCTTCTTCGCCTGGTACGCGGGCCTGGCCCGGGGCGGCATCGCGCAGGTCGGCCAGATCCAGCTCGCCCAGCCGGTGCTCACCCTGCTCTGGTCGGCGCTGCTGCTCGGCGAGGCCGTCACCCCCGCCTCGATCGCGGCGGCGGTGGCCGTGCTGGCGTGTGTGGTGCTGATCCAGCGCACCCGCGACCGCGCGCCGGCACCGGCGGTGGGGGAGGCCTGACGGTACCCGCCGCTGCGCGCGGGGCCCGTACCGGAGCCGGCCGCCCCGCCGGCTCCGGTACGAGAAACGGGGCGTGGGCCGGTCAGGCCAGCGCGGCGAGGGCGGCGAGCAGCCGGTCCACGTGCCCGGTCGTGCTGCCCAGGCCGATGCTGGCGCGCAGGGCGGTCGGCGGCAGGTCCCGCCGACCGCTGCGGGCGGCCGCCTCGCCGAGCAGCCGCCGGGCCAGCGGGTGGGCGCAGAAGAGGCCGTCGCGCACCCCGATGCCGTACGTCGCCGCCAGTTCCGCCGCCACCTCCGCCGAGTCCCGGCCGGCCACCACGAACGACACGATCCCCACCCGGGGCGCGGCCGGCCCGAACATGCGCAACTCCAGCACGTGCGGCAGGGCCGCGAAGCCCGCGCGCAGCCGGGTCAGCAGAGCCTGCTCGGCGTCGTGCAGGGCGGCCCGGTCGGCGTCGGCCAGCGCGGCGCAGACCGCCGCCAGGGCGACCGCGCCGAGCAGGTTCGGCGTGCCCGCCTCGTGCCGGGCCGGGCCGGTCGCCCACCGTACGTCGTGGGTGGCCGCCCCGACGTGGCTGGTGGCGCCCCCGCCGGCCAGGTACGGCGGCGCGGCGTCCAGCCAGTCCGCCCGCCCGACGAGCACCCCCGTGCCGAACGGCGCGTACAGCTTGTGGCCGGAGAGCGCGAGGTAGTCGACGTCGAGGGCGGCGACGTCCACCGGCGCGTGCGGGGCGAGCTGCGCGGCGTCCACCGCGATGCGGGCCCCGTGCCGCCGGGCCACCCGGGCCAGCTCGGCCACCGGCCAGCGTTCGCCGGTCACGTTGCTCGCGGCGGTCACCGCGACCAGCACGGGCGGGCCTTGCCCGGCGCCGGGGCGGGCGGGCCCCGAAGGGCCCCTCGCGTCCGGCCTGCGCAGCTCGCCGAGCGCGGCGTCCAGCGCGCGGACCGCCCCGGCGGGCTCCTCCGGCACCGGCAGCCGGACCGAGCCCCGCGGCCAGGGCAGCAGGTTGGCGTGGTGCTCCCCGCCGAAGGTGACCACCGTCGTGCCGGCGGGCAACGCCCGGGCCAGCAAATTCAACGCGTCGGTGGTGTTGCGGGTGAAGACCACGTGGTCGTCGGCTCGGGCGCCGAGGAAGTCGCCGACCGTCTGCCGGGCGCGCTCGTAGGCGAGGGTGCAGCGCCGCGACAGCGCCCCGGCGCCGCGGTGCACGCTGGCGTACCAGGGCAGCAGCTCGGCTACCGCGTCGGCCGCGGCCCGCGCGCAGGGCGCGGTGGCCGCGTAGTCGAGGTTCACCTGGCCGGGTACGCCCAGCACGTCGAGCGGGGCGGCGACGGCGGGCGGCTGCGGCGCGGGCGGGGGTACGAGGGTGACGGTCATGGCCGACCTCCGGGTCCAGGGACCCCGGGTGGGCGCACACGGGCGGGGTCCGCGCTTGCCCGGCGCGCGGATCGGGCCGGGCCCGGTCATCACCCGGGGCACCCCACCGCGAACTCGACGAGGGTTGCCGGCCAGCAAGCCGGGGCTTGACGCTGGCGCTCGTGACCTGCCGGCAGCATAGCCGGGTGAATGCGGCCGGACCAGGCGGCCGGGGATGGCTACGCTGACCGCATGGCCGACACCCCGCCCGGCGCACCCCTGCCGCCGTCGCCGACCGCGCCCGCCGTTCCGCCGCCCGGCGGGGCCGGGCCCCGGATGCCGCTGCGTCGGCTGGGGTGGCGCCGGGCCCTGGTGCTGGCCGGCACCGTCCTGTTCATCGCGGCGTGCGCGCTGTTCATGGTCTTCACGCTGGGCGAGAACCTGGGCGTCGAGGCGCTGCTGATCGGCGTGGTGGCCGCGATCCTCCCGGTTCCGGTGCTGGTGGGCTGTTTCCTCTGGCTCGACCGCTACGAGCCGGAGCCCCTGAAATACCTGGTCTTCTGCTTCGCCTGGGGCGCGTTCGTCTCCACCGCGGCCTCGCTGACCGTCAACGAGTTCTCCGCCGGGCTGTTCGAGGACTGGGGGCTGCCGACCGCGCTGACCGCGGTGCTGGTCGCGCCGTTCATCGAGGAGCTGACCAAGGCCCTCGGGCCGATCCTGCTGCTGATCTTCCGCCGGCGGGAGTTCTCCGGGATCACCGACGCCCTGGTCTACTGCGGGCTCTCCGCGATCGGGTTCGCCATGGTGGAGAACATCCTCTACCTGGGCGGCTACGGCTACGCCACCGGCGTGGAGCGGTACGGGCCGGCGACCGGCACCCAGCAGGTCATCGCCATCTTCATCGTCCGGATCCTGCTCTTCGGCTTCGCCCACCCGCTGTTCACCTCCATGACCGGGGTGGGGCTGGGTATCGCCGCGCGCGCCGCCAGCCGGTGGGTGCGGGTGCTCGCGCCGCTCGCCGGCCTGCTGCTGGCGATGATGCTGCACGGGCTCTGGAACCTGCTGCCGACGCTCACCCAGGCCACCGGCGAGACGCTGATCATGTTGTACGGGTTCATCGGCGTGATGGTGCCGGTCTTCTTCGGCATGGTCGGGCTCGCCGTGTGGCTACGGGCCTGGGAGGGGCGGCTCACCGAGCGGACCCTGCCCGACTACGTCCGGGCGGGCTGGCTCACCCCGCCGGAGGTGGCGGCGCTGAGCAGCCTGGGACGGCGGCACGCGGCCCGGGTGTGGGCCAAGCGGGTGGCCGGCGACGGCGGGTTGAAGGCGATGCGCGGCTACCAGTTCGCGGCGACCCGGCTGGCGCTGCTGCGCGACGGCGCGCTGCGCGGCCTGGACCGCCGCCCGGTGGACCGGGAGCGGACCGCGCGGGAGGAACGGGAGCTGCTGGAGGCGATCGGCGCGTACCGGTCGTTCTTCGTGGGCCGGGACCCGCAGGCGCCGGCGGGGATCTGGGACGGGCACCGCTACCACCTGCGGTTCCCGGACGGCACGCAGCGGACGGTCGAGGCGCCGGACGAGCCCGTCGTGCCGATCCCGGTGGTGCTCGTCCCGCCGCCGCCCCCGGCGCACCCGGCCAACTTCGGCCCGCCCGGCTGGCACGGCCAGCAGCCGCCGGCGCCGTGGCCCCCCGGTCGCCCCTGACCCAGCCGCCGGCCACGCCCTGACCCCGGGACCGGGGCCGCCCTGTGAGGTCGGCCCCGGTCGTCAGGTCATCAGGCTGGTGAGGAAGTCACCGAGGCCCTGCGCCATCGCCATCAGCCCTGCCCCGATCGCCTTGAACATCTCCGCCGCGCCCTCCGGCCGGAAGGCCATGAAGTAGATCAGGAACGCGACGCTCCCCCAGAGCAGAATCTTCTTCACGAGTACCGGCATCGCGTCCCTCCCCAGGGCCGGTGATGCGGCTGGCTTCCCGGCGGGGAGCGACGCAAACGGCACCGGCGCCCTCATCCGGGCGGGTGGGGCGGGGGTGGGCTCAGAGGTAGAGGCCGGTGGAGTCGTTCTCCACCCGCTCGGCGGCCACGGCGTGCACGTCGCGTTCGCGCAGCAGCACGTACCCGCGGCCGTGCAACTCGACCTCGGAGCGGTCGTCGGGGTCGAAGAGGACCCGGTCGCCCGAGACGATGGCGCGTACGTTCGGCCCCACGCCCACGGCGGTGGCCCAGGCCAGGCGCTTGCCCACGGCGGCGGTCGCCGGAATCACGATGCCGGCGGTCGAGCGTCGCTCACCCTCGCTCCCCTCCATCCGCACCAGCACACGGTCGTGCAGCAGGCGGATCGGCAGCTTGGAGTCGAGATTCTGGTCGGCGGTCACGCCGGAGACGCTACCGTGTCCCGGTCGGCCGGCCGTGGGCGGTTACGCGCCGGGGGCCGGGGGCAATGTGTGGCGGACCTGCCCTACGGTGGCGTCGTCGGACGTATCCTGTCCGCCCACCGGCGTGGGCGGGCCGGTCTCTTGCCAGGAGGTGCGCTTGAGCCGCTTCGAGCAGATACGCGGACGGCTCCGTCGCGCGTACGAGTCGGGCCGGGAGTCGGTGCGGACGCGCCGTACGGACCCGGTCGACGGCCCCGAACCGGCCGGCGTGGCCTCGCCGACGTCCCCCGGACCGGCGGCGGCGCCGTCCGCGACCGTGGTCGGCGCCCCGCCGCCCGGGGCGATGCACAACTCCACCTCCAGCCGCGACGACGCGGACGTGCCGCACGCGTTGCGGATCGCCGCCGCCTGGTCCTGGCGGCTGATCGTGATCGGCGTCGTGGCCTGGGCGCTGCTGAAGATCGTCGGCACGGTCCGGATCGTGGTCATCCCGCTGGCCGTCGCGCTGCTGCTCTCGGCGCTGCTCGCGCCGGCGGTCGGCTGGCTGCTGCGGGCCCGGTTCCCCCGGTCCATGGCGACGGCCGTGGTCCTGGTGGGCGGCCTGGCCGGGGTGATCGGCACGCTGACCCTGGTGGTGAACGAGTTCATCCAGGGCGTGCCGGAGCTGAGCAAGAAGTCCTCGGAGGGCGTCCGGCAGATCCAGGACTGGCTGAAGACCGGCCCGCTGCACCTCTCCGACGGACAACTCGACAACTACATCGAGGAGGGCCAGAAGTGGATCAACAACAACACCGAGAAGTTCACCAGCGGCGCCCTCTCCACGGCCGCCACGCTGGCTGAGGTGCTGACCGGCACGCTGCTGGTGCTCTTCGCCACCTTCTTCTTCCTGCGGGACGGCAACAAGATCTGGCGCTTCCTGGTCCGGCTGCTGCCGGTGGCCGCCCGCTGGAAGGTCGACGACGCCGGGCGGGCGTCCTGGGCGACCCTGGTCGCCTACGTCCGGGCGACCGTGCTGGTCGCCTTCATCGACGCGGTCGGCATCGGCGTCTTCCTGGTCATCTTCGACATCCCGTTCGCCTTCCCGCTCGCCGCGCTGGTCTTCCTCGGGGCGTTCATCCCGATCGTCGGGGCGACCCTGTCGGGCGTCGTCGCGGTCCTGGTCGCGCTGGTCGACAGCGGCCCGGTGACCGCGCTGATCATCCTCGGCGCGGTGATCGGGGTGCAGCAGGTGGAGGGGCACCTCCTCCAGCCGCTGATCATGGGCCGGGCGGTGGCCATCCACCCGCTCGCGGTCATCATCGGCATCGCGGCCGGCGTGGTCCTCGCCGGGATCACCGGCGCGCTGGTCTCGGTGCCGCTGATCGCCGTGCTCAACACGGCCGTGCGCCGGCTCGCCGCCCGCACCGTCCCGGACACCCCGCCCGACGCCGTCGTCGTCGCCTCCCAGGCGCCCTGACCCACCCGACAACGCGGCCACGATCCGCGCAGCCGCACCGAGAGGGTGGCCTCCCGAGCCGGGGGTCACCCTCTCGGCGTCGCGTGGCCCCGGCAGGCGGTGCCGGGACCGGCGCGCGGGGTCAGGGCTTGGCGAGGCGTTCGAGGGCGCCGCGGGCGACCTCGGGCCGGGTGGTGTACCAGAACGGCGGCAGCGACCGGCGCAGGAACGGCCCGTAGCCCCGTGCGGTCTCCAGGCGCGAGTCGAGCACCGCCACCACGCCCTTGTCGCCCGTCGACCGGATCAGCCGCCCCACCCCCTGGGCCAGCCTGATCGCGGCGATCGGCACGCTGACCGCCGCGAAACCCGACCCGCCGCCGGCGTCCACCGCCGCCGCCCGCGCCGCCGCCAGCGGCTCGTCCGGCCGGGGGAAGGGCAGCCGGTCGATGACCACCAGCTGGCAGGAGTCGCCCGGCACGTCGACCCCCTGCCAGAGCGACATCACCCCGAACAGGCAGCTGGACTTCTCCTCCCGGAACCGGCGTACCAGCAGCGGCAGCGCCTCCTCGCCCTGGAGCAGGACCGGCAGGTCGGTCCGCGCGCGCAGCAGCTCCGCCGCCTGCTGCGCGGCCCGCCGGGAGGAGAAGAGGCCGAGCGTACGCCCGCCGAGCGCGGTGACCAGCGCGAGCAGCTCCTCGCCGGCCGCGTCGGGCAGCCCGGAGACGCTGGGCCGGGGCAGGTGCGCGGCGACGTACAGGATGCCCTGCCGGGGGTAGTCGAACGGCGAGCCGACGTCGAGGGAGCGCCACCCCGGCCCCGAGGTCGCCGGTGCCCCCGCCGGGCCGGTCGGGGCGCCGCCCCCGGTCGCGCCGCTGCCCTCCGCCGGCCCGGTGCCGCCGGTGCGCCCGGCGGAACGGGCGGCCAGGGCGGCGGCGGCCGGCGACGGCGGGTCGGCCGGGGGCGCCTCCAGGCCCAGCGCCCGGGCCACCGTGTCGAACCGGCCGCCCAGCGTCAGCGTCGCCGAGGTGGCGACCACCGTGCGCTCCTCGTACAGGTGGGTGGCGAGCGTGCCGGCGACCGAGAGCGGCGCGACCACCAGCGCCCGGCGACCGGTGTTGTCGTTCTTCTCCACCCAGGCGACGTCGTGGTCGGCCTCCTCCAGCAGCCGCTGCGCGGTGGCGGAGAGCTCGTCGAGCACGGCCTTGGCCTGCTGCTTGCGCACCGGGTCCGGGTCGTCGGACTTGACCTCGCCGATCGCGTCGAGCGCCGCCCGGGTGGCCGCGTCGAGCAGGGTGCACGCCTCGCGCAGCGCGGACGGCAGCCCCGAGGTGATCCGCCCGGCCGGCGCCTCGGCCAGCCCGACCGCCAGGGCGTCGCCGGCCGCGGTGAGCGACTCGGCGACGTCCGGCCGCAGCAGCGGGCGGGCCCGCTTCGCGGAGCGGTCGATCAGCTCCGGCACCAGCTCGGCCTGCGCGGCGGAGGAGACCCGGTCGGCCAGCTCGTGCGCCTCGTCGACGATGAGCAGCTTGTGCGGCGGCACGATGTGCCGGCCGGCGAGCATGTCCACCGCGAGCAGGCTGTGGTTGGTGACCACGATGTCTGCCTCCCGGGCGCGGGCCCGGGAAGCCTCGGCGAAGCACTCCGCGCCGAACGGGCAGCGGGATGCGCCGACGCACTCCCGGGCCGGCATGGAGACCAGCCGCCAGGCCTGGTCGTCGACGCCCGGGTCCAGCTCGTCACGGTCGCCGGTGTCGGTCTTCTCCGCCCAGTCGCGCAGCCGCTGGACCTGCTTGCCGAGCCGACCCGCCTCGCCGAGCCACTTGGTGCCGCCGCCGGGGCGTGCGGCCGGGGCGTCGAAGAGGGTGTCCTCCGGCTCGTCCTCGGTGGAGTTGTCCAGCCGGGCCAGGCAGAGGTAGTGGTGCCGGCCCTTCAGCACCGCGAAGGTGGGCCGCCGGCCGAGCACCGGCTCCACGGCGTCGGCGAGCCGGGGCAGGTCGTGGTCGACCAGTTGGGACTGCAACGCCAGGGTGGCCGTGGAGACCACCACCGGACCGTCCACCGTCAGCGCGGGCGTCAGGTAGGCCAGCGACTTGCCGGTGCCCGTGCCGGCCTGCACCAGCAGGTGCTCCCGCGCCTGCACGCACTCCTCGATGGCGGTCGCCATCTGCTGCTGACCGGGACGCGCCGCCCCGCCCGGCACCGCGCCGACCGCGGCGGCGAGCAGCTCCACCCCGCTCGGCCGGGCGCCCCGCCGCCGGCCTCCGGTGCGGGGCGAGGGGGCGGCGGAACCGGTGGCGAGGCGCGGAGTCACCGTGCGACGGTACCCGCCGTCCCCGACACCGGCCGCGCCGATCCGGGTGTGGCGTCGTCACGGTACGGTCTCCCGTCGACCGCGTCCGGTTACTTCCGTGCGGCGACCGATGGGCGGTATCGGTTAGGGTGCGACTCATGCCGAGCGACATGGTCCGCGTGATCTACCGCAAGTACGACGGCAGCGCCCACCGTGACTACCCGGCCCGCCGTCTGGCCGAGGACGAGCTCGGCGTCTGGCTCGGCGTGACCGAGGGCACGAAGTCCGTCTACCACGGCCGGCCGTCGGTGGAGCAGATCCCGTTCGTCCTCCTGGTGCCGCACCACGCCTGGTGGACCGGCATGTTCAACCCGCCGCCCCGGACCAGCGAGGTCTACTGCGACATCGCCAGCCCGGCCCGCTGGGAGAACGACGACACCGTCCACCTCATCGACCTCGACCTCGACGTGGTGCGTCGGCGGGCCACCGGCCTGGTGGAACTGCGCGACGAGGACGAGTTCGCCGAGCACCGCGCCCGCTTCGGCTATCCGGACGACGTGGTGACGCAGGCCGAGGCGGCGGCCCGGTGGCTCCTCGGGGCGCTGGGCGACGGCGTCGAACCGTTCGCCACGTCGTACCGGAAGTGGCTGGCCCTGGTGGTCTGACCGCCGGGCCGGCGGGACCCGAGCTGGCTGCCGCACATGCGGCTCGTCGGGATCAACGGCAGCGGCCCGGTCCTCATCAGCGCGGCGGCCAGCCGTCCTCGGCCGCCAGCGGCGGCAGGTCGCCCAGCTTCTCCGGGTTGAGCTGGTGGAACAACCCGGTCACCCGGCCGTCGTCGACCGCGAGGGCGGCGACGACCCGCAGCGTCCGGCCGTCCGGGTGCGGGCTCTCCATGTGCAGGCCCTCCACGCCGTCGACCAGCACCCGACGGGCGCGCAGCGTGCCGCCGTACCGGCCGGCGCGGCCGAACAGGCCCAGGACGAAGCGGGCCACCGAGTCGGCCCCGACCACCGGGCGCCGGGCCGCCGGGAAGTGGCCGCCGCTGTCGCCGATGGCGACCACGTCCGGGGCGAGCACCCGCACCAGCGCGGCCAACTCGCCCGACTCGACGGCGGCCACGAAGGCGGCGAGCACCCGGCGCTGCTCGACGGCGTCGGCGGTGTGCCGGGGCGCGTCGGGCGCGTGCACCGCCCGGCGGGCCCGGGAGGCGAGCTGGCGGGCGGCGGCGTCGGTCGTGCCGAGCACCTCGGCGATCCGGGAGAACGGCACGGCGAAGACGTCGTGCAGCACGAACGCGACCCGCTGCTCCGGCGCGAGTCGCTCCAGCACCACCATCAGGGCGGTGCCGACCTGGTCGGCGCGGACCGCCCGCTCGGCGGGGTCGGGCGCGAAGCCGTCGGTACGCGGGCCCTGGTCGAGCGGCGTCACCACGGGCTCCGGCAGCCACTGGCCCGGGTACGCCTCCCGCCGCATCCGCGCCGAGCGGAGCACGTCCAGGCAGATCCGGGCGCAGGTGGTGGTGAGCCAGGCGCCGAGGTGCCGGATCTCGGCGCGGGCCGCCGGGTCGGCGAGCGCGGCGGCGTACCGCAGCCAGGTCTCCTGGACGGCGTCCTCCGCCTCGCTGCGGCTGCCGAGCATCCGGTGGGCCACCGCCAGCAGCCGCCCCCGCTCCACCTCGAACTCCGCCACCAGATCCCCCACGCCACCCCTCCCGCCCTGACCCGCTCCCGCCCCGCCCACCCGCTCCCGCCCCATTCTCCCGCCCCCCGCACCCGCGCCCCGAGAGCGGGTCGATCATGCAGTTCTGGTGCCCCGCACAAGGGGCGAAGGCGCCGATTTCGCCCACCATAAGTCCATGATCGCGGGGCCGAGGGGCGACGGTCGGCGGGCGGGACGGGTGGGGGTGGGTGATGATCCGAGGGTGCGAGCGACTGATGAGCCGGACGTGGGCGGCGCGGGTGCGGAGCGGGTCGACGGGGTCGTGGGGCCGGTCGGGGGCGGCATGCGGGAGTTGCTCCGGGTGACGCCGGGCGCGCCGGCCGACCTCGGGGCGGTCGATCCCCGGTCGACGCCGGGTCTGCCCGGGCCCGAGGTGACCGGCCGGCGGCGCAAGGAGTGGGCGCGCCGCCAGGTCGGCCTGGTCGGCGCGGAGCTGGGTCGGCAGCAGGAGATGCTCTTCGCCGACGCGAAGGCCCGGGAGGCGGCCCGGGGCGGTGGCGCGGACGGGCCGGGTGCGGCCGCCGGGCGCCGGGTGCTGCTGGTGCTCCAGGCGATGGACTGTGGCGGCAAGGACGGCACCATCAAGCGCGTGGCCGGCGCGATGAACCCGCTGGGCCTGCACGTCCGCTCGTTCGGTCCGCCCACCCCCGAGGAGCTGCGGCACGACTTCCTGTGGCGGATCCGGCGGGCGCTCCCGCCGCCCGGTCAGGTGGGGGTCTTCAACCGCTCGCACTACGAGGACGTGCTCGTGGCGCGCGTCGACTCGCTGGTTCCCGAGTCGATCTGGCAGGCCCGGTACGACGAGATCAACGCCTTCGAGCGGGAGCAGGTCGACGCCGGGGTGGCCCTGGTGAAGGTGATGCTGCACATCTCGTACGCCGAGCAGGGCCGGCGGCTGCTGGAGCGGCTCGACGAGCCGCGCAAGCACTGGAAGTACGACCCCTCGGACATCGACGCCCGCGCCCGCTGGGACGACTACCAGGCCGCGTACGCCGAGGCCCTGGGCCGGTGCGGCACGGACGCCGCGCCCTGGTACGTGGTGCCGGCGGACCGCAAGTGGTACCGCGACTGGGCCGTCGCGCACCTGCTACGCGAGACGTTCGACACTCTCGATCTCGGGTATCCGCCTGCCGGTTTCGACGTCCGGCGCGAACGGGAGCGGCTGCTGGGACCCGGGAGAACGGCGTAGATGAACGGCAGGTGAACGACCGGTGAATGTGGCCTGACCAGGGGGAGGCCGCGCAATTCCCGGTCCGGTCGTTTTCTAGCATTCCCAGGCGGGCACCCTCCGGGCGACCGCGACCCTTCCACCGACACGACGAGGTCCGTGCTGTGAAGTTTTCCTTCCGCCCGAACGAGGGCGCCTTCTACGAGCTCTTCACCAGGGCCGCGCAGAACCTGGTGAAGGGCACCGAGCTGCTCAACGAGCTGGCCCTCCCCGGGGTGGAGGTGCAGTCGGTCAGCGAGCGGCTCACCGAGGTGGAGCACGACAGCGATCAGATCACCCACGAGCTTTACAAGAAGATCAACTCAACCTTCATCACGCCGTTCGACCGGGAGGACATCTACCGGCTCGGGTCGCTGCTCGACGACGTGATGGACCACCTCGAGGCGGTCGGCAACCTGCTCTACCTCTACGGCCTGACCAAGCTCCCCTCGCTGCCCCGCGAGATGCACGAGATGGTCAACGTCCTGGACGCGCAGGCGAAGCTGACCGCCGACGCCATGCCGCGCCTGAAGTCGATGAAGGACCTCGAGGACTACTGGATCGAGTGCAACCGGCTGGAGAACGACGGCGACCAGGTGTACCGGATGCTGCTGGTCCGCCTCTTCTCCGGCGAGTACGACGCGCTGACGGTGCTGAAGATGAAGGAGGTCGCCGACGAGCTGGAGGCCGCCTGCGACGCCTTCGAGCACGTGGCCAACACCGTCGAGACCATCGCGGTCAAGGAGTCCTGATCCTGTGAGTCCCGAACTCATCGCCGTGCTGGCGGTGATCGCGGTGGCGTTGGCGTTCGACTACACCAACGGCTTCCACGACGCCGCCAACGCGATCGCGACCAGCATCTCCACGCGGGCGCTCACACCCCGGGTGGCCCTGGCCATGGCGGCGGTCGGCAACTTCATCGGCGCCCACTTCGGCGCCGAGGTGGCCAAGACCGTCGGCAGCGGCCTGGTGAAACTGCCCACCGGCACGTCGAGCCTCGGCATCGTCTTCGCCGGCGTGATCGGCGCGATCGTGTGGAACCTGGTCACCTGGTACTTCGGCCTGCCGTCGTCCTCGTCGCACGCGCTGATCGGCGGCCTGGTCGGCTCGACCGTCGCCGCGTCCGGCACGGTGCTCTGGACCGGCATCGGGGAGAGCGTGATCATCCCGATGATCCTCTCGCCGATGGTCGGCTTCGTGCTCGGCTACGTCGTCATGATCGCCGTGCAGTGGATCTTCCGGAAGGGGCACCCGGGCCGGCTCAACCGGGGCTTCCGCTGGGCGCAGACCGCGTCCGCCGCCGCCATGTCGGTGGGCCACGGCATGCAGGACGCCGCCAAGACCATCGGCATCGTGGTGCTCGCCCTCTACGTCGGCGGCTACCAGGACGACCCCAGCTTCATCCCGGAGTGGGCGTTCTGGACGTCGGCCGCCGTGCTCGCCGCCGGCACGTACGCCGGTGGCTGGCGGATCATCCGGACCCTGGGTCGTAAGATCATCGACCTCCGGCCGCCGGAGGGCTTCGCCGCCGAGGCCGTGGCCAGCGGCGTGCTCTACTTCAACGCGCTGGTCCTCGGCGCGCCGATCTCGACGACCCACACGATCACCTCGGCGATCATGGGCGTCGGCGCCACCAAGCGGCTCTCCGCCGTCCGGTGGGGCGTGGCCGGCAACATCGTCGGGGCGTGGATCCTCACCTTCCCGGCCGCCGGTTCCATCGGCGCCCTGATGTACTTCCTGTTCCGCCCCCTGTTCAGCTGACGTACGCGAAAGGGGCCCCTCGTCGACGAGGGGCCCCTTCTCCGTTCCTCCGTCAGGAGTAGGAGACGCCGATCTGGGCGCGGACGGTGTCGAGGAGCGCCATCACCTCCAGCGTGGCGGCGTGGGGGACCAGGGGGCTCTCCAGGAGGCCCTCGGCGAGGCAGCGCTGGACCTCGGCCGCCTCGTACTGGTAGCCGCCGCCGACCAGCTCGCCGGTGATCGTCTCCGGCTCGGCGCCGGCCCGGTGCAGGGTCAGCGAGCCGGGGCGGAAGAACGGCTCGGGCAGGTCGATCCGGCCGGTGGTGCCGGTGACCGAGGCGACCAGCGGGGGCGCGCCGACCATGCCGCAGCTGAGGGTGGCGACCGCGCCCGAGTCGTACCCGAGGACGATGCCGGTGTTCTCGTCCACCCCCTCCGGGCTCAGCTTCGCCCAGGACCGGACGTGGTCGGGCACGCCGAGCAGCAGGTGGGCCAGGCTGACGGGGTAGACGCCGAGGTCGAGCAGGGCGCCGCCGCCGAGCGTACGGGCCCGCATCCGGTGCTCCGGCGGGAACGGCCCCGCCACCCCGAAGTCGGCCCGGACGCCGGTCACCGTGCCGATCGCGCCGTCCGCGACCAGCGCGCAGAGCCGCCGGACGAGCGGGTTCGTCCGCATCCACATGGCCTCCATCAGGAAGACCCCGGCCGCGCGGGCGGTGTCCACCAGCTCGACGCTGGTCGCCAGGTCGAGGGTGAACGGCTTCTCCAGCAGCACCGCCCGGCCGGCCGCGAGGCAGGTCGTGGCCGCCTCGTGGTGCGCGGCGTGCGGGGTGGCGACGTAGACGACGTCCAGCTCGTCGTCCGCGGCGAGTTCCGCCCAGGAGGCGTACGCCCGCGGCACGCCGTGCCGGGCCGCGAACCGCTCCGCGCTCTCGGCGGTCCGCGAGCCGACCGCCGCGAGTTCGGCGCCCGGGACCAGGCGCAGGTCCTCGGCGAAACGGGCGGCGATGTTGCCGGTGGCCAGGATGCCCCATCGAGTCATGCCGGCCACGCTAGCGAAGATCACCCGACGGCGGCGGGGGCGATCCATCCGTCGGGAACTAGGCTCGGCGCATGACGATCGACGCCGACGGCTTCCCCGCACCCCCGGCGCTCGTGGAGCACGCCCGCCGCTTCCGCGCCGAGGGCGGCACCCCGGCGGCGCCCCGGGTCGCGTCCACCGTGCTGCTGCTCCGCCCCGCCGGCGACGACTTCGAGGTGTACCTGATCCGACGGGTCGCCGCGATGGCCTTCGGCGGGATGTACGCCTTCCCCGGCGGCGGGGTGGACCCCTCGGACTCGCAGGCGCACCTGGACTGGGCCGGCCCGACGCCGGCCGGGTGGGGTGAGCGGCTGGGGCTGACCCCCGAGGCCGCGCAGGCGGTCGTCTGTGCCGCCGCCCGGGAGGTCTTCGAGGAGGCCGGGGTCCTGCTCGCCGGCCCCGACGCGCAGACCGTGGTCGGCGACGTGAGCGGTGACGACTGGGAGGCCGACCGGGTGGCGCTGGAGCAGCGCCGGGGCGGCTTCGCGGACCTGCTCGCCCGGCGCGGGCTCACCCTCCGGTCGGATTTGCTGCTGCCGTGGAGCCGGTGGATCACGCCGGAGTTCGAGCCGCGCCGCTTCGACACGTACTTCTTCGTGGCCCTGCTGCCGGAGGGGCAGCGGACCCGGGACGTCTCCGGGGAGGCCGACCACACCCTGTGGGTCCACCCGGCGGACGCCCTGGCCCGGGCGGAGGCCGGCGAGCTGACCATGCTCCCGCCCACCCTGGTGAGCCTGGCCCAGGTGGCGGCCGGCGGCGACCTGGCCGGCGTCGCCCGCGCGGCGGCGACCCGGGACGCGGCCACCCCGGTCACGCCCCGCCTCGACGTGCCCGAGATCGGCGAGCCCCGGTTCGTGCTGGGCTGACTGTGGTCGCCTCGTGCGCGGAGGCCGGCGCGGCTCAGGCCACGAAGATGCAGAACGGGTGACCGGACGGGTCCGCGAACACGTACAACGGCTCGTCGGGGTCGTCGGTCCGGTCGAGCAGAAGCTCCGCGCCCAGGGCCTCCGCCCGCGCACGCTGCCTCTCCAGCTCGGACGCGTTCGAGACCGTGAAGTCGAGGTGCAACTGCATCGGCACGTCGTGCCGGGGCCAGGTGGTCCGGGGCAGGCGGTCGACGAGTTGGAAGGCGAGCTTGGCCGCTCCGTCGGAGTCTCTGAGCACGAGCCAGTCCCGGTCGTCGGCCGTCCCGTCCGTCGGTGGTTCGTCACCGGGTCGGTACCGCAGCCCGAGCAGCTGCCGGTAGAACTCGGCAAGCTCTCGCGGGTTCGTGCTGTCGAGCACGGTGTGCAGCAACCGGGGATATTCGGACATGCCCGTCCTCCGCATCGACCGTAGGCGTTTCCCGACTCTAAGGCAGATCCTGGGGCGCTGCCGGGTTGCCACGGCCCGGGTGCGGGAAGGGAAGGGCCCCTTCCCCGCAGGGAGAGCGGGAGAAGGGGCCACCGCCTCGCGGCTCAGCCGAAGCGGCCGGTGATGTAGTCCTCGGTCTTCTTCACGCCGGGGTTGCTGAAGATCTTCTGCGTGTTGTCGTACTCGATGAGGCGGCCCGGGTCGCCGGTCTTCTCGATGGAGAAGAAGGCGGTCCGGTCCGAGACGCGGGCGGCCTGCTGCATGTTGTGCGTGACGATGATGATGGTGAACTTGTCCTTGAGCTGGAACATCAGGTCCTCGATGGCCAGCGTGGAGATCGGGTCGAGCGCCGAGCAGGGCTCGTCCATCAGCACCACCTGCGGCTCGACGGCGATGGTCCGGGCGATGCAGAGCCGCTGCTGCTGACCGCCGGAGAGGCCGGCGCCGGGCTTGCCCAGCCGGTCCTTCACCTCGTCCCAGAGGTTGGCCGAGCGGAGCGCCCGCTCGGCCGCCTCCTCCAGGATCGACTTCCTGCGTACGCCGTTGAGCCGCAGCCCGGCCACCACGTTCTCGAAGATGCTCATGGTGGGGAACGGGTTCGGCCGCTGGAAGACCATGCCGATCATGCGCCGGACGGCGGTGACGTCCACGTCCCGGTCGTAGATGTCCTGGTCGTCGATGGTGAGGCTGCCCTCGACCCGGGCACCGGGGAGCACCTCGTGCATCCGGTTGATCGACCGCAGGAAGGTGGACTTGCCGCAGCCGGACGGGCCGATCAGGGCGGTCACCGTCTTCGGCTCGACCGTCAGGTTGATGTTCTCGATGGCCTTGAAGGCGCCGTAGTAGGCGGTGACGTTCGAGGCTTCGATGCGCTTGGCCATGGTGGTGGTACCTCCGGGGTTCATCGGCCGAGCCGGTTGCGACGGGCCAGCAGCTTCGCCGCGACGGTCAGGATCAGCACGAGGGCGACCAGGGTGAGTGCCGCCGTCCACGCCCGCGCCGGCGCGTACCGGGACGCGTCGCCGGCCTGCTGGTAGACGAAGAGGGCCAGCGACGACTGGTTGTTCTCGAACGGGTTGAAGTTGATCGCCGCGCCGCCGCCGGCGACGAGCAGCACCGGGGCGGTCTCGCCGGCCGCGCGGGCGATGGCGAGCATGACGCCGGTGACGATGCCCGGCAGGGCGGTCGGCAGTACGACCCGCAGGATGGTCTTCCACTTCGGCACGCCGAGGGCGTACGCCCCCTCGCGCAGCGGCGCCGGGACGAGACGCAGCATCTCCTCGGTGGAGCGGACCACGGTGGGCAGCATCAGCACGCTCAGCGCGAGCGCGGCGGCGAAGCCGGAGAAGCTGGGCCGCCCGTCGTTGAACCACGGCGAGACGATCAGCACCCAGAACGCCAGCACGAACAGGCCGGCGACGATCGACGGGATGCCCGTCATCACGTCGACGAAGAACCGGATCGCGGCGGCGAACCGGCCCCGGCCGTACTCGACGATGTAGATCGCGCAGAGGATGCCGAGCGGGACGGTGATCAGGGCGGCGATGCCGACCTGCTGGAGCGTGCCGACGATCGCGTGGTACGCGCCGCCGTTCGGGTCCCGCGCGCCGATGTTGTTCATCGAGGTGAGGAAGAAGTCGGCGTCCAGCCGCTCGGCGCCTTTGCTGACCAGCGTCCAGACCACCGAGGCCAGCGGCAGGACGGCCAGCACGAACGCGGAGTGGATCAGCGCGCTCCAGGTGCGGTTGCGGGCCGACCGCCGCCCCTCGACCCTGTTGGCGGCGGCGAACAGGCCGGCCAGGTAGAGCAGCGCGGCGACCACCACGACCAGCACCGGGCCGCCGGTGCCGGTGCCGTACACGAACGCGGCGGCGACCAGCAGGGCGGCTGCCGCGATGGCCGGCGCGGCGTACCTCGGCAGGCGCCGGGCCCGCAGCGTGGGCGGCTGGGCCGGCGGACGGGTGCGGTGCGACGTGAGAGTGGTGGTCATGCGGCCGACTCCGTGAACTCCCGGCGGCGGTGGATGATCGCCCGCGCCGTGATGTTGACGATCAGCGTGATGGCGAAGAGCACGAGGCCCGAGGCGATCAGCGCGCCCCGTCCCGTGTCGTTCGCCTCGCCGAACGTGTTGGCGATGTTGGCGGCGATGGTGTTGCCGCCGCTCTCGATGAGGTTGAACGAGATGTTGAAGGTGATGCCGAGGGTCATCGCCAGGGCGATGGTCTCGCCGAGCGCCCGGCCCAGGCCGAGCATCACCGCGGCGACGATGCCGGGGCGGCCGTACGGCAGCACCGCGGTGCGGATCATCTCCCAGCGGGTCGCGCCGAGGGCGAGGGCCGCCTCCTCGTTGGCGGTCGGGGTCTGCGTGAACACCTCGCGGGAGAGCGAGGTGATGATCGGCAGCACCATGATCGCCAGAACCAGCGCGCCCAGCATGATCGACTTACCGAACGGGCCGTCGCCGCCGAAGATCGGGATCCAGCCGAAGTACGTGTTCAGCCAGGCGGAGAAGTCCCGTACCGGGTTGATGAAGACGTCGCGGCCCCAGAGGCCGAAGACCACGCTCGGCACCGCGGCCAGCAGGTCGATCAGGAAGCCCAGCGTGGTGCCGAGCCGGCGCGGCGCGTAGTGGGACAGGTAGAGCGCGATGCCCAGGGCCACCGGCACCGCGATGAGCAGGGCCAGCGCGGAGCTGAGCACGGTGCCGAAGGCGAGCGCCCCGATGCCGAACTTCGGCTCCGCGTCGTTCGGGAACCAGCCCTCGAAGCTCCAGAAGCTCTCGGTGTTGGCCCGTAGCGCCGGCACCGCCTTGGCGACGAGGAAGACCGCGATCGCCGCGATGACGACCAGGACGGCGGTGCCGGCGGCGAGGGTGAGGGCGCGGAAGGCCCGTTCGGCGCCGAACGCCCGGGCCCGGGGCAGCGCGCCGCCGCCGCCCAGGCCGGCTCCGCCCGGTGTACGGGTGCTGACTGGTGCCTCGGCCGGACGCGCCGAGGCACCGGCGGGCCGGTCGTGACCTTCGGTCACGCGCGTCCCGCCGGTGCCGGCGTGGGCCGAGCGGTGAGGGGTTTCACCCATCTGCTCGCTCGCTTCGGGTTGAGGTGGTGGTGTCGGTGTCGGTGCGGCGGCTCAGGCGAGGTTCTTGACTGCGGCCTCGACCTTGGTGCGGACCGTCTCGGGCAGCGGGGCGTAGCCCAGCTCGGTCAGGTCGGCCTGGCCGGCGGTGCTCGCGGCGTGGCCGAGGAAGCCCTTGACCAGCGGGAGCTTGTCGGCGGCGAGGCCCTTGGTGCAGACGATCTCGTAGGTCACCAGGACGATCGGGTAGGCCCCGGCCTCCTTGGTGTTGTAGTCGATCTTCATCTTGAGGTCGTCGCCCTGGCCGACCACCTCGGCGCCGGCGATGGTCTTGCCGGCCGACTCGGCGGTCAGCTCGGCGAACTCGCCCGCGCCGTTGCCGACCTTCGCGGTCTTCAGGCCGCCGTTCTCGGCGTACGACCACTCGACGTAGCCGATGGTGCCGTCCTGGCCCTTGATCGCGCTGGCCACGCCGTCGGACTTCGCCGCGCCGGTGCCGCCCGGGGCCTTCCACTCCTTGGCCTTGCCGAAGGTCCAGTCGGCCGCGGCGGTCTTGGTGAGGAAGTCGGTGAAGTTGTCGGTGGTGCCGGAGGAGTCCGAGCGGTGCACCGCGTTGATGGTGGTCGACGGCAGCTTGGCGTCCGGGTTGTCGGCCTTGATCGCCGGGTCGTCCCACTTGGTCACCTTGCCGGCGAAGATCTTCGCCAGGGTGGCCGGCTTGAGCTGGAGGTTGTCCACGCCGCTGACGTTGTAGGCGATGGCGACCGGGCCGATCACCATCGGCAGGTTGATCGCGGCGCCGCCGACGCACTTGGCGTTGGCCTGCGGCTGCTCCTCCTCCTTGAGGGCGGAGTCCGAGCCGGCGAAGTCGGCGGTGCCGGCGATGAAGGCCTGGATGCCGGCGCCCGAGCCGGAGGGCTCGTAGTTGATCTTGGCTCCGGAGCACTTCTGCTGGTACGCCTTGATCCACTCGTCCATCGCGTTCTTCTGCGCCGACGAGCCCTGGGCGTTCAGCGTGCCGGTGGCGCAGTCGGCGGCGGCCGACCCGGAGGCGGAGGCGCTGCTCGCGGGCTCGTTGTTGTCCGAGCCGCATGCGCTGAGAGCGAGCGTCGCGGTAAGAGCGAGGCAGGCGAGGGTGCCGTGCCGCTGGAGCTTCACCTGAGAGGTTTCCCTTCACGTCTGACTTCGCCCCCGGATTTGGGCCCGGGGTACCGGCGCTCACCGGCTGACCCAAAAGTTAGGAGCGCCAGGTAGCCGGTTCGCCGGTCGGAAGTGAACGTGGAGTGAACAGGTGCGGCAGGGCAGGTGACCGCTCGCTGAGGGTGAGTTGTCCGTTAAGTGAACCCGGGTGCCGCTGTCGGAAGTATGAGGATTTTCCCGGGTCGGGCGGCGCGGGCCCGGGTCGCGACGACGACCCGGGCCCGCGCCGACGTCAGGCCGACTGGTAGTTGACGTGCGCTGACCAGCGGGCGAAGCCGAGCCGCTCGTAGAGCGCCACCGCGGCGACGTTCGACTCGTCGACGTAGAGCATGACCCGGTCCAGGTTTCGCCGGTCCCGCAGGTACGCCAGGCCGGCCGCGGTCAACGCCCGGCCCAGCCCGCCGCGGTGGGCCGACGGGTCCACGCCGAGGACGTAGACCTCGCCGATCCGGGCCGAGCCGGGTCGCTCGTGGACCTTCGTCCAGTGGAAGCCGAGCAGCCGACCGGTGGAGCCGTCGACGGCGAGCAGGAAGCCCTCCGGGTCGAACCACGGCTCGGCGAGGCGTACCCGCAGGTCGGCGGGGGACCAGCGACCCTGTTCCGGGTGCTCGGCGAAGGCCCGCGCGTTGAGCGCCAGCCACTCCTCGTCGTCGGCGCCGGGCCGGAACGCGCGCAGCGTCACCCCGTCCGGCAACGGATGGTCGGGGATCGGGGCGGTCAGCGGCCGGCGCAGCTGCCAGAGCACCCGGGCCCGGCGCAGGCCCAGGTCGACGCCGAGCGCGGCGGCCGAGGGGTGGTCGCCGTGCGCCCAGACCCGCAGCGGGCCGTCGGCCGCTGCCAGGACGCCCCGGGCCAGCGCCCGGCCCGTCCCGCGCCGCCGGTACGCCGGGTGCACCACCAGTTCCACCCCGATCCCCGCGCCGGGGTCGGTGGTGTCCAGGTGCGCGTACCCGGTCAGTGTGCCGTCGTCCGCCCGGGTGGTCAGGTGCACCGCGGGCGCGTCCGGGTCGCGCAGCCGGAGCAGGACGTGCTCGTCGAACGGGTCGGCCCCGTCCGCGTCGCCGGCGACCCGTGCGAGGGTCGTCACGTCGGCGATCTCCGTGGGGCTGAGGCGGTCGGCCCGGGTCACCCGGGCGCTGCTCGCTTCGGGGTTGCTCATGACGTCACCGTAGTCCGGTCGACCCCCGGCGCCGCCGCGCTCGTCGGCCGCCGGGGCGGTGCGGGGGTCGCCCGCGCCGGACCGCCCCTGGTCGCGCCGTCCGCCGGCCGGCTCACGTCGCCCCGTCGGGCAGGGCCTCCACCTCGAACCGGCTGGTCAGGTCGGGCAGGATGCGGTGCAGGGCGTCCACGGTGCCCTGCCGGTCGCCGCCGGCGTCGTGCAGCAGCACGACCGAGCCGGGTACGACACCCGCCACGACCGTCGCCGCGATCCGGGCGGCTCCCGGCACCTCCCAGTCCTCCGGGTCCACGGTCCAGTGCAGCGGCGTCATGCCGAGCTCGTGGGACACCGACACCACCTGGCCCGTCCACGCGCCGCCGGGCTGCCGGTAGTACGCGATCGGCACGTCGGGCACCGCCGCCCGGATCGCCTCGCTGGTGCGCAGCAGGTCCGCCCGGATGGCGGCCGGCGACCGCCGGCCGAGTTCGACGTCGTGGTTCCAGCTGTGGTTGCACAGGGTGTGCCCGCCGGTCACGATGGCCCGGATCAGGTCCGGGTGGCGCTGCGCGTTCTCGCCGACCACGCAGAAGGTGGCCCGCACCTGGTGCTCGCGGAGCAGGGCGAGCACCTGCGGCGTGTACAGCGGGTCCGGCCCGTCGTCGAAGGTCAGCGCGACCAGCGAGGTGCCGCTGGTCGTCTGCGTGCCGAACGGCCCGTCGGCCGGTCCCGGCGACGGCGTGCCGTCGGGGCTGGCGCCGCCGTCCTGCCCGGCCTCCGCCGGGCTGGTGCTCGGCTCACCCTGCGGGGTGTGGCGCGGAGCGTCCTTTGTCGGGGGCTGGTCGGCGTAGTGGGGGCCGGTGGCGCTGGTGGTCACGCTGGACCGGGACGTCGGCGGGTCGGGGACCAGGCTGCGCCCGAGGGCGTACGCGGAACCGAGCAGCGCGGCGACCACCAGCGTGACGAGACCGATGGTGCGCGCGGCCGAGGGATCCCGGATCAGTGGGCCCGTTCGTGTCGATCCGCCGCCGCCCCCGTGGTCGATACGCACTCCGCCGCCCCCTTTTGTCGCAAACCCGGCAGTCAGAATAGAACCGACGAGCAGCACAAAAGGGGCATATGCGAAACCGTCCCGCGAGGGAACGGGAAAGTCAGACCGGCAGGGGCACGTGCTCGCTCTCCGGCAGGGACCGCGAGGGCGGTACGACGAACTTGTAACCCACCTGCCGCACCGTGCCGATCATCGACTCGTACTCGGAGCCGAGCTTGGCGCGCAGCCGCCGGACGTGCACGTCGACGGTGCGGGTGCCGCCGAAGTAGTCGTAGCCCCACACCTCGCGCAGGAGCTGGTCGCGGGTGAACACCCGGCCCGGGTGCTGGGCCAGGAACTTCAGCAGCTCGAACTCCTTGTAGGTGAGGTCGAGCGGCCGGCCCTTGAGCTTCGCGGCATAGGTGTCGGGGTCGATCGTCAGCTCGCCGGCGCGGATCGAGCCGCCGGCCCCGGAGGTGGCGTTGCTCAGCCGCCCGACGGCGAGCCGCAGCCGGGCCTCCACCTCGGCCGGCCCGGCGGTGGCGAGGATGACGTCGTCGACGCCCCAGTCGGCGTTGAGCGCGATCAGGCCGGCCTCGGTGACCACCGCGACCAGCGGCACCCCGAGCCCGGTGGCGTGCAGCATCCGGCAGGTCGCCCGTGCCTCGCTCAGCTCGGAGCGGGCGTCGACCAGCACCGCGTCCGGACTGGGGCCGGCGACCAGGGTGCGGACGTCGCGTGGCGCGGTGCGGACCGAGTGCGGCAGCAGGTCGAGCGCCGGCAGCACTGCGGATGGTTCGCCTGCGCGCGCGGTCACCAGCAGCAGGATCTCCACGATCACCTCCGTCCCGGCGGCCGTCGGCCGCGCGCGACCAGCGCACTCCGTGGCGGGGTGTGACGCTGATGAACTTGCGTGGTCCCGGCGTCGCTGACGGGGCGGGTAACGGCTTGAGCGTAACCGATCACCCCGGTCGCGCCTCCGCGTCCTTTCCCGTTTGCCCGGCTTGCCCCTGATCGTGCCCCAGGTTTTAACGTTGCCGAAACCGTGACCCCCGCGTCGGCCGGCGGGTCTGGCACGATCGGGGCGTGTTTCCCTCCAGCTCGCCCGAGGCCGGCCGCGACCAGTGGCCCGACGGGCCCCGCCCCGGGCCGTCCGGCCCGTCCCGTGGCCAGCCGCCGGCGCCGCGCACCGGGCCGGCCCCAGACGACGACGGCGAGCGCCGGGAGCGCAGCGGCCCGCGTCGCGCCCGGCGGGCCGGTGAGCCCGCCCGCCGGCCCGACGACGAGCCGGACGACGAGCCGGACGAGGAACCGGTCGAGCCGGTCGAGGTGCGCCGCCCGCTGGCGCTGACCGTCGCCGGGTTCGCCGCGCTGCTCGGGGTGGGTCTGGTGCTCGGGGCGCAGACCTCCGGCCCGGGGCACCGGCTGCCCTTCGCGTTCGTCATCTTCGGCGTGCAGTTGCTCTTCGTGCTGGCCTGGACGATGGCCATGCGGCCGCCCGCGCTGCTGCTGGTGGCCGCGGTCAGCGTCGGCGCCGCGGTGGCGGCCGACACCGCGGCCGTGCAGACGGACGTCGCCGGCCTGGCGCCGCTGGGCTACGTCGCGGCCGGCGGCTTCGCCCTGGGGGTGCTCGGCCAGCTCGTCCGGCGGGTCGACCGGGTGCGGGTGACCGACTCCCTCGGCAGCACCCTGCTGATCGTGGTCGGCGTCGTCGCCTTCGCCACCCTGATCGTGCTCAGCCGGATCCCGGCGGGCACCCAGGCCATCACGGTGTGCCTCACCGCCAGCGCGGTCGCGCTCACCGTCGCCCGGCTGACCGACGCGTTCGCGCCGTGGCCGCGGCTGGCCCCCCAGGTGCCCCGGGGCGCGGCCGGCGTGGTCGCCGGCGCGATGGTCGGCACGCTGGTCAGCGCCCTCCTCGGCAGCTACCTGGTGACGCCCTTCACCCCGACCCGCGCCGCGATCATCGGGCTGGTCGCGGCGGTCACCGCCGTGCTGGCCGACCTCGCCGTCGGGTACGCCGAGGCGGGCCGGCTGATGGCGGGGGAGCCGCCGACCATGTGGGTGGCCCGGCACATGCAGGGGCCCCTCGGTGGCTTCGCCCTGGCCGCGCCGGCCGCGTACGCCATGTGCAAGCTCGTTCTCTGACGCGGCGATTGAGTTTTTCCCCGATCGGGTACCACCGGTGGGCCGCTCCGCGGCACCCTCGGCACTGACGACAGGAGGCGGCGTGGCGCACGACGACACGTACGAGGAGCGGCCCCGGCGACGCGGGCGCAAGGTGCTCATCACGCTCGTCGTGCTGCTGCTGGTCCTGGGCGGCCTGATCGTGGCAGCCGACCGGATCGCCGTCGGGGTGGCCGAGCGGGCCATCGCCGACCAGGTCCGGCAGGAGATCGCCAAGCAGGGGGCACAGTCCTCGCCGCCGGAGGTGGAGGTCGGCGGGGTCCCGTTCCTCACCCAGGTGCTCGACGGCCGCTACGAGCGCATCTCCATCGCGCTGCGCGACGTGCAGGGCTCGGTGCGGGGCGACGCGGTCGCGCTGCCGAAGCTCGACGTGGACGCCCGCAACGTGCGCGCCTCGCTCGACACCATCCGTTCGGGGCAGGGTGACGTGGTCGCCGAGACGGTCGACGGGACGGGCACCATCAGCTACGACAGCCTCGCCAAGCTGCTCGACCGGCCGGGGCTGACCCTCGGCGAGCAGAACGGCCGGCTGGCCGTCACCGCCCCGGTCGACATCCTCGGTCAGCGGCTCACCGTGACCGGCACCGCCGAGATCACGGTCGGCAAGGAGGGGCAGGTGGCGCTGCGCTTCAACGACCTGAACGCCGACGGCCTGCCGAACCTGCCGCTGGCCCGGACGCTGCTGAACAACTACGCCCGCAGCATCTCCATCGACGTGCCCCTGCCCGAGCTGCCGTTCCAGCTCGCTGTCCGGGAGGTCCGGCCGCTGCCCGAGGGGCTGGCCGTCACCGCGGACGCCAGGAACGTGCCGATCAACTCCGCCGCCGGCTGATCCGACGGGCGCGGGGCGGGTGCCCGCCCCGCGCGTCCCGGATGCTGGTCGGCCCGCTGGTGCCCCGCCCCCCGGCTGGTAGGCTCCCTGCTCATGGGGACGCTCCTCACCAAACGGCGCGCGGTCGACCTGTGCCGCGTGGCCACCTGCCTGTGTCGCCCCGTCATCTGACGGCGGGGCTGTCCTCGGCCGCCTAGCGGCCACCGGCACGCAGGGGCTTTTTTCGTCTCCGTGCTCTCTTTCAACGCCCGGCAGCGGCGCCGTCGCACGAACCCGTGATCCGTCCATACGGTGGATCCCGCGCGTGGTGCGATCGTCATGACTTTCGATGCCCTCGTGCTGGTTCACCATTCATCCTCACCAGGGAGTGATCTGATGAGTCGCGACACCGCACTCGTCTCGGCCGAATGGGCCGAGAAGAACCTCGACGCCCCGGGCGTCGTCTTCGTCGAGGTCGACGAGGACACCTCGGCCTACGACACCGGCCACATCGCCGGCGCGATCAAGCTGGACTGGAAGACCGACCTCCAGGACCAGGTGCGCCGGGACTTCGTCAACAAGAGCCAGTTCGAGGCGCTGCTCTCCGAGCGGGGCATCAGCAACGACGACACCGTCATCCTCTACGGCGGCAACAACAACTGGTTCGCCGCGTACGCGTACTGGTACTTCAAGCTCTACGGCCACCGCGACGTGAAGCTGCTCGACGGCGGTCGCAAGAAGTGGGAGCTCGACGCCCGTCCGCTGGTCACCGACGCGGTGACCCGCCCGGCGACGCAGTACGTGGCGCAGGAGCCGGACACCTCGATCCGGGCCTTCCGCGACGAGGTCGTGGCCGCCATCGGCACCAAGAACCTGGTCGACGTGCGCAGCCCCGACGAGTTCGCCGGCCGGCTGCTCGCCCCCGCCCACCTGCCGCAGGAGCAGGCGCAGCGGGCCGGACACATCCCCACGGCGATCAGCGTGCCGTGGTCCAAGGCGGCCAACGAGGACGGCACCTTCAAGTCCGACGACGAGCTGCGCAAGATCTACGCCGACGCCGGGCTGGACGACAGCCGCGAGACCATCGCGTACTGCCGGATCGGCGAGCGCTCCTCGCACTCGTGGTTCGTGCTCCAGGAGCTGCTCGGCCACCGCAACGTGAAGAACTACGACGGATCCTGGACCGAGTACGGCTCGCTGGTCGGCGTGCCGGTCGCGCTCGGCGACGAGCCCGGGGAGGCCTGAGTCATGACCGCACCCACCGCTGCCGGCTGCGCAGCCCCCGACCAGGCCGCCCCGCTGCCCGCGAGCCTGGACCTGGAGAAGGAAACCGTGATCACCGGCGTCGTCCGGTCCGACGCGGGCGAGGCCGTCCCGGGCGCGTACGTCCGGCTGCTCGACTCGACCGGCGAGTTCACCGCCGAGGTGGTGACCTCGCCGGCCGGCCAGTTCCGGTTCTTCGCCGCGCCGGGTGCCTGGACCCTGCGGGCGCTCTCCCGGCACGGCAACGGCGACACCGCCGTGACCGCCGCGCGCGGCATCAACGAGGTCGCCGTCACGGTCGCCTCCTGACCCCCCACGCCCCGGCTCGGTTCGTGGCCCGTCCCCTGCACAGGTGGCGGGCCACGACCGTCTCCGGGCCCGGCCGACCGGCGTGACACGATGGCCCCCGTGAACGGCGTGGAAGCGGCGGGGCAGGCCCCGCCAACCGGGACCGGTCGGCCGGCGTCCTCCGGGCGGCGGTGGCGCTGGCTGCTCGCCGCCACGGTGGCGTGGGCGGTGCTGCTGGCGGCGCTGACCTGGACGTCGGTGCGCAACGATCCGCCGACGGTCCGGGAGCAGCGCACCCTGACCGAGGCCGGCCCGCTCGTCGACCGCGCGGTCGGCGCACTGGTCGCGGCGGCCGGCGACACCGCCGTGCTGACCCCGCCCGAGGTCGACCGGGGCTGCCGCGTCACCCCGTTCGCCGACGGCGCCACCCTGACCCGCGGGGTGGACGTGTTCGTTCCCAGCGGCCTGGAGCGGTCGCTGCTGGAGCGGGTCGCCGACCGACTCCCCGAGGGCTGGCGGGCCGGGGTCCGGGTGACGGCGGAGGACGGCCCCCGGCTGCGCGCCGACGCGGGCGAGTTCGTCACCGTCTCCGGCGGGGTCGCGGCGGACGGCCTCGTCCGGCTGACCGCAGACACGGGCTGCCGGCCGGTCGGCGACGGCTACACCGCGCCGGCGGTCGGCGCCGACGGCGCCGAGGCCGAGGCCCTGGCCGCGGCGCTGCGGGCGCTCGGCGGCCCGCCCGGGTCGGCCGCCGAGGTGGTCGTCGCGCCGTGCCCCACCGGCGGCACGGCCCGCACCGCCCGCGTCGCCGCCATCCCGGCCCCGCCGTCGCCGGCCGACGCGCTCGCCTCCGTGGCCCGCGTCCCGATGCTGGACACCGCGCAGGCGTACGCCTACCGGCGCGGCGCCGCCATGGTCGTCGCCGACCTCTCGGGCGACCAGGTCGTCGTCTCGGTCAACACCGGCTGCCCCGCCTGAGAAGGGGTCAGCGGCTGCGCGGATGGTCGTGCGGGGTGCGGCTGCGGCCCAGGGCGTCGACCCGGCCCCAGCGGCCGGGGATGTCGAGCAGCTCGATCCGCCCCATCCCCTCGGGCACGGCGGGGTCGATGATCAGGTGGTCGCCCTGCGGCTCCAGCCCCAGCATCACCCGGAGCAGCAACAGCGGCGTGCCGGCCGACCAGGCCTGCGGGCTGCACGCGGTGGGGTACTCCACCGGATACTCGGTGAGGGCCCGCTCGTAGCCGGCGAAGGCCTCCGGCAGCCGCCCGTCGAAGAACCGGGACGCGGCCAGCATCGCGTCGCAGATCTGCCCGGCCTCCTTGCGGAACCCGTACCGCCACAGCCCCCAGGCGATGATCGAGTTGTCGAACGGCCACACCGTCCCGACGTGATAGCCGACGGGATTGTACCGCCCCTGGTCGTCGGCGAGGGTCCGGACGCCCCAACCGGAGTAGAGCCGCGGCCCCAGCAGGTGCTCGGCGATCCGGCCGGCCCGCGACTCGTCGACGATGCCGCTCCACAGCAGGTGCCCGATGTTAGAGGTGAGGGCGTCCACCTGCCGGCCGTCGGCGTCCAGGGCGAGCGCGTAGTACTCCCGCTCCGGGATCCAGAAGTCCCGGTTGAACCGCATCTTCAGCTCCGCCGCCTCCCGCTCCAGCCGGTCGGCGTACGCGGGGTCGCCCCAGAATTCGCGGGCCAGTCGGGCCCCGCGGATCTTCGCGTCGTACGCGTAGCCCTGAAGTTCGCAGGTGGCGCGGGGGAAGCCGGGGAACCGGCCGTCGCGGTACGAGATCGCGTCCCAGGAGTCCTTCCAGCACTGGTTCGCCAACCCGCTGTCCGGGTTGCGGGTCTGGTACCAGAGGTAGCCGGTGCCGAGCAGGTCCCCGTACGTGTCGATCCAGGCGAGGGCGGCCCGGGCCTGGGCCTCCAGGCCCCGTACCAGCTTGTCGTTGCCGGTCCACCGCTCGTACTCGTCGAGCAGGATGACGAACAGCGGCGTCGAGTCGGCCGAGCCGTAGTACGGCGAGTGGGGCTGTTCCTCGAAGCCCGCCGTCTCGCCGTAGCGCAGCTCGTGCAGGATCTTGCCCGGCTCCTCGTCCCGGAAGTCGTCGATCCGGTGCCCCTGGAGGCCGGCCAGCATCATGAGGGTCGGCGGGATCAGCTCCGGCAGGAAGGGCACCAGCTGGAGTGAGGTGATGATGCTGTCCCGGCCGAACAGGGTCATGAACCACGGCAGGCCGGCGGCCAGCAGGCGCACGCCGAGGGTGATCGACTCGTAGCGCAGCGCCGCCAGGTCGTTGAGGCTCTGCCGGTACGCCCCGGCCAGCGGCTGGCAGTCGCAGCCGAGCTTCGGCGCCCGGGCGACGAGTTCGTCCTGCTCGGCCCGGATCGCGTCCGGGCCGCGACTGCCTCCGTACTGCGGCAGGTTGGCCCGGATGTCCTCGCCGCGCGCGCCGTAGACGACGGTCGACACGTGCAGCCGGGTCGTCCACTCGCCGCGCGGGCCGACCCGGACCCGGTAGGTCATGCCGGAGACCTCGATCTGCGCGGGCGCGCTGGTGCTGATGACCGTCTCCCGGTGGAACCGCTCCCGGCGGTAGGCCAGCCGCAGCTCGTTGTCGCCGACGGTGGCGGTGGTGTGGCCCTGTTTGTGTCGGACGTGCTTGATCTCGAACAGGTCCGCGAAGTCGGCGGCCATGTCGAGGTGGACGACGAACTCCACCTCCTCCCCGGAGTGGTTCAGCAGCGTCAGTTCCTCCTCGAAGCTGCCGCCGATGGCCCGGCTCCGGATCATCGAGACCTTCGCGTCCAGGTAGTGCGTCGGCTCGCCGGGGACGAGGAAGAACCGGGTGCGGAAGGACTCCGCCGTGTCGACGGAGAGGGCGTGCAGCCGTTCGCCGTCGAGGGTCAGCAGCCAGGTGGACAGGTGCCGGGTGTCGAACGAGAAGAGCCCGGTCGGGAAGTCGAGGGACGGCTCGATGTCGCCGCGGTTGTCGCTGACCAGGAAGGTGTTGCCGTCCAGGATGCTGACCAGTTGCTTCACCGCAGTCGCCCGGCCTGTTCACGGGCGACCGTGCGGGGGTCCCGGGTGCCGGGCGGGTCGGGGAAGAACCGGTGGAACAGCAGGAAGAGCACGACGTCGCCGCTGAAGCTGCTCTCGTTGCGCAGCACCGACGAGATCGCCTGGGCCCGGCCGGTGACGAGCCGGTCGAACAGGTCCACGCTGGTGTACCAGATCGCGTCGGCGGGGCCCCGGTTGCGGCTGACCTCGACCTCGCCCGGGCGGAGGTGCACCAGCCAGTGCACCGTCTGGCCGTCCTCCGCGAGGTCGATCTGCATCGTCCCGCTGACCGGACTGACCAGCACCTCGGGGGCGCGCGCCGGCAGTGATTCGAAGAATCGCTCCGTCGCCTCGGTCACACCCGAATCGTAGGCATTCGCCTGACCTGTCGGGCCGGTATCAGTGGGCGGCGGTCAGTAGACCAGGGCCTGGGCCCCTTCGGCCGTCGCCTCCTCGACGAAGACCGCGGCGCCGGCGATGCGGACGCCCGGCAGCACGTCGTCCGGCCCGATGTCCCGCCGGGCGGCGCACTGCGTGCAGGCGGTCACCGTGCCGGTGGTCAGGATCACGTGCAGCAGCTCGGCGAGCGGGGCCGAGTGCGGCAGCTCGAACTCCTGCGCGCGGCCGGGCAGCGCGAACCAGGTCGACTCCCCGGTCAGCCAGAGCGACACGTGCAGGCCGGCGGCGGCTGCGGTGGCGGCGACGGTGAATGCCTGGGCGCACCGCTCCGGGGCGTCCGCGCCGGCGGTGGCCTTGACGACGAGAGTGCGGGCCATGGGGCCCAGCATAGGATGGTCACGATGGTTACCGAGATCGGGTTCGTCAGCCTGCTGGTCGCCGGCCTGGGCGCGCTCGCCGGTGGCCTGGTCTACCTGGCCGTACGCATATCGAGAGGACGCTGGTGAGCGCGAGGAGTGAGCCGGGTCTGCGAGCCCCGCAGTCGCGAACGAAGGTGGCCTGGTGAGCGACGAGAACCCCCTGCAGCCACCGCCGTGGCTGAACGCGCCGCCGGTCGACCCGTACCCCTACGAGGAGAGCCACGACCTGCGCGTCGGCCCGAAGCTGCACCCCACGCTCGACGGCCTGCTGCCGTACGTCGGGGTGTGGCGCGGCCGGGGGCGGGGCGGCTTCCCCACCATCGAGGACTTCGACTTCGCGCAGGAGATCCGGATCAGCCACGACGGCCGGCCGTTCCTGTTCTACGAGTCCCGCGCCTGGATCCTCGACGAGCAGAGCCGCCCGGTCCGCCCGGCGGGTCGCGAGGTCGGCTGGTGGCGGCCGGTGATGGACGGCGACCGGGCCACCGACGAGCTGGAAGCGCTGATGACCGTGCCCACCGGGGTGATGGAGCTGCACATCGGCAAGCGCAAGGGCACACAGATCGAGTTCGTCACCGACGCGGTGGTCCGCACGGCGACCGCCAAGGAGGTCACCGCCGGTCACCGCCTCTTCGGCATCGTCGAGGGCGCCCTGCTCTACGCCCAGGAGATGGCGGCCGTGGGCCATCCCCTCTCCCCCCATCTCTCCGCCCGCCTCACCCGGGTGGCCGGCTGACCCTCCCCGGGGTCACGGGCGGGGAAAGCCCAGGAGCGCCTGGAGGGCGGGGGTACGCGCGCAGCGGCGCAGCGGGACGGCGTCCAGGGTGCGGATCTCCGCGAGGCCACGGACGGACGAGCTGAGCCAGACGCCGTCGGCGGTACGCAGCTCGGCCGGGGTGACCAGGCGCTCCTCGGCGCGCAGGCCCAGCTCGTGGGCGTGGCCGAGGAGCCAGCCGGCGGTCACGCCCGGCAGGATGCCGGTCTCGGCGGCGGGCACGGTGCAGAGGGTGTCGCCGGTCAGCCAGATCAGGTTGGCCGTGGGCCCCTCCAGCGCGTACCCGTCAGAGGAGACCCAGAGCGCGTCGTCCACGCCGGCACGGGCGACCCAGCGGCGGGCGGCGGTGCTCACCGCGTACGAGGTGGACTTGACGCCGACCGGCAGCCAGTCGAGTTCGGCGCGGGCCCGCGCCGCGACGCCGAGCGGCAGGGTCGCCACGGTGATCCCGTCCCGGCGCGCCGCCCGGGCCGCCGCCGGCACCTCGCCCAGCGTGGCGTAGCCGGTGGGTGGGCCGCCGCCCTCCGGGCCCCGGGTGCAGACCAGCCGCAGCGCCCCCTCCACCTCGGCGGGCCAGCCGGCGCGCACGGCGTCCAGCAGTTCGACCAGCACGTCGGCGGCGGGCAGCGCCAGCTCGACGGCCGCCGCCGCCCGGGCGAGCCGGGCCAGGTGCGCGTCGCGCAGCCACGGCCGCCCGTCGCGCAGGTGCATCGTCTCGAAGAGCCCGTCGCCGTGCAGCACGCCCCGGTCGTCGCCGCGCAGCACCGGCTCCCCGGGCGGCACCAGCCCGCGCCCCGGCACGGCGATCCTCGACGCCACCATGACCGCCGAGCCTAGCGGCGGACCGGTCGACACCGGCGGCGCGTGGGCGGGGCGAACTATGATCGGACGGTGTCCGAATCCTCCCTCGCGGAAATGCTCCGCGCCCGTGGGCTCCGGCTGACGGCGCAACGGCAGTTGATCCTCCAGGCCGTGCTGGAGTTGGGGCACGCCACCCCGGAGCAGGTGCACACCGCCGTCCGGGAAGTGGCCGCGGGGGTCAACATCACCACCATCTACCGCACGCTGGAGCTGCTGGAACGGCTCGGCCTGGTCACCCACACCCATCTCTCGCACGGCTCGCCGACCTACCACGCGGCCGGTGAGGACCAGCACGTCCACCTTGTCTGCCGGGACTGCGGCGCGATCGATGAGATCGATCCGGAGCTGCTGCGCCCGCTGGCCGAGCAGTTGGCGAGCCAGCGCGGGTTCCGGGTGGACATCGGCCACGTCTCGTTCTTCGGCGTCTGCGTCCGCTGCGAGAACGGGGACCGGAAATGATCGACATCGCGGGTGCGGTGAGCGTCGAGAGCATCGACGAGGCCAGCCGGGACCAGCCCGAGCCGGCGCACGCGGCGGCCGGCGTGCGGGGCGTGGCGGCGCACTACGGCGACCCGATGCGCGAGCAGCGCACCCTCGACACGGCGGTCGGCCTGGTCGACCGGTCGCACCGGGGCGTCGTCGCGGTGCCGGGCGAGGAGCGGATCGGCTGGCTGCACACCCTCACCAGCCAGCACCTGGCGCAGCTCGGTGCCGGCCAGGGCACCGAGCTGCTGGTGCTCTCCCCGCACGGGCACGTCGAACAGCACGCCATGGTCGCCGAGGACGGCGTCACCACCTGGCTCGACACCGAGCCGGGCGCCACCGCGGGCCTGCTGGCGTACCTGGAGCGGATGCGGTTCTTCAGCAAGGTCGAGCCGCGCGACGTGACGCCCGAGCATGCGCTGCTCTCCCTGGTCGGGCCGGAGGCGCCCGCCGCGGTGGAGACGCTCGGCGCGACCGGGCTGGCCGCGCCCGACGTGGTCGCGGTGCCGGGCCCGAAGTTCCGCTCCGGCGAGCTGCCGCCACGGCCGACCGCGCTGTACGACGTGCGCCCGCTGCCCGTGGGCGGCTGGGCCCGCCGGGGCCCGCTCGGCGTGGACCTGCTGGTGCCCCGGGCCGCGATGGAGCAGGTGGTCATCGAGCTGCGGGGCAACGGGGTGCCGGTCGCCGGCCTGTGGGCGTACGAGGCGGTGCGGGTGGCCGCCCGGCGGGCCCGGGTCGGGGTGGACACCGACCACCGGACGATCCCGGCCGAGGTGGACCTGGTCGCCCCGGCCGTGCATCTGGACAAGGGCTGCTACCGGGGCCAGGAGACCGTGGCCCGGGTGCACAACATGGGCCGACCGCCGCGTCGGCTCGTACTGCTGCACCTGGACGGGGTGACCACCGACCAGCCGCCGGTCGCCGGCACGCCGGTGACCCTCGACGGCCGGGCGGTCGGCTTCGTCGGCACGGCCGTGCACCACCACGAGCTGGGCCAGGTCGCCCTGGCCGTGGTCAAGCGCAACGTCGCCGACGACGCCCGCCTCCTCATCGGCGAGACCGCCGCCGCGATCGATCCGGCCTGACCGCCCGTCGGCGAAAGAATCTCTGCTCCGCGGGGCTGAGGCCGGAAAAGTTCCGGTCGACTGGCTCGCCGGCCTCGGTCTAGGATCCGGGCATGACGACAGGGACGTTGATCACGGTTGCCCCCACTGGCGCGGAGTCGGCCAAGGCCGAGGTGCCGGCCCTGCCGGTGACGCTCGACGAGCTGCTGCTCACCGCCAAGGAGTGCGAGGCGCTCGGCGCCGCCGTGATCCACGTCCACATCCGCGACGACGAGGCGAAGCCCACCCTGGACCAGGGGCGGCTGCGGGAGACCGTGGCGGCGCTGCGGGAGGGCACGGACCTGATCGTGCAGCTCTCCTCGGGCGGTGCGGTGACCGACCCGGAGGCCGACCGGCTCGCCGTGCTCGACGCCGGGCCGGACATGGCCTCCTGCACCATGGGCACGCTCAACTTCGGCGACGACGTCTTCCTCAACCGGTGGGAGTTCATCGTCGACCTGCACACCCGGATGCAGGAGCGCGGCATCGTGCCCGAGTACGAGATCTTCGACCTCGGCCACCTGACGGCCCTGCAACGGCTGCTCGGCAAGTACGGCCTGCCGGCCGGCGGGCACGTGCACGTCGACTTCGTGATGGGCGTGCCGGGCGGCATGCCGGGCAACACGGCCACGCTGGTCGCCGCCCACCAGGCGCTGCGCGACCTGCCCGAGGGCACCACCTTCTCGGCCACCGGCATCGGCCGCAGCACCATCCCGGTCATGCTGGCCTCGCTCTCGGCCGGCGGGCACCTGCGGGTCGGCATGGAGGACACGGTGACCTACGCCAAGGGCCGCCCGGTCGAGTCCAACATGCAGCTCGTCGCCCGGGCGGTCGGCTTCGCCCAGCTCGCCCAGCGGCCGCCGCTGACCACCGCCGAGGCGCGCGGTCTGCTCGGCGTGCCCGCCGCCGGCCGGTAAGCGGCGGCCTGGGCCGGCGCTGCTGTACACCGGCTCGTCGACGGCCTGCTCACCCGCCCGCCGGGCCCGGTCGGCGGTGCCGGTACCGTCCACCCTGTGGGAAAGACGTACGAGGGCGGCGCGCCGCTCGCCGAGGTGGTCCGGTCGGGGTTCGTCGAGGGCGTGCACCGGGGTTCGGTGGTGGTGCTCGACGCCTCCGGTGCGACGGTGGCCGGCGCCGGGGACGTGACCTCCCCGGTCTTCCCGCGCTCGTCCAACAAGCCGATGCAGGCGGTCGGGATGCTCCGCGCCGGGCTGGCGCTGACCGACCCCGCCGACGTGGCGCTGGTCTCGGCCAGCCACGCCGGTGAGGACTTCCACCTGGCCCGGGTCGGGGCGCTGCTGGCCCGCGCCGGGCTGGACGAGTCGGCCCTGCACTGCCCGCCGGACCTGCCCGTGGGCGACGAGGCCCGGACGGCCGTGCTGCGGGCCGGCGGCGGACCCACCCGTACGCAGATGAACTGCTCCGGCAAGCACAGCGGGATGCTGCTGACCTGCCTGGCCGCCGGCTGGCCGCTCGACGGGTACTGGCGTCCGGAACACCCGTTGCAGCAGCGGCTGCGGGACGCGGTGGAGGAGTTCACCGGCGAGTCGGCCGCGGCGGTCGGGGTGGACGGCTGCGGCGCCCCGGTGCTCGCCGTATCGCTGACCGGGCTCGCCGGGGCGTACCTCCGGCTCGTCTCGGCGGAGCCGGGTTCCGTGCCGCGGACGGTGGCCGACGCGATGCGCGCCCACCCGGACCTGGTCGGCGGCACCCGGGCCGAGGACAGCCGGCTCATGCGCGGGGTGCCCGGGCTGCTCGCCAAGGTGGGGGCCGAGGGGGTCATGGCCGTGGCGGTGCCCGAAGTCGGCGCGGTCGCCCTAAAGATCGACGACGGCGCGGGCCGCGCCCGGATGCCGGTGCTGGTCTCCGCCCTGCGCCGCCTCGGGCTGGACGCGCCGGTGCTGACCGAGTACGCCGAGCTGCCGCTCTTCGGCGGCGGCCTGCCGGTCGGCGCCGTCCGGCCCCTCTGGTAGCCACCCCGCCCGGCGCCCGGGGCCGTCGGCACCGGTGAGGTGCCCGTTCGGCCGGGGCGTCGGGCGGCCCGTGTCAGGGGAGGAAGTCGAGCAGGGCGGCGTTGACCGGGGCGGGGCGCTCCAGCGGCATCAGGTGGCCGGCGTCGGGCACGTCGGGCAGTCGGGTCGCGTCGGGCGCCTCGGCGGCGATCCGGTCGGCGAGCCGGCTGATGTCGGGCACGTCCGCGCCGCCGGCACCGACCAGGAGGGGCATCCGCAGCTCGTGGAGGCGGCCGATCGCGGGCGGGTCGAGTTCGGCGACGTCGACCGCGCTGAGCGCCAGCTCCGCGGCGAGCGCCCGCTGGTCCATCTCGCGGGCGAAGGCGAGCAGTTCCGGGTCGACGTCGGCGGGCTCGCGGCCCGGGCCGACCACCCAGAACCGCACCTCGCCGGCGGCGCTGGCGGCGAAGTCCTCCGGGTCGACCTCCCCGACCAGGCTGTCCCAGAGGTCGTTCGCCTCCTCCGACCATTCGTGGCCCGAGGCGGCGGTGCCGAGGAGTGCGAGCGCGGTGACCCGCTCCGGGTGGGCCAGCGCGGTGTCGATCGCCACGGCGCCGCCGAACGAGCAGCCGACCAGGGCGGCCCGGGGGATGTCGAGCGCGTCGAGCAGCCCGGCCACGTCGTCGTGGTGGGCGAACGGGGCCGGCGGCAGCTCGGAGTCCCCGTAGCCGCGCAGGTCGAGGGCGATCACCCGGTGCCGCGCGGCCAGCGGGCCGACCTGCTCCCGCCACATCCGGCGGTCGGCGATGCCGGCGTGCAGCAGGACGACGGGTGTGCCGCTGCCGGTGTCGTCGTACGCGAGCAGGGCGCCGTTCACCTCGATCTTGGTCACTGCGGAAAGGTACGCACCGGGCGACCCGGGACGCAACCGCGCGGAGGAGAAGGCGGGCGCCTTCCCGCCCGGCGCATCGCCGTCCGTCGACGCGGCGGTGCGCGATCCGCACCGCCGCCGTGCGGACGTCCCGGCGTTTGTCCGACCGGCGGCGGGGTAGTTGCGGGCATGCGGGGGCCGGAGCGAACCACGGGTGATCCGGCCCGGCGTGGCCCGGACGACCGGGTCGACATGGCGCTGATGTCCCTGCGGCGGTCCAGCCCACAGACGGCCCGCGACCGGCTGGTGAAGCTGCGGCTGAGTCTCCTGCTCGCCGTCCAGACCGGTGTCGCCGCCGCGCTCGCCTGGTGGATCGCCAACGACCTGCTCGACAATCCCCAGCCGGTCTTCGCGCCTGCCGTTGCGGTGGGCGCGGTCGCCAGCTCCGTCGGCCACCGCCTCCGTCGCACGCTGTTCCTGGTGGCCGGGGTGGCGGTCGGGATCACCGTGGGCGACCTGCTCGTCGCCGCCGTCGGCAGTGGCCACGTGCAGATCGGGGTGATCGTCGCCGTCTCCATCCTGCTGGCCGTGGTCCTCAGCGGCGGCGAGGGCGGCTTCATCACTCAGGCCGGCGGTAGCGCGATGGTCGTCGCCGTGCTGGCTCCCGCCTCCAACGACCTGGCCCTGCCACGCTTCATCGACGGGGTCGTCGGAGGCGGGGTCGGCGTCCTCGTGTCGCTGATCCTTCTGCCGTTGCACCCGATCCATCGGCTGAAGAAGGCCGCGGAGCCCCTGTTGGCACTGCTCGCACAGGAGATCGGCAACGCCGCCGACGCGCTGGCCGCCAGGGACGCCCGACTGGCGAAGGTGTCGCTCGACCGGCTGCGCGCCGCGGACCTGACGGACGTCGAAACGATCCTCGGCGCGGCCGACGAGGTCGTGCGGATCTCGCCGATACGGCGGCACAACCGCTCCGCGTTGCAGGGCTGGCAGCGGGGCGCCGGCCTGATGATGCGGTCGCTCGTGCAGAGTCGTCCGCTCATGGTGGCCCTGGAGACGGCGATCCGCCACGACGAACCGCTACCCGACACCCTCGAACGCGCGCTCCGCGACCTGTCCACAGCCGTCGCCCAGGTGCATCACAGTTTCGCTCCCAGCCGCCGCCAACCCACCGGTTCCCGGCGTGCCGCGCTCAGCGCCATCCGGCTCGCCCACGACGCCCTCACCGGCGGACTGCGCCTGAACGGCACGAACGTCGCCGCCCAGATCAAGATCATCGCCGTGAACACCCTCCGCGCGACCGGCCTGAGCAAGGCCGACGCCGAAGAGCTCGAACGCGAGGTCGCGCCCGATCCCGCCGCGCAGGCCCGGAGCGGGGCCGGCGCGACCGCCGGCGACGAGGGCGCGCACGCCGTCGGTGACGGGCCCGGGCGCGCGGACTCCTGACCCTGGGGCGGGTGCGGATGAGACTTCGCTAACTCTGGTTAGCATTTTGCTTGCAGCAGCTAGCAGGGCGCGTTAGCGTCGGGCCATGGCCACTGGTAAGGACCTTCCCGACGTCGGCGGGTTCATTCGCGACCTGCGCCGCAACGCGAAGATCTCGCTCCGACAGCTCGCCGAGCAGGCGGGGGTCAGCAACCCGTACCTCAGTCAGATCGAGCGCGGCCTGCGCAAGCCGAGCGCCGAGGTGCTCCAGCAGCTCGCCAGCGCGCTGCGCGTCTCCACCCCGGCGATGTACCTGCGGGCCGGGCTGCTCGACGACAAGGAGGGCCAGGGCGTGCTCGCGGCCATCTCCGTCGATCCCGACCTGACGATGGCGCAGAAGCAGTCGCTCACCCAGATCTACGAGACGTTCCGCCGGGAGAACGCCCGGCTCGCCGAGGCGACCGCGGCGGCCACCGGCACCACGCCCCCCGCCGGGCCCGACGCCACTTCCGGCGCGGGCACGCCGGATCCCGTCGAGGCGGCGCCCGACCTGGCCAACCTCGCCGCCACGGGCCCCACCACACCGGAGGGCACCCCGACCGAGGCCGTTCTGGAGTCGGTCGCCGTCACCGAGGCCGGCCCCGCCCCCGCTCCGACCGACACCCCCGAGAAGAAGGCCGCCCGCGACGCGGCCCGGAAGGCCGCCGACGCGGCCGAAGAGGAGAAGTGATGACCCAGCCGAAGACCAGCCGCATCCCGGCCCCGATCTACGCCGCCGCGGGCGCGGGCGAGCTCGCCCTCCAGCAGCTGCGCAAGCTCCCCGCCGTGGTGACCGACCTCGGCACCAAGGTCGTCGCCGACCTGGGCGGCAAGGCCGTCGTCACCGGCGTCGAGCTGCGCCAGAAGGCCAACGACACGCTGCGGACGGCGAACCTGACCGCCGGCAGCCTGCGGGAGAAGGCCGTCCCGACCGAGCTGGACCTGAAGCGCCTCCGCGAGGCCGCCGACCTGAACAAGCTGCGCGAGGTCGCCGACCTCGAGCGGCTGCGCGAGATCGCGGACCTCGACCGGCTCCGGGCGGTGGCGACCCGCAACGCCGCCGTGGTGGTCGCCGGCGCCCAGGCCGCGCAGGAGCGGGCGCAGGCCGCGTACGTCGCGCTGGTCGCCCGGGGCGAGCGGGTCGTCGGGGCCGGCGTGCTGGAGGCCGCCGAGACCGTGAACGCCGACATCGAGGCGACCGAGGCCGAGACCGAGCCGGCCGGGGCCGCCGCGAAGCCGGCCACCGTGCGCTCCGTCACCGCCGACGTGCCCACCCAGGCCGTCGCCGAGGAGGTGCCGACCCCGGCCGACGTGGCCGAGGTGCTGGAGGCCAAGCCGGCCGCCGCGAAGAAGGCGACGACCAAGGCCACCAAGGCCGCCGCCAAGCCGGCCGCCACCCCGTCGGCGAAGCTGCCCCGGGCCACCAAGCGGACCCGCCCGGCCGCCGAGTAGTTCGTTCCGCCGGTGACCCCGGATGCGTCCTGTCGGACGTATCCGGGGTCACCGGCATAAGCTTGCCGGCATGGCCTACGCCGCGCCGCTCTTCGCCTTCGATGTTCGCTACGTGGTCGAGCTGATCCTGCTCGTCTTCGCGTTGGTCGTGCAGGGCATCGCCCTGGTGCACGCCATCACGCAGCGTTCCGACGCCTTCTCCGCCATCGGCACCCTGCCCAAGGGCGGCTGGATCGGCATCCTCGCCGTCTGCCTGGTGCTGACCCTGCTCGGCTTCGGCCCGATCAGTCTCTTCGGGCTCATCGGCATCGCCGCCGGCCTGATCTACCTGCTCGACGTCCGGGTGGGGCTGCGCGACCTGAGCGACGGCAAAGGGTTCTGGTGAGGGGTTTCCGCTGGCCTCCGCCGCCGGACGGCGGGCCCCGCACCTGGGGGCCGGGCCCGGGCGCCCCGCGTACCGGCCGACCGGCCCTGCCGGAGCCGGACACCGAGCTGGTCGCCACGCCGCACGGCGTACGCCTGGAACAGCTCGTCACCGGCACGGGTGACCCGGTCACGGTGTTCGCCCACGGGCTGGGCAACGGCATCGCGACCACCCGGCCGTTCGGCAGCGGCGTGACGGGCCGCAAGCTGTTCTTCCAGTTCCGCGGGCACGGCCGCTCCGACGCGCCACCCGGCCCCTGGAGCTACCTGGACCTCGCCCGCGACCTGCGCGCGGTCGCCGACCTCGGCGGCGCCACCCGGGCCTTCGGCGCCAGCCTCGGCGCGGGCGCGCTCTGCCGGCTGCTCGCCGAGAGCCCCGAACGCTTCGAGCGACTCGTCGTCTTCCTGCCCGCGGCGCTCGACCGGCCGCGCGGCGAGGTCGCCCGGGCCCGGCTGACCGCGCTGTTCGAGGCCGTGGAGAGCGGCGACGCCTCCGCCGTGGCCGACGTGGTCCAGGCCGAGCTGCCGTCCGCCGTACGCAACACCCCGGCCGGCTGGGCCTACCTGCGCCAGCGCCTCGACCAGCTCCTGCGCGACGGGCTCGCCCCCGGGTTGGCGAGCCTGCCCGAGCAGGCGCCCCTGGACGACGCCGGCTCGCTGGCCGCGGTCGCCGCGCCGGCCCTGGTGATCGGTTGCGCCGGCGACGACCTGCACCCGGTCGAGGTCGCCGAGCAGCTCGCGGCCGCGCTGCCCCGGGCCACCCTGCACGTGTACGACCGGCCCGGCGTCCTCTGGACGGAACGCGCCGACCTGCGAAGCCGGATATCCGCCTTCCTGAACGAGTAACGTGCCCTGACATGGGCGTCACACACCACGGTCGTACGCACCGGTTGGACCTCGCCGATCCGACGCTGCGGGAGTGGGAGTGCACGGTGCTGCACGCCGATCCCGAGCAGGGCATCGTGCTGGACCGGTCGGCGTTCTATCCGGGCGGCGGCGGACAGCCGCCGGACCACGGCGTACTGCTCTGGCAGGGGGTGCAGACCCGGATCGTCGGCACCCGCAAGGGCGACGACCTCTGGCTGATCCCGGCCGAGGGCGACCCGCTGCCGCCGGCGGGAACGGCGGTCACCGGCGCGGTCGAGGACGACCGGCGCACCCGGCTGATGCGGACCCACTCCGGGCTGCACGTGCTCTGCGGGGTGGTGTTCCGCGACTTCGGCGCGCTCGTCACGGGCGGCAACATGGAGCCGGGCGAGGCCAGGATGGACTTCAACCTGCCCGAGGTGCCGTCGGACTTCAAGAGCCGCATCGAGGAGCTGGTCAACGCCGAGGTGGCCGCCGACCGGGCGGTGGCCGTGCGGGTGCTGCCCCGGGCGGAGGCGCTCGCCCTGCCCGACATCATCCGTACCCAGTCGAACCTGATCCCGCCGGAGGAGCAGGAGGTGCGGATCGTCGACATCGTCGGGCTGGACGTCCAGGCCGACGGCGGCACGCACGTCGCCTCCACCGCGCAGATCGGCAAGGTGCAGGTGGTCAAGGTGGAGAGCAAGGGGCGGGCCAACCGTCGGGTCCGCGTACGGCTGGCCGACTGAACCGGGTGGCTCCCGGCGCCGGTCGTCGACGCCGGGAGCCGGGCCGTCACACGAGATCGATGCGTTCCCGCTCGATCGGGTAGCCCGCCCGGGCGAAGGCGGCGGCCATCGGATGGTTCGTCTGGTCGGTGGCCGCCACGATCTCGGTCACTCCCGCCTCGACGAGCAGGTGGGTGGCCTCGACCAGCAGGTCGTACGCGTAGCCGTGCCCGCGCTGCTCGGGCACCACGCCGACGAAGCCGACGACCGGATCGCTGTGGTTGCGGGCCGGCACGGTGACGCCGACCAGTTCACCGGCCGGCGTCCAGGCCAGCCGCCACCAGTCGCGCGGGCTCGGCAGCCAGCGCAACAGGTCGAGCTCCTCCCGCGCCGCCGCTTCCGGCCCGTGCTCGGCGGCGGCGCGGCGGGTGTGGGCGTCGAGACTTCCCTCGCCGATGCGGCGCAGCACGTCGAGGATCACGGCGTCGTCGGGTTCCGGGCGGAACTCCAACCGGCCGGGCCGGGCGGGCAGCCCGTGCTCCCGCGTCCACCGGTACCGGTACCGCGCGACCAGCGGGGACATGCCGGCGGCGGTCGCCGCGTCGATGCGGGCCTGCGCCTCCGCCCGGACGGCCGGGTCGTCCCGCCAGCCGGATGGCAGCGAGAGAGAGTACTCGGCCCGCAGCGGCGCGGCGCGCAGCAGCCGGACCGCGGCCTCGTGGTCGGTGAAGTCGAGCCAGTCGAGGGCCAGCGGAGACTCGTCGTCCGGCCCACCCCACCAGGCGGCGCGGGCCACCACGGTGCCGGCGCGCAGGGCGACCCAGCTCCACTCGGGACGGTACTGACCGTCGGCGGCCATGTCGGAGTAGTTGTCGCCGAAGGCGGCGCGCCCCACCAGCCTGGTGTGGGGCAGGGAGTCGAACAGTGCTTCCTCGCCCGCGGTGAGCGGGCGGATGACCAGGTCGGTCATGAGGTCCTTCCGGGTTTCGTGCCCCCGGCTCAGAACCGTGGTGCCCTCGTGGCCGGGCGGGAGCACAGCGATGTCGTGGACACGGCGCTCACCTCCCTTTCCTCGACGAGGGCGTGCCGGAACCCTAACAGGGGCCCGCGGCCGCCGGGCAACGGATTTACTCGGCGCGGCGGGCGCGCAGCGAGCGGACCTTGTGCCGGTTGCCGCAGCGCTCCATCGCGCACCAGCGTCGCCGGCCGGGGCGCGAGGTGTCCACGAAGACGAGGTAGCAGTCGTGCGTGGCGCACTCGCGGATGCGGTCGCGGTACGGGCCGGTGAACAGGTCCACCGCGTCCCGGGCGATGCTGGCCAGCGGCTGTCCGCCGGTGGCCGGCAGCGCCCAGGCGCGCGCCCCGTCCGGGGCGAGTTGCGGCGCCAGCGGCATGCCGGCCGCCGCCCGGTTGAGGCTGGCGAGGTCGTCGGGGGTCGCGTCGAAGGTGGCCGGGTCGCCGGCCGGCGGCCGGGCCCCGGTGCGTACGCAGACCAGCCGCCACAGCGCGTCCCGTAGCCGGCGGGCGGCCACCAGTTCGTCGGCGGCCACCTCGATCCGGGCCGGGTCGAGGCGCAGCCGGGACAGCGCCAGCCAGTCGGCGAGGTCGCGGGGCCGGTGCAGCACCTCGTAGCGGGCCAGCGGGCCCGGGCCGCCGGTGGTGAGGAGTTCCAGGCAGAGCGCACCGGGGTCGAAGAGGTAGCGGGTCCCTTCGGGGCTGGTCAGGGTGAGTCCGCTTGCGCCGTCGGTCATGTAACCACTATAACTGGTTACATCGGTGGTCGTGAGGGCGGTCGCCGGAGACCGAGGAGGACGCCATGGCCGTGGAGTGGAAGCTCGTCGTCGACTGCGCCGACCCGAACGCGCAGGCCCGGTTCTGGGCGGCGGCCCTCGGCTACGAGATCGAGGACAACAGCGGGCTGATCGAGCGCCTGCTCGGCGGCGGCGCGATCGGGCCGGAGGCGTACCTCGACATCGACGGGCGCAAGGCGTGGCGGCAGTTGGCCGCCGTCCGGCACCCCGACGACCCGGTCGACCCGGCCAGCGGCACCGGGCTGGGCCGCCGGCTGCTGTTCCACCAGGTGCCCGAGCGCAAGCAGGTCAAGAACCGGCTCCACGTCGACCTGCACGTCGGCCCCGCCGAGCGGGAGGCGACGGTGAAGCGGCTGGAGGGGCTCGGCGCCACCGTGCTGCGCGAGGTGGCCGACTTCGGCAGCGTGCACACCACCATGGCCGACCCGGAGGGCAACGAGTTCGACGTGCAGTGACCCACCCCCGCACGGCCCCGCCAGGGGCACGTCCGCACCCCGGATCGGCCGGGGGAGGTCAGGGCGTGGCGGCCGCCGGTGGCAGGTGGGCGGCGCGCACGTCGAGCAGCCAGCGCTCCACGGTCGCCTCGTCCGGGCGGTCCGGCAGCGGGGTGCGGACGCGGTCGAAGTCCCGCTCCGCCTCGGCGATCAGCGTCCGGGCCTCGTCCAACGCGCCGCCGGCCACCCGCTCGCCGAAGCTGCGGAACCACTGCGGGTCGGCGAGCCGGATCTCCAGCACGCCGGTGGCGTAGAGCAGCCGGCCCTGGTGCACCAGCCGGGCCAGGTGCCGGGCGTGCTTGGCGGTGCGCCGCCGGGTGTCGGCGGAGAACGTCCCGTCGCCCCGGGACTCGAGCTTGCGGAACTGCTGGCCGGCGTAGCCCAGGTAGGCGTCGCGGACGCGGGGCGCGCTGAGGAACGCCGAGCGGATGGCGACCAACCGGTCGCCGAACTCCGTACGGGTCTCATAGCAGTCCTCCGGCAACCAGGCCAGCTCGGTGGCGGTCGGGTTGCCGCTCATCGCCAGGCGGCACCACTTCGCCGCCTCGTGCAGGGTGACGTCGGGGTCGGTGGTCACCACCGACTCGCGGGGCGGGTGCAGACCGTGGAACGCGACGGTGGGCGCGGCGAAGACGCCGATCCGGTCGACGTCGGAGCCCGGCCCGGCCAGCCCGTACGCGACCGAGCCGACGATCCCGGAGAGCAGCAGGTGCATGCCGGCGAGCATGACGGACGACACGGCTTCGCGAAACCGGACTTCGGCTGTCAGGTATCGCTGACAGGCTCGCCGCATGACGAAACCGCTGACAGGAAAGATCGCGCTCGTCGCCGGGGCGACCCGGGGCGCCGGCCGGCAGATCGCGGTCCAGCTCGGTGCCGCCGGCGCCACGGTCTACGCCACCGGCCGCAGCAGCCGGGCCGGCCGCTCCGAGATGGACCGCCCGGAGACCATCGAGGAGACCGCCGAAATGGTCACCGCCGCCGGCGGCACCGGCATCGCGGTCCGGGTCGACCATCTCGTACCCGAGCAGGTCCGCGACCTGGTCGCCCGGATCGACGCCGAGCAGGGCCGGCTCGACGTGCTGGTCAACGACATCTGGGGCGGCGACCCCCTGACCACCTGGGAGAAGCCGGTCTGGGAGCAGCCGCTGGAGGCCGGCTTCCGCAGCCTGCGCCTGGCGATCGACACGCACATCGTCACCGCCCACTTCGCCCTGCCGCTGATGATCCGCCGTCCCGGCGGCCTGGTGGTGGAGGTCGGCGACGGCACACGGGAGCACAACGAGGCCAACTACCGCCTCTCGGTCTTCTACGACCTGGCCAAGGTCTCCGTGAACCGGCTCGCCTTCAGTTGGGCGCACGAGCTGAAGCCGCACGGCTGCACCGCCGTCGCGCTCACGCCGGGCTGGCTGCGCTCCGAGGCGATGCTGGAGCACTACGGCGTCACCGAGGAGAACTGGCGCGACGGTGCCGCGAAGGAACCGCACTTCGTCATGTCGGAGACGCCGGCCTTCGTCGGGCGCGCGGTGGCCGCCCTGGCCGCCGACCCGGACCGGGCCCGCTGGAACGGCGAGTCGCTCGACAGTGGAGGGCTGGCCCAGGTGTACGGCTTCACCGACCTGGACGGCACCCGGCCGCACTGGGCGCGCTACAACACCGAGGTGGTGGAGCCCGGCCTGCCGGCCGACGACACCGGCTACCGCTGACCCGGGCCGGGGCCGGCGTAGCGGCGGGCCGTTCGCTCGGCCGCCTCGGCCAGCCGCGCCCGCAGCTCCGGCGGGTCGAGCACCTCCACCTCGGGGCCCAGCCCGAGCAGCTGGTGGTACGCGACGTCGACGGACTCGACGGGCAGCCGGGTCACCACCCAGCCCTGCCCGTCGGGGCCGCCGGCGGCGGCGACGGCCTCGTCGTACGCGAAGGGGGCGTCCGCCACGTGCCGGAGCTGGCGCAGGCCGGCGGGGCTGAGCCGGACGGTGGCCCGCTCCCGCAGCACGCCCCGGTGGAACGCCTCGGCCTGTTCCCGCCAGTACCCGGCCAGGTCGAAGCCCTCGTCCCGGTCGAAGGTCTCCGGGGCCACCCGCACGCCGGTGACCCGGTCCACCCGGTAGGTGCGCACGTCGTCGCCGACCCGGCCCACCAGATACCAGACGCCGTTCTTCAGTACCAGCCCGTACGGCCGCACGGTGCGCGTCACCTCGCGGTCGCCGCGTCGGTAGCGCAGCTCGACCACCCGGTCCCGCCAGACCGCGCCGGCCAGCTCGGTCAGCCACGGCGGCGGCCCCACCTCCCGGAACCAGCCCGGCACGTCCAGGTGGAACCGCTGTCCGGTGCGGGCCGGGGCGTCGCGGAGCGTGGGCGGCAGCGCGGCCAGCACCTTCAGCTCGGCCGAGGCGACGGCGTCCGCGAGCCCCATGTCGCCCGCCGGCCCGGGCAGCCCGGCCAGGAAAAGCGCCTCCGCCTCGTCCCGGGTCAGCCCGGTCAGCCGGGTCCGGTAGCCGCCGAGCAGTCGGTAGCCGCCGGTGCGGCCCCGGTCGGCGTAGACGGGCACCCCGGCGGCGGAGAGCGCCAGCACGTCCCGGTAGACGGTCCGCTCGGAGACCTCCAGCTCCCGGGCCAGCTCCGCCGCGGTCATCGTCTCGCGCGCCTGGAGCAGCAGAACCAACGAGATCAACCGGGCCGCCCGCACGCGTCCATCCTGCCGTGCCCGCTCGGCCGTCCCCAGCCGGTGGTCCGCCTCCTCCGGCGTCGTGTCCGGTCACGCCCACCGAGATTGTTGCGGATCCGGCTTGACCCTCACGGTGCGTGAGGCCGGAGGGTAGGTGCATGAGTGACTACTACGACGCTTTCGAGATGAGTCCCGTGCCCACCCCCGGCCCGGACGCGGTCGCGCCGGAGCCGTTCCGGGGCATCTACGGAATGCCCGCGTTCGTGACGATCCCCACGACCGACCTGGCGGCGTCGGTGGACTTCTGGACCCGTGGTCTCGGGTTCTTCGAGCTGTTCAGCATCCCCGGCACGCTCGTGCACCTGCGCCGGTGGGCGTTCCAGGACGTGCTCCTCCGCTCGGCGGAGAGCGTGCCGGCGCAGGCACCGGCGATGAGCTTCAGTTTCTCGGGCGTACTCAACCAGATCGACTCCCTTGTCGAGGCATGTCGTGCGTTGCGCCCGGACTCGGTCGACGGCCCACGGGACACCCCCTGGAACACCCGCGACGTGGAGGTGATCACCCCCGAGAACGCACGGATCATCTTCACGGCGGCGAAGCCCTTCGACCCGGCCAGCCAGGAGGCGCGCAACCTTGAAGCCATCGGGATCACCCCACCGGGCTCCGGTCGCGGCGACAATGAGGAGCATGCCTGACGCCACCGACGCGGACGGCCTGACCGTCGGCCAGGTTTCGACGCGTCTGGGCGTGACGGTCCGCGCGCTGCACCACTGGGACGACATCGGTCTGGCGCGCCCGTCGCTGCGCACGACCGCCGGATACCGGCTCTACACCGCCGGCGATCTGGAACGCCTGCACCGCATCGTCGTCTATCGGGAACTCGGCCTCGGCCTGGACGGAATCCGGGCCATCCTGGACGACTCGGCGGCGGACGTGCCCGGCGCACTGCGCGCGCAGCGCACCCAGATCGCCCAACGGATCGACCGCCTCCAGCAGCTCAGCGCCGGCCTGGACCGGATGATCGCCGCCCACGAACGCGGCCTGCTGCTGACCGCCGAGCAGCAGGCCGCGATCTTCGGTCCGCGGTGGGACCCGGACTCGCCCGCCCAGGCGCGTCAGCGCTACGGAGACACGACGCAGTGGCAGCAGTACGCTGAACGCTCCGCCTTCCGCAGCCCGGAGGAATGGCAGGCCGTCGCCGACGCGGTCGCCGACCTCGACCGTGCCCTCGCGGACGCGATGGACGCCGGTGTCACCCCTGGCAGCCCGCAGGCCAATCAACTCGTCGAGCGGCACCGCGCGGTGTTCACCTCGTACTTTCCCCTCACCAGGCAGATGCAGGTCTGTCTCGGTCGCATGTACGAGGCCGACCCGGGGTTCGCCGCCCACTACGACGGCATCCGCGCCGGCCTCGCCACGTGGTTCCGGCAGAGCATCGACGCCAACGCACGCGCCCACGACATCGACCCCGACACCGCCACCTGGCAGTAGCGCGCGGGTCCGGAGCCCGCACTGGTGGGGTACAACTAGGCTCTGCGGTCGTGAACGCACCCCGCATCGCCGCGCCCGTGACCGGTGCCGCCGGCCGGTTCTTCACCGGCGTGGGCCTGCTCCTGCGCGGCCTCGGTCTCTACGTCCGCAGCCCCGGGCTGATGCTGCTCGGCGTCATTCCGGCGCTGATCTCGGGCGCGCTCTTCGTGACCGCGTTCGCCACCCTGGCGTACTTCGTCGACGACCTGGCGGCGCTGGTCACCCCGTTCGCCGACGACTGGTCGACCACCTCGCGCAGCCTCGTCCGCGTGATCGCCGGGCTGGCCTTCCTCGGCCTCGGCGGCCTGCTCGCGGTGGTCAGCTTCACCGCCGTCACCCTGGTCATCGGCGACCCGTTCTACGAGAAGATCTCCGAACGGGTCGAGGAACGCCTCGGCGGCACCCCCAACGCGGTCGACGTGCCGTTCTGGCCGTCGCTGCGCCGCAGCATCGCCGACTCGCTGCGGCTGGTGGGCCTGTCGATCCTCTTCGGCATCCCGCTCTTCGCCGCCGGCTTCATCCCGGTGGTCGGCCAGACCGTGGTGCCGGTGATCGGGGCGGCGGTCGGCGGCTGGCTGCTCGCCGTGGAACTCGTCGGGGCCCCCTTCTACCGGCGCGGCATGCGGCTGCCGGACCGGCGCTCCATCCTCAAGGCGGACCGGCCGACCACGCTCGGCTTCGGGGTGGCGGTCTTCGTCTGCTTCCTGATCCCGCTCGGCGCGGTGATCGTCATGCCGGCCGCCGTCGCCGGGGCGACCCTGCTGGCCCGCCGGTCGCTCGGCCAACCCATCACGGAGGGGCGACCCGTGCCTCCGCCGGTCGGAACGGGCCACGCCGCCGGCTGACCGGACCCGTCAGGACAGGCCGCCGACCGGGACCCGTCAGGGCAGGTCGCGCAGGCAGGACCAGCTCGAGCCGACCGGGCGGTAGCCGAGCCCGACGTTGACCGCCAGCATCGGCGCGTTCGCCTCGTCGTTCGAGGTGTAGGCGACACGTACTCCGCCGGTGGCGGCGCGGTGCAGCGCCGCCGTCTTGACCAGGCGCGCGAGCCCACGCCCCCGGTGCGCCGGCACCGTGCCGGTGTAGTCCGACCACATCCGGTCGCCGTCGCGCTGGACGAGGCTGAAGGACACCACCTCGCCGCCGATTTCCGCCACCGTGCTGGCCACGTGGTCCAGGCCCAGGCTGTCCCAGATCTCGGAGCGCCAGCTCTCGTAACTGATCGCGTCGGCGGGCACGTCCTCCGGCTCGTCGGCCGCCGCCGCCACCTCGGCCAGGTAGACCCGACGCGGCTCGACGTCGGTCAGCGCAAGCAGCCGTACGCCCGGCGGCGACTCCGGCATCGGCAGGGCCGGCCGCAGGTCGAGGGCCGAGTAGCGCAGCTCCCGGCTCGGCGTGAAGCCGTGCCGGCGGGCGAACGGCAGCGACTCCGGCAGCGCCCAGGTGCGGATCCGGCGCGTCCCGATGTCGCGCAGGTGCCCGAGCGCGGCGGTCAGCAACGCGGTGCCGGCGCCCCGGCCCCGGTGCTCCGGATGGACGTGCAGGGTGGAGATCTCGCCGACGTCCGGCTCCGAGGTCCGGCCGTTGCGGTACGCCGACACCCAGCCGACCACGGTGTCGTCGACCTCGGCGACGTACGCGGTCCAGTCCTCACCGGGCGGGGGCTGGGCGATCATCTGCCGGGTCGACTCGACGCCGCGCACCAGATAGGGGTGCACGATCGCACGCATCGCCACCACGGCGGGCGCGTCGTCGGGGCGGGCGGTCCGGATCCGCACGTCAGTTCTCCTCGCGTACGGCGGCGACGACCTCGACCTCGACGAGCTGGTCGGGGTAGCCGAGCACGGCCACCCCGAGCAGGGTGCCGGGCGGCTCGTGGTCGCCGAACGCGTCCCGGACCACCTCCCACACGGCCACCAGGTCGGCCTGCCGGGACGACGCCACGTACACGGTGGTCTTGACGACGTCGGTGAGCCGGGCCCCGGCCGCCGCGAGGGCGGTCTCCAGGTTGGTCATCACCTGCCGGGCCTGGCCGACCGGGTCGCCGGGCGCGACGGTCCGGCCCTCGGCGTCGAGCGGGCAGGCGCCGGCGGTGAACACCAGCCGGGCGGGCGGCTCGACCGTGGCCGCGTACGCGTACTCGGCGACGTCGGAGAGAGCGGGCACGCGGATCAGCCGGGTCGGTGGGGTCACGGCGGTGACGCTACCGCCGGACCCCCGCGGGGCTCGACCGGTTATCCGCCGGCCCGGTCAGGCGGACTCGCGGACGATCAGCTCGGTGGGGAGCACCACGGGCTCGATGGCCTCGCCGGCGGCCAGCCGCAGCAGCAGCCGGGTCATCTGCCGGCCGAGCTGCACGATCGGCTGGCGGACGGTGGTCAGTGGCGGCTCGGTGTACGCGGCCGTCTCGATGTCGTCGAAGCCGATCACCGCCACGTCGTCGGGCACCCGCCGCCCCGCCTCGCGCAGCGTCCGCAGGGCGGCGTGCGCCATCAGGTCGGAGGCGGCGAAGACGGCGTCCAGGTCGGGGTGCTCGGCGAGGAGCTGCCGCATCGCCGTCGCCCCGGACTCGCGGGTGAAGTCGCCGGTCGCCACCAGCTCCGGCAGGCCGGCCTCGGCGACCGTGTTCCGGTAGCCGGCGAGGCGCTCGATGCCGGCCACCATGTCCTGCGGGCCGGCGATGGTGGCGATCCGGCGGCGCCCGCCGTCGAGCAGGTGCCGCACCGCCGTGGCCACCCCGCCGACGTGGTCGACGTCGACGTAGGGCACGTCGGCGCCGTCGAGCGGGCGACCGCTGCACACGACGGGGATGCCCAGCCGGGCGAGCCGGCCGGGCAGCGGGTCCTCGCCGTGCAGCGAGGCGAAGAGCACCCCGTCGACGTGCCGGCCGGTGGTGTAGCGCTCGACCCGGTCGTGCCCGGCGGGCGAGCCGGCCAGCATCAGCACGAGCTGCTTGTCGGCCGCCTCCAGCTCCTGCGCCGCGCCCCGGATGATCCCGGGGAAGACCTGGTCGTCGGAGAAGACCCGGGTGGCGGCCTCCGGCAGCACCAGGGCGATCGAGTCGGTCCGCTGGGTGACCAGGCTGCGGGCGGCCAGGTTCGGCACGTACCCCAGCTCGGCCACCGCCCGGCGGACCGCGTCCCGGATGGGCTCGGCGACCGTCGTGGAGCCGTTCACCACCCGGGACACGGTTGCCCGCGAGACGCCCGCCCGCCGGGCCACCGCCTCCAGTGTCGGCCGCTGCGCCGTCGTCATCCCCGTTACCACCCTCGTCACAGCCCGTTCCGGGAGATCACCTCCTGGTACCACCGGGCGCTGGACTTCGGTGTGCGTCGCTGCGTCAGGTAGTCGACGTGGATGATCCCGAACCGTCGACGGTAGCCCTCGGCCCACTCGAAGTTGTCCAGCAACGACCATACGAGATAGCCCCGGAGGTCCACTCCCCGGGAGATCGCCTCGTGCACGGCGCGCAGGTGCCCGTCGAGGTAGGCGATGCGGTCCGCGTCCACCACCTGCCCGGCGCCGTCGGCGTCGGCCTTGTCGGGGAACGCCGCGCCGTTCTCGGTGACCATCAGCGGCACGCCGGGGTAGTCCGTGGCGATGCGTTCCAGCAGCCGGGTCAGCCCGGCCGGCTCGATCATCCACCCCATGTCGGTCAGCGGCCCGGTCGGCGGGAGGAACTCCACCGCGCCCTCGGTGCCCGGCCAGGCGCTGCCGCCCGCGCCGTCCGGCCGGCCGGCGACGTAGGTGGGGGCGTAGTAGTTGACGCCGAGCAGGTCGATCGGGGCGGCGATCAGCTTCTCGTCGCCGTCGCGGACGAACGTCGGCTCGACGATGCGGGCCACGTGTTCCAGCACGTCGTCCGGGTAGGCCGCCCGCAGCAGAGGGTCGAGGAAGATCCGGTTGTGCAGGCCGTCGACCAGGCGCACCGCCGCCGCGTCCGCGGCGCTGTCCGGGTCGGCCGCGCGCACGTCGGCCGGGTTGACCGTGATCCCGACGGTCTGCGCGCCGGCCGCGCGCAGCGCGCGGGCCGCCAGGCCGTGCCCGAGCAGCAGATGGTGTACGGCGGTGAAGGCCGCGCCCGGGTCCTGCTCGCCGGGGGCGTGCACCCCGTTGCCGTAGCCGAGGTAGGCCGAGCACCACGGCTCGTTGAGCGTGGTCCAGGTGCGGATCCGGTCGCCGAGCCGCGTGTGCACCGCCGTGGCGTACGTGGCGAAGTGCTCGGCGGTCTCCCGGTTGGTCCAGCCGCCCCGGTCCTGGAGGGCCTGCGGCAGGTCCCAGTGGTAGAGCGTGACGATCGGGTCGATGCCCCGGGCCAGCAGCGCGTCGGTCAGCCGGTCGTAGAAGTCCAGGCCGCGCGGGTTGACCGGGCCGGTGCCGTCCGGCTGGATCCGGGGCCAGGCCACCGAGAAGCGGTACGCCCGCAGCCCCAGCTCCGCCATCAGCGCCACGTCGTCGGCGTACCGGTGGTAGTGGTCGCAGGCCACGTCGCCGGTGTGGCCGTGGTGGACCTTGCCCGGCGTACGGCTGAAGGTGTCCCAGATCGACGGGCCGCGACCGTCGTCGGTGGCCGCGCCCTCGATCTGGTACGCGGCGGTGGCCGCACCCCAGACGAAGTCGTCGGGGAATCGCAGAGTGCTCACGCCTTGACCGCACCTTCCATGATGCCGCCGATGATCTGGCGGCCGAACAGGACGAAGACCAGCAACAGCGGGAGGGTCGCGATGGCCGTTCCCGTGAACACCTGGGACATGTCCGTGTAGTACCCGTCGGACAGGGTGCGCAGGGCCAGTTGCACGGTGGGGTTCTCCGGGTCGTTGAGGACAGCGTACGGCCAGAGGAAGTCGTTCCAGGTCGTCATGAACGTGAGCAGCCCCAGCACGGCGGCGGCCGGGCGCAGCGCCGGCAGCACGACGTTCCAGTAGATCCGCGCGGTGTTGCAGCCGTCCACCCGGGCCGCCTCGATCAGCTCGTTGCTGACCGCCTGGCCCGCGTACTGCCGCATCATGAACACCCCGAAGCCGGTGACCAGGGCCGGCACGATCACCGCCGGCAGCCGGTCGTTCCAGTTCAGCTTCGTCATCAGCAGGTAGAGCGGGATGACGCCGAGCTGGGTGGGCACCATCATCGTCGCGATGATCACCATGAGCAGCGCGTTGCGCCCCCGGAACCGCAGCTTGGCGAAGGCGAACCCGGCCAGCGTGGAGAAGAAGACCACCGAGACGGTGACCGTGGTCGCCACGATCGCCGAGTTGACCAGGCCGGCGACGAAGTACGCGTCGGTGTTGTCGAGCAGCCGGGACACGTTCGCGCCGAAGTTGCCGCCGGGGGTGACCGGGGGCGGCAGTTGGCCCATCGCGTCGTTGGAGCGGCTCGCCACCACGAACATCCAGTAGATCGGGAAGATCGACAGGACCCCGGCGGCGATCAGCGCGGCGTAGGTGAGCCGGCTGGCGGCCCAGAGGCGGTTCATCGCGCTCCCTCCTTCGACTTCGCGTCCGCCTTCGGCGCCTTCGTGCCGCCGAGCCGGCGCAGGAGCAGCACGTTGATCGCCGCGACGACCGCGATCAGCGCGAAGAGCAGCCACGCCACCGCCGAGCCGTACCCGAAGTTGTAGTGGGGCGCGAAGGCGTTCTCGAACATGTACATGGTCACGGTCTGCGACTCCCGTAGCGTCCCGCCCCGGATCGGGTTGGTGCCGGAGTGGAACAGCCGGGGCTCGGTGAAGAGCTGGAGCCCGCCGATGGTGGAGATGATGACGGTGAAGATGATCGTCGGCTTGAGCAGCGGCACGGTGATCGACCAGAACTGCCGCGCCCGGCCGGCCCCGTCGATCGCGGCCGACTCGTAGAGGTCGCGCGGGATGGCCTGCATCGCGGCCAGGAAGATCAGCGCGTTGTAGCCGGTCCACCGCCAGTCGACCATGGTGGAGATGGCCACCCAGGACGCGAACCGGTTGGACTTCCACTCGATCGCGTCGATCCCGACCAGGTCGAGCAGCCAGTTGACCATGCCGAACTCGCGGCCGAAGAGCACACCGAAGACGATCGCGACCGCCGCCGTCGACGTGATGTTCGGGATCAGCACCGCCATCCGGAACGTCGTCCGGGCCCGCAGCTGCCGGTTGAGCAGGTTGGCCAGCCAGAGCGCGGCCAGCAGCTGCGGGACGGTGGAGATGACGAAGATGCCGAGGGTGTTGACCACGGCGTGCCAGAAGTCGGCGTCCTCCAGCAGCCGGCTGTAGTTCTCCAGCCCGACGAACGGGTGGTTGCTGCCGAGCAGGTCCCAGTCGTGCAGGGAGACCCAGAAGGTGTAGATCAACGGGTACGCCCCGAACACCCCGAAGAGCACGAAGAACGGGGCGATGAACAGGTAGGGCGAGTACTTCGTGTCGAGGCGGCTGAACCGCATCGTCGGTGGACGCCGACCGGTGCGGGGCGCCGGTGCGACCGGCGGGCGCGGGTCGAGCTGGACGGTCATGCCCGGACCACTCCTTTCCCGGGTGCGGGCGGGACCGGCGCCCCCGGCGCCCTCCCGCCCGCATCCCCGGCTCGGGCTACTTGGCGGCGGCCTTCTTCGCGTTGTTGACCGCGTCCGTCCAGCCCTGATCGGGCTTGCGCTGACCCAGCTCCACCGTCCGGACGGCGTTCTCGACCTCGGTGCGGACGGCCTGGTTCTTCGGCCCCATGTAGACGGGCTTCAGCGTCTTGGCGCCCTCGCCGAAGATCTGCCCGACGGGGGCGTCGGAGAAGTACGCGTTCTTCGCGTCGACGATCGCGGGGTCCGCCAGCGCCTGCGGCGAGGAGGGCAGCGGGCCCTTGGCCTTGAACGCCCCGATCTGGCCCTTGGCGCTGGTCAGGAACTTCGCCAGCTCGATGGCCTCGGCGCGGTGCTTGCTCTGGGTCGGTACGGCGAGCCAGGACCCGCCCCAGTTGCCGCCGTTGCCGGGCACCCGGGCGATGTCCCACTTGCCCTTGGCCTCGGCGCCGGCGTTGCCCTCGATGACGCCCGTCATCCAGGCCGGGCAGGCGATGGTGGCGAACTTGGCCTGCTTGAAGGCCGACACCCACTCCTCGGACCAGGAGCCGTACTTGCCGGAGAGGCCGGAGTCGATGATGTCCATCGTGGTGTCCCAGGCCTGCCGGACCGCCGGGTTGCTGTCCACCACCAGGTTGCCGCTGGTGTCGTAGTAGTGGTAGCCCTGCGCGTTGCCGGCCGTCTGGAGCACGATCGTGTTGAAGATGTTGGTCGCGGCGTCCAGGAACGCGGCGCCGGTGTTCTTCGCCTTGAACTGCTCACCGATCTTGATGTACTCCTGCCAGGTCGGCCAGAGCTTCGACACCGCCTCGCGGTCGGTGGGCAGGCCGGCCTTGGCGAACAGGTCCTTGCGGTAGCACATGGCCATGCCGCCGACGTCGGTGCCCAGGCCGATCAGCTTGCCGTCCTGGGTCATCCCGCCCTTCCACTTCCACTCCAGGAAGTTGCCCTGGAGCTCGGCCCCGCCGTGGTCGAGCAGGTTGACGAAGTTGTCGGGGTTGGCCTTGTACTCGACCATCAACCCCTCTTCGATGGCGACGACGTCGCCCGCGCCCTTGCCGGCGGCGAGCCACTGGGTCAGCTTCGGCGAGTAGTCGTCGAGGTTGGTGCCCGTGCCACGCTCGACGATCTTCACGTTCGGGTGGCTGGCCATGTATTCCTTGTAGAGCTCTTCGTAGCCGAACTGGCTGAACACGTCCACGGTCAACGTGATCTTGCCGTCCTCGGCGGGTTCGTCGCCGGCGCAGCCGGCGGTGGCGAACAGCGCGGTGGCGGCGACGAGGGCCACCGCCGCCAGGCGGCGGCGCGGAAAGACACCCATATCGGTCGGACCCCTCTCAGGTCGTCTGAGGTGGTGAGGCAGGTGGTGGAGCAGAGCTGAGAGAGCGCTCTCACGACAGGGTGGTGGTTGGTCCCGTCCGGTGTCAAGAGAGCGCTCTCTGCTGGTTATCGGTGGGGCCGGACGCGAAGAGAGTGGCCGCCTGTGCCGGGCGGCCACTCTCTTCGTACGTGCGGTGGGATCGCGCGGAGCCCTCGGGGCCCGGCTCCGCGCGGCGGTGGATCAGCCGACGCGGAGGCCCTCCAGCAGGGTGCGGTCGCCGGCCACGTCCAGCGTGTCGAGGCCGACCCGGCCCCAGAGCGCCAGCAGCAGGTCGCTCGCGGTGCCGCTGACCTGCGCCCGGGCGTGGTGGTCGTCGTGGTCGAAGATGGTGGCCGTGTCGAGCAGGGCCACGCCCTCGCCGCGCAGCCGCAGGAACCACTCCTGCCCGGCGTCGACGGCGGAGATCTGCACCACCCCGCGCCACTGGCCGGCGGTGCGGCGCCGGCCGGCAGGCAGCCAGGTGTCCAGGATCTCGCTCACCCCGTCGGCGGCGAGCTTCGCCTCGATCGGCTCGCCCGCCGCGATGGCGAGCTGGGCGTCCCACCGGTGCACCGCGGTCTCGTGCGCCATCCGGCGCGGCCAGAAGCCCGCCCGCTTCGGCTGCGGCGCCCAGTTCCACGCCGGGGCCTCCGGGTCGAGGCCGTCGAAGAGGGTCATCAGCTGGTCGTACGCCTGCTGCCAGAGCTGGAGCGGGGCGACGCCCGGCTCCGGCTCGACCGGCTTCGACCCGCCGGGCGACGGGGTGGCCGCGCCCGTGCCCACGAACGAGTGCACCCAGCGGTAGATCGAGGTGAGGTGCAGCGTCAGGTCGGCGACCGTCCAGCCGGGACAGGACAGCACCGGTGTCTCCGGCGGCGCCTCGGCCGCGGCTGCGGCGAACGCCGGGCCCTCCGCCCGGAGCGCTCCCAACCAGAAGTCCTTCGTGCCATGCAGTCTGCTCATCGCCATCCTCCCGGGGGTGACCGGGCCACCAGTGGGCGCCGCGGCTACCCCTCAGCCTAGGGTGAAAGGCGTGTCAGACGTCTACGCCCAGCCGACAACCGGAACCGAACCCGCCACGACGTGCGACCTGGCGCGATACACCACCTTACGCCTGGGCGGCCCGGCCGGCCGCGTCGTCGCCGGCACGGACGCCGACGGGATCGTACGGGCCGTGCGGGAGGCGGCCGGCCGCGACGAGCAGGTCCTGCTCCTCGCCGGGGGCAGCAACGTCGTGATCGGGGACGCCGGCTTCCCCGGCACCGTGGTCCTGGTGCGCTCCCGGGGCCTGCGGGTGGTCGCCGAGGACGCCGACACCGTCACCGTACGCGTCGAGGCCGGCGAGCCCTGGGACGAGTTGGTCGCCACCACCGTCGCCAACGGCTGGTCCGGGCTGGAGTGCCTCTCCGGCATCCCCGGCTCGACCGGCGCCACCCCGATCCAGAACGTCGGCGCGTACGGCCAGGAGGTCGCCGAGACCATCACCGGCGTCGTGGTCCACGACCGGGTCGAGGGGACCGTCGGGCGGATCGCCGCCGCCGACTGCGGCTTCGCGTACCGGTCCAGCATCTTCAAGTACAGCGACCGCTGGGTGGTGCTCTCCGTCGACTTCCGGCTCGACCGCTCGCCGCTGTCCGGCCCCGTGCGCTACGCGGAACTGGCCCGGGCGCTCGGCGTGCAGGTGGGGGACCGGGTGCCGCTGGCCGATGCCCGCGCCACCGTCCTGCGGCTGCGCGCCGGCAAGGGCATGGTGCTCGACGCGGCCGACCCGGACACCCGCTCGGTCGGCTCGTTCTTCACCAACCCGGTGCTCGACGTCGCCGCGTACGAGCTGCTGCGGGAGCGCGCCGCCGACATCGGCGAGCCGCCCGCCTGGCCCGGCGCGGGTGACGTGGTGAAGGTCAGCGCCGCCTGGCTGATCGACAAGGCCGGCTTCGGCAAGGGCCACCCGGGGCCGGAGGGCGTCGCCATCTCCAGCAAGCACACCCTCGCCCTGACCAACCGCAGCGGCACCGCCAGCACCGCGTCCCTGGTCGAGCTGGCCCGGGAGATCCGCGACGGCGTCCACGACCGCTTCGGCGTGACCCTCCACCCCGAACCCGTCCTCGTCAACTGCACCATCTGACCCCGCCCTCCCGCCGACGGGGTCAGGTGGGGGCGATGGCGGGCCAGGGGAGGGTGAGTTCGCCGTGGCGCCAGCGGCGGGGGCCGTCCAGGACCGGCCAGCCCGCCTCGCGGATCGCGGAGACCGCGCGCAGCCAGCGTTGGCGCGGGCCGTACGGGGCGTAGCCGGCGGCGGCGTGCCAGGCGTCGTCGAGCGCGCGGATCAGGTCGTGGATCCGCTCGCCGGGCACGTTGCGGTGGATCAGCGCCTTGGGCAGCCGTTCGGCCAGCTCCGCCGGGGTGTCCAGGGTGGTGAGCTTCGCGGCGAGGGTGAGCGTACGGGGGCCGTCGGCGTCGATCAGCAGCCAGCCGCCGAGCCGCCCCAACTCGTCGCAGGTGCCCTCGACCAGCAGCCCGCCCGGGGCCAGCCCGGCGGTCACGGCGCGCCAGGCGTCGGCGACCTCGCGCTCGTCGTACTGGCGCAGGACGTTGAACGCGCGGACCAGGGCGGGTCGCAGCCCGGCCAGCTCGAACCCGCCCCGGGCGAAGGTGAGCCGGGGCGGGTCGGCGGACGGCTGGGCGGCGGCGACGCGTACCGGATCGATCTCCAGCCCGACGACCCGCACGTCGGGGCGGACCGCGGTGGCGAGCCGTGCGCACAGTTCGACGGCGGTCACCGGGCTGGCGCCGTAGCCGAGGTCCACCACCAGCGGGTCGGCCGCCTCCCGCAGCGCCTCGCCGCAGGTCTCGACGATCCAGTTGTCCACCCGGCGGAGCCGGTTCGGGTTCGTCGTCCCCCGGGTCACCACGCCGAGCGGCCGGTGCCGCGCCGTGCCCGCCATCTCCGCGACCGTCCGGGCCGGCTCAGCCGACCCGGTGCACCTTGTGCTGGGCGGCCTGCGCCAGCGGGCGTACGACGAGGCGGTCCACGTTGACGTGCTGCGGGCGCGTCGCGCACCAGGCGACGCAGTCGGCGACGTCCTCGGCGACCAGCGGCTCGGCGACCCCGGCGTAGACGGCCGCCGCCCGCTCGGCGTCGCCCGCGAAGCGGACCAGCCCGAACTCGTCCGTCCGGACCATGCCGGGGTCGATCTCGATCACGCGCACCGGTCGGCCGCACAGTTCCAGCCGCAGCGTGCCGGCGATCGCCGTCTGCGCGTGCTTCGCGGCGGCGTAGCCGCCCCCGCCCTCGTACACGGTGAAGCCGGCGGTCGAGGAGACGACCACGATGGTGCCGGCCCCGGACGCCTCCAACGCGGGCAGCAGCGCCTGGGTGACGCGCAGCGTGCCGAGCACGTTGACGTCGTACATCCACTGCCAGTCGCCGACCGACCCGGACTCGACCGGGTCCAGGCCGCGGGCGCCGCCGGCGTTGTTGACCAGGAGGGTGACCGGGCCCAGGGCCGCCGCCGCCGTGGCCAGGCCGGCCACCGACTCGTCGGAGGTGACGTCGCAGGCCACGGCGGTGGCCGCGCCCCCCGCGGCCTCGATCTCGGCCACCAGGGCGGCCAACCGGTCGGTACGCCGCGCGGCGGCGAGGACGTGGAATCCCTCGGCGGCGAGCCGGCGGGCGGTGGCCGCCCCGATCCCGCTGGACGCTCCGGTGACGACGGCGACAGAGGTCATCCGGCCATTCTCCCCCGGGCCCCCCGGGCGGGTGCCGGGGGAGCGGTGATGAGGTCCGTCACGCCCGGGCGCCGTCCCGGCGCATTACGGGTGCCCGATGGGGAAGATGACATCGGCCGGGGACGTTGTCCGAAGGGCGCCGGGCGTGCGGACGGCATCAACGTGACAAAAGGAGCGGACGTGGCGGAATTGCACACCGGTGTGGGTCGTCAGCGCGGTGCGCGCCCGTGGCCCCGCCCCCGGCGGATCGCGACGCTCTCGGTGCACACCTCACCCCTGCACCAGCCGGGCACCGGCGACGCCGGCGGCATGAACGTCTACATCCTGGAGGTCGCCCGGCGGCTGGCCGAGGCGGACGTCGAGGTGGAGATCTTCACCCGGGCCACCTCCGGCGACCTGCCCCCGGTGGTCGAGACGGCGCCCGGGGTGCACGTCCGGCACGTCACCTCCGGCCCCCTCGAAGGGCTCACCAAGGAGGAGCTGCCGGGGCAGCTCTGCGCCTTCACCGCCGGCGTGCTGCGCGCCGAGGCGTCCCGGCCCCCGGGCCACTACGACCTGATCCACTCCCACTACTGGCTCTCCGGCCAGGTCGGCTGGCTGGCCAAGGAGCGCTGGGGCGTGCCGCTGGTGCACACCGCGCACACGCTGGCGAAGGTCAAGAACGCCCAGCTCGCCGCCGGGGACCGGCCCGAGCCGAAGGCCCGCGTCATCGGCGAGGAACAGGTGGTCACCGAGGCCGACCGGCTGGTCGCGAACACGGCGGTCGAGGCCCGTGACCTGATCGACCGGTACGACGCCGACCCGGCCCGCGTCGCCGTGGTCGAGCCCGGCGTGGACCTGGACCGGTTCCGCCCGGCCCCGGGGAACCGCGACCGCGTCGTCGTCGAGGCCCGCCGCCGGCTCGGGCTGCCCGCCACCGGGTACGTGGTGGCCTTCGTCGGCCGCATCCAGCCGCTGAAGGCCCCGGACGTGCTCATCCGCGCGGTGGCCGCGCTGCGCGAGCGCGACCCGGTGCTCGCCGACGAGGTGACCGTGGTGATCTGCGGGGGCCCCAGCGGCAGCGGCCTGGACCGGCCGACCGCCCTGATGGAGCTGGCCGGCACGCTCGGCGTCACCGACCGGGTGTGTTTCCTGCCCCCGCAGACCGGTGACGACCTGCCCGCCCTGTACCGGGCCGCCGACCTGGTCGCGGTGCCGTCGTACAACGAGTCCTTCGGCCTGGTCGCGCTGGAGGCGCAGGCCTGCGGTACGCCGGTGGTGGCCGCCGCCGTCGGCGGCCTGGTGACCGCCGTGCGGGACCAGGTCAGCGGCGTGCTCATCGACGGCCACGACCCGGCCGACTGGGCCCGTACGCTCGGGCGCCTGCTGCCGGATCGGCTCCACCGGGCCGACCTGGCCCGGGGCGCCGCCCGGCACGCCCGCAACTTCTCCTGGCACCGCACCGCCTCCGGGCTGCTCACCGTCTACGGCGAGGCGATCGCCGCGCACCGGGCCCGGCTCGCCTCCGAGCTGGCCTGCGGCCCGGCGATGTCCTGCTCCTGGTGACCGTTCGCGCGCCAACCGCCAACCTGCTGTCGCGCCGTACCGCCGGCCGGTTGTCGTGCCGGCCGCCGGCTTGCTGTCGTGCCGGCCGTCGTCGTCCGGTGCCGGGGCGGTGCCGGCCACTGTCGTGCCGGCCGTCGTCCGGTCACGTGCCGGCCTCCGGTCACGTGCCGGCCTCCGGTCGTCGTCGTGCCGGTCGTCGTCGTCCGGTGCCGGGGCGGTGCCGGCCGTAGAGTGGATCCGATGAGCGGGAAGAGTGATCTTGCGGCCCTGATCGAGTCGGTCTGCGACGAGCGGGAGCTGGCCTGGGAGTCGACCGGCCCGGGCTCATACGCGGTCACGCTGCCGGGCACCCACAAGCTGAAGACGGTCTGCAACCTCATCGTCGGTGAGCACGCGCTGCGGATCGAGGCGTTCGTGATGCGCCAGCCGGACGAGCGGCGCGAGGAGCTGTGGGCCTGGCTGTTGCAGCGCAACGCCCGCATGTACGGCGTGTCGTTCTCCGTCGACGCGGTCGGCGACGTCTACCTGACCGGTCGCGTCAACCCGGCCGGGATCGACGCCGACGAGCTGGACCGGCTGCTGGGCGCGGTGCTGACGTACGCCGACGAGTCCTTCGACACGATGCTGGAGATCGGCTTCGGCAGCTCGATCCGGCGGGAGTGGGAGTGGCGGGTCAAGCGGGGCGAGTCCACCGCCAACCTTGCGGCGTTCGCCCACCTCTTCGAGCCGTCCCCGGGCGCGGCCGGGCCGTCGGGCGCGGCCGGGTAGTTGGGGCGCTGCCGGGCCGCGGGGCCGTCGGGCGTCGGGCGTGGCGGGGTAGTCGCGCGCCGCCGGGACGCCGGGCCGTCGGGCGCGGCCGGATAGTTGGGGCGCTGCCGGGCCGCCGGACCGTCGGGCGCGACCGGGTAGCCGGGCGTCGCCGGGCAGTCGGGCGTCGCCGGGCCGACCGGGGGTGCCGCGGACGACGCCTCGGGCACGGGTGCCCCTCCCGGAGGTTCGGACCGGTCCTGACGGGTATGCCGCACCGCGCGGTGCGGCACTGGGACCCGCCGCGCGCCGAGGACCAACTGTCTAGGAGCGTGAGCGTCCCATGGCTCAGCGGAACAGCTCAGGTCGCGGCGGGACTGCGACCAGGACGAAGCGGCAGCCGGGCAACCAGACCCCGAACACCCCGACGATCTCCGAGTCCGAGATCTCCCGGATGAAGGTGGACGAGATCCGGGGACAGCTGCGCAAGCGCGGGGTCTCCGGCATCTCCGCCCTGCGCAAGCCGGACCTGGTGAAGACCCTGGCGAAGACCCTGCGGGCGGAGCGTCCCTCGGGCGGTGCCGCGCGTCGCAGCACCGGGCCCGCCGGTCGGGCGACGGGAACGCGGGCGTCCGCCGGACGGGCCGCCGCCACGAAGAAGGCGGCGTCGGGCCGGGCGGCGAACAAGGCCGCCCCGGGCCGGGCGCAGGCCGCGAACAAGGCCGCCCCGGGCCGGGCGCAGGCCGCGAACAAGGCCGCCCCGGCAAAGAAGGCGGCGGCGAAGAAGACGGCAGCGAAGAAGGCTCCGGCGGCGAAGAAGACCGCGGCGGCGAAGAAGGCCCCGGCCAGGAAGGCCGCAGCGAAGGCGGCCCCGGCGAAGAAGACCACGTCGGCGGCCCGGAAGTCCACGGCGCCCCGCGCGTCGGCGACGTCGCGGGCGGGCACGACGCGCGGCGGTACGGCGACCGGCGTCCGGACCGGGCGGAGCACCTCGCGGTCGGTGCGTTCCTCGCAACTCATCTCGTCCACCGCCGACCGGCCGGAGCGCCCCGGCCGCAGCCTGGTGACCACCAACCACGACGTGATCCGGAACTGGGCGCGGGAGCGCGGCGCCAAGCCGGCCACGATCGCGGGCACCGAGCGGGAGGGGCGGGCCGGCGTGCTCACCTTCAACATGCCCGGTTACCGCGAGAGCAGCCGGGTACGCGAGATCACCTGGGACGAGTGGTTCCGGACCTTCGACGAGCGGAAGCTGAACCTGATCTACCAGGAGCAGCTCCGCGACGGCCGGCCGAGCAACTTCTTCCGTACGGAATCGCCCGATCGTGAGGACGCCTGACGTGTTTGGGGGAATGGTCGACGGGTAAGCGCTGTTGGCCAACACCGAGGCCCGAGGTGGCGGCAGTTCCGGTGGGACCCGGAGCTGTGACCGGCGAGACAGCCCAACCAGGTTGTCTTCGTAATCCCGGGCGAACTAACTTTATTGCACCGCGCCACGCTTGGAACCGTTCGGGGGAGCGGTGGATCGATCAGATCCGTGCACCGAGTGAGGCGCAGGGGACGGGTGGAACAACACCGTTGGGGGACGGTGGCCACCTGTTTGGACCGGCGGCGCGAGCGGGCGACGCCTACGGGGGTGGGCTTCGCCCGCCGCCGCCGGTCATACGGTGCGAACGCCCATCGCGATCACGAGTCGCGATGGGCGTTCTGCTGTCCCCTCAACCACCCCACCCGCCCCGCCCCCACCTGTGCCTGGGCGCTGCCCGACCGCCGCCCGTCGGGCCTCCTCTCCCGGCCCCACCCGCCTGCCTCCCCCGCCGCTCGCGGCCTCCGTTGACCATGGGGTTGACGGCGATGTCGATCTCTCCAGACGCCGCCAACCTCATGATCACCGCACGGGGGCCGGGGTCGGGGTGGGAGGTGGTGGGAGGGGGGTGGAGAGTTGGCGGAGGGCGGCGACGCGACGTTCGCGGGGTGGGCCGGCGAGCAGGTGACAGCCGGCGGCCAGCAGTCCGAGCCCGCCGACGATGAGCCAGTGCCGGTCCCCGAGGTACTGCAGGCTGACCCCGCCCAGGGTGGGTGCCACGAACGACGCCGCCGGGAAGGCCAGGTAGAACACCGACTGGTAGCGGGCCCGCAGCTCGAGCGGGGCGAGGTCGGCGTTGATCTGCGCGTTGGGCGGCGCGGCGAGCATCTGGCCGATCGTCCAGACCACCGCCGCGGCCAGGTAGACGGCCACGTCGTCGGCGAACGCGAGGCTGGCGAACCCGAGCGCCAGCAGCGCGGTGGAGACGGCCAGGACGCGGTCCTTGCGGTGCCGTTCGATCAGCCGCGGCACGAAGAGCTGCCCGAGCACGATCAGGACTCCGCCGAGCGCCACCACCGCGCCGTACGCCGACGGGCGCAGGCCGTCCGACCGCATCGCGAGGGGCATGATCGTCGACGTCTGCATGGTCAGTACGGCCAACACGAAGGTCAGGCCCACGAAGGTGAGGAAGGTGCGGTCGGTCAGCGCCGTGTGCAGCCCCGGCTGCCGCTGCCGCCCCGCCCGCCGCTGCCGCCCCGCCCGCCGCGGCGCCACTCCGCCGCCGCGGACCGGTGCCGGCCGAAGATCTTGGACACCTGCCGTCCGGTCGGAACGGGAAGTGTCCAAGATCGGTGCAGGCGTGGCGGCGCGGCGGGGGAGCGTCTCCGGGACCTTCCAGGCGATGACCGCCGCCGCGAGGACGGTGGCGGCGGCGTCCACCAGGAAGAGCGCGACGAAGCTCGCCTCGGCGAGCAGGCCGGCCAGCAGCGAGGCGACGGCCATGCCCAGGTTGAACGCCCAGAACTGGAGGTTGAAGGCCCGGGAACGCCGCCGTTCGGGCACCACGTCGACGATCGCCGCGACGAAGGCGGGGCTGGGCATCGAGTGCGCCACCCCGACCAGCGCGGCGAGCGCCGCGATCATCACCAGGTGCCGGCTGAAGGCCAGCCCGACCATCAGCGCGGCGGTGGCCAGGTGAGCGGCGAGCAGGGTGGACCGCCGGCCCCACCGGTCGGCCAGCACCCCGCCGAGCAGCACGCCGCCCGCCCCGCCCAGCCCGTACGCCCCGACGACCGTCCCGGTGAGCGCCTCGCTCGCGCCCCGCGCCTCGGTCAGGTAGAGCGACAGGAAGAGCATCGCGAAGGCGCCGGCCCGGTTGATCAGCAGGCCGGCCCAGAGGTACCAGAAGGTGGCGGGGAGCCCGCCCGCGGTGTCGTCCAGCCAGCGGCGCAGGGCCCGCACCCGTCCTCCCGACAGTTCTGTTTCCTAACCGAAGCGCCCTCGACCGTAGGAAGCCGGGGGCTGCCGCGCCAGCGTGTCGCTGGTCACCGCACTCCCGTCGGCTCCGTCGCCCGCCCCGGGCCCTTGTCCGGCAGGTCGTCGTCCCAGGCCGGACCGACCGCCTCGGCGGGGGCCGCTCGGTCCGGGCCCTTGTCCGGCAGGTCGTCGTCCCAGGCCGGACCGACCGGCTCGGCGGGAGTCGCCCGCCCCGGGCCCTTGTCCGGCAGGCCGTCGCCCGACGCCGGATCGATCGGCTCGGCGGGGGCCGTCGCCGCCGCCTCGGCCACCTGCGGGGCGGGCGGCCGGATCGCCACGACCGGCACGACGGGACCGGTGGCCGTCCGTAGCAGCGTGGCCCGCCGCTCCCGGGTCGGGCCGGAGATCAGGTGGGCGAGCGCCATCAGCCCGCCGATGGCGGCGCAGCCGAACCAGAGCTGGGCGTTGCCGGCCTGCTCCCGGACCAGGCCGCCGAGCACCGGCGCGACCGCGGCGGCACCCTGCCAGGAGAGCGAGAAGACGCCCTGGTAGCGGCCGCGCAGCTCGGCGGGGGAGAGCTCTGCGATCAGGGTGGCGTTGGACGGCGAGTTGAGCATCTCGCCGACCGTCCAGATCAGCACGGTCAGGCCGTAGAACCAGGCGGTGTCGGCGAAGGCGGTGAGCCCGAACCCGACGCCCATCACCACCGACGCCAGGGCGAGCACGTGCGACCGGCTCCGGCCCCTGATCAGCCGGGGTACGAAGAGCTGGCCGACCACGATCAGCACCCCGTTGAGCGCGATCACGGAGCCGTAGGTGGTGGGGCTGAGGCCGGAGTCGCCCATCGCGATCGGCAGCATCGAGATGTGCTGGAGGAAGACCAGCGCGGCGAACAGGTTGAGCGTCACGAAGCCGAGGAAGACCCGGTCGCGCAGGATGGTGCGCAGCGCCCCGACCGGGGCGCCGGCGCCCTTGTGGCCGCCCCCGCTGGCGGGGGCCCGCCGGGTCTCGCCGACCTTGGCGAAGATGATCAGCGCGGTGATCACGGTGGTGGTCGCGTCGACCACGAAGAGCAGCAGGAAGCCGGCCTCGGCGGCGAGGCCGGCGAGGATCGCCGCGCTGGCGAAGCCGAGGTTGATCGCCCAGTAGTTCAGCGAGAAGGCCCGCAGCCGGTCCTTCTCCGGCACCACGTCGATCACCATCGCGCCGAACGCGGGCCGGGCGGCCTCGGCGAACATGCCGAGCAGCAGGGCGCCGAGCGCCACGGCCCACAGTTCCCGGGCGAAGCCGAGGGCGAGCATCATGGCCGCCGCGCCGAGATGCGCGGTGAGCAGGGTCGGCCGGCGGCCCCAGCGGTCGCTCAGCGTGCCGCCGGCGGTGGTGCCGAGCGCGCCGCCGACGCCCCACAGGCCGAGCACCAGCCCCGCCTGCGACGCGGAGAAGCCGCGCTCCTGCGTCAGGTAGATGGCCAGGAAGACCAGGACGAACGAGCCGAGCCGGTTGATCAGCGTGCCCGCCCACAGGTACCAGAAGGTGACCGGCAGGCCGCCGGTGGTGTCCCGGAACCAACCCCGCATCGTCCGCACGCCGGCGCCCCCGCCTCGTAATGACCGCCCTGATTATTGCGCCTTACAACCTAGTGCCGGGCCGGATGTCCGGGCAGCGCTTTTTCCACGTGGTGGTCGTCACGACCACCGCCCGCGCGTCGCCCGACGGCGTGCGGCAGGATGATCGGCATGACTGCTAGCGAGGGGCCCACCGTCGGGACGCTGGTCCTGCTGCGGCACGGCGAGAGCGACTGGAACGCCAAGAACCTCTTCACCGGCTGGGTCGACGTCGACCTGACCGAGAAGGGCGAGAACGAGGCGCGCCGCGGCGGCGAACTGCTGCGCGAGCACGACCTGCTGCCGGACGTGGTGCACACCAGCGTGATGCGCCGCGCGATCCGCACCGCCGAGCTGGCGCTCAACGCCGCCGACCGGCACTGGATCGCCGTGCGCCGGTCGTGGCGGCTCAACGAGCGGCACTACGGCGCCCTCCAGGGCAAGAACAAGAAGCAGACCCTGGAGGAGTACGGCGAGGAGCAGTTCATGCTCTGGCGCCGCTCGTACGACACCCCGCCGCCGCCGATCGCGGACGACGACGAGTTCTCGCAGGTCGGCGACCCGCGTTACGCGCTGCTGCCGAGCGAGCTGATGCCCCGCACCGAGTGCCTCAAGGACGTCGTCGGGCGGATGCTGCCGTACTGGTACGACTCGATCGTGCCGGACATCCTGGCCGGCCGTACGGTGCTGGTGGCCGCGCACGGCAACTCGTTGCGCGCCCTGGTCAAGCACCTGGACCAGATCTCCGACGAGGCGATCGCCAAGCTGAACATCCCCACGGGCATCCCGCTGCGCTACGACCTGGACCCGCAGCTGCGCCCGCTCACGCTTGGCGGCACGTACCTGGACCCGGCCGCCGCCAAGGCGGCCGCCGCCGCCGTGGCCAACCAGGGTCGCTGACCCCCGAGCACGAGGAAGGGTCCCTCCCGGCGCGCCGGGAGGGACCCTTCCGTGCGTCTCAGCTCGCCGAGGGCGTGGTCTGCCCGGTGATCAGGTAGACCACGTGCTCACCGGCGTTGACGGCGTGGTCGGCGAAGCGCTCGTAGAAGCGGCCGAGCAGGGTGGCGTCGATGGCGGTCTCCACCCCGTACGGCCAGTCCTCGCCGAGCAGCAGCCCGAACAGGCTCCGGTGCAGGTCGTCCATGGCGTCGTCGTCGCCGTCGAGTTCGGCGGCGAGGTCGGCGTCGGGCTTGGCGAGCACCGAGCCGATCTTGATGGCCATCCGGTCTGCGATGGCGGCCATGGCGGTGAAGGTCGGCCGCAGCTCCGCCGGAACGGCCGGCGAGGGGTGCCGGCGCAGGGCGGTCTTGGCGACGTGGTCGGCCAGGTCGCCCATCCGCTCCAGGTCGGCCGCGACGTGCAGCGCGGTGATCATCGCGCGCAGGTCGGAGGCGACCGGGGCCTGCCGGGCGAGCAGGTCGCAGACCCGCTCCTCGACGTGCCGGTAGAGCTCGTCGATCTCGGCGTCCCGCTCGATCACCGTCTCGGCCGCCCGGCGGTCCGCGGTGAGCAGGGCGTGGGTGGCCTGCCGCATCGCGGCCCGGACCCCTTCCGCCATGTCCACCAGCAGTTGGCTGACGATCTGCAGGTCAGCCCGGAACTCGTCGCGCATTGTCACGTCCTGTGGTCGGTGGTCGCCGGCCCGGGGGTCGGCGGGGAGCAGGTGTGCCGCCCACGGTAGGTCGGACGGGCGGACCCGAGGTGAACCTCGGTGAACGACGCCGGACGCGGGAGTGAACTTTGCCGGAAGCGAAGGTGATTCATCCTATTTGTGGTGGTTGCCAGGTTAACAATGACCATACGATCGCCGGGTGGAATGGGCGGTGGCGGTCGCGGTGGCCGTGGGGCTGGCGGTCGGACTGATCGCCGGGGTGCTGCTGCCCCGGTTCGTCCCGGCGCCGGGCGGGCGCGCCACGCGGGCGGGGAGCCGGTCCGGCTTCCCCAACACCTGGGGGAGGCTCCCGATAGCCGAGGATCCGCAGTCCGGCATCGGCCGCCGGACCATCGACTCCCTACGGGCCGGCGTGGTCGTGCTCGACCCCGACGACCTGCCCGTCCTGGTCAACCCGGCCGCCCGCGCGATGGGGCTGCTCCGCACCGGCCCCACCCAGGGCTCGATCGCCGCCCACCCGCTGATCCGTACGCTCGCCGGGCAGGTGCGGCGCACCGGCGTGCGGCGCGAGATCGAGCTGGACCTGCCGCGGGGCCGCGACAACGCCGGGGTGAACCCGCTCGGGGTGCACCTGCGGGCGATGGGGATCGGGGCGGGCTTCATCGCCGTCGAGGCCTCGGACGTGACCGAGTCGCACCGCCTGGCCCGGGTCCGCCGCGACTTCGTCGCCAACGTCAGCCACGAGCTGAAGACCCCCATCGGGGCCCTGCAACTCCTCGCCGAGGCGCTGCTGGACGCCACCGAGCCGGCCGGGGCGGGCGCGCCCGACCTCTCCGAGGACCTCGTCGCCGCCCGTCGGTTCGCCGAGCGCATCCAGCACGAGTCGACCCGGCTGGGCCGCCTGGTGCAGGAGCTGCTGGAGCTGACCCGGCTCCAGGGCGCCGAGCCGCAGCCGCCCCCGGAGCCGGTCGCGATCGACTGGGTGATCGCCGAGGTGATCGACCGGACCCGCACCTCCGCCGCCGCCCGCCGGATCGAGGTGACCGTCGACGCCGAGCGGGGCCTGACCGTCCACGGCAGCGACACCCAGCTCGCCACGGCCGTGTCCAACCTGGTGGAGAACGCCGTCAACTACTCGGGCGAGGACACCACCGTCCGGATCACCGCCCGCGCCACCGACGAACACGTGGAGATCTCCGTCGCCGACCAGGGCATCGGGATCGCCCCGACCGACGTCGACCGGATCTTCGAGCGGTTCTACCGGGCCGACCAGGCCCGGTCCCGGTCGACCGGCGGCACCGGCCTCGGGTTGGCCATCGTCAAACACATCGCCGGCAACCATGGCGGAAGGGTGCAGGTGTCGAGCACTCTTGGTGGTGGATCGACGTTCACCCTCCGGCTGCCCACCCGTCCCCCCGACGAGGTCCTGGCGACACCGCCGTCCGCTGGGATCGAGGCCGGTCCGGCCGAGCTCCGGCAGGCCTGACAGCACATGGAAAGGAAGTCCCGTTGAGCCGCGTTCTGGTGGTCGAGGACGAGGAGTCGTTCTCCGACGCCCTGTCGTACATGCTCCGCAAGGAGGGATTCGAGGTGTCCGTCGCCGCGACGGGAACCTCCGCCCTCACCGAGTTCGACCGGACCGGCGCCGACATCGTGCTGCTCGACCTGATGCTGCCCGAGATGTCCGGCACCGAGGTGTGCCGGCAGCTGCGGCAGCGCTCGCACGTGCCGATCATCATGGTCACCGCCCGCGACAGTGAGATCGACAAGGTCGTCGGCCTGGAGATCGGCGCCGACGACTACGTGACCAAGCCGTACTCGCCCCGGGAGCTGGTCGCCCGGATCCGCGCGGTGCTGCGCCGGCAGAGCGCCGAGGCCGCCGAGTCGGGCGGGCCGACGCTGGCCGCCGGCCCGGTCCGGATGGACATCGAGCGGCACGTGGTGACCGTCGACGGCGCCCCCGTCCAGCTCCCGCTCAAGGAGTTCGAGCTGCTGGAGCTGCTGCTGCGCAACGCCGGCCGGGTGCTCACCCGGGGCCAGCTCATCGACCGGGTCTGGGGGGCCGACTACGTCGGCGACACCAAGACCCTCGACGTGCACGTCAAGCGGCTGCGCTCCAAGGTCGAACCCGAGCCGTCCGCGCCGCGCTTCATCGTCACCGTGCGGGGTCTGGGCTACAAGTTCGAGCCCTGACCGGCGTACGCACGACGGGGCCCGCGCCGCGCGCGGGCCCCGTCGTCGTCGGTGGTCGGTCAGGCGCCGTCGGCGGGGTGCGGGGCGACCATGCCCTGCCGCCTGCGCGCCCCGCACACCTCGGCCAGCTTCGCGTACGCGGGGGCGCCGACGAGCGCGGTCAGCTCCGGGCCGTAGGAGACGTACATCGGCTCGCTGCCGACGTGCGCGTCGGTGGAGGAGGTGCACCACCAGTCCAGGTCGTGCCCGCCGGCGCCCCAGCCCCGCCGGTCGAACTCGGAGAGCGTGGAGACCAGCACCTTCGTGTTGTCCGGCCGCTTGACCCACTCCTGGTCGCGGCGGATCGGCAGCTGCCAGCAGACGTCGGGCTTGTATTCCAGCGGGTGCACCCCGTCGCGCAGCGCCTGCGCGTGCAGGGCGCAGCCGCCGCCGGCCGGGAAGTCGGCGTCGTTGAGGAAGACGCACGGCCCGTCGTCGCCCTGCGTGGCGGTGCGGCGGGCGGAGTTCTTGCCGTCGATGGTGTCGTTCTCGGTCCAGTTCTTGAACCCGCGCCGGAAGTGCTGCCACGTCGACGGGGTCAGCCGCTTGACCGCGGCCCGGACCCGCTGCTCGTCCTCGGAGTCGGTGAAGAACGCGCCGTGCGAGCAGCAGCCGTCGGCGGCCCGGCCGGCGACGATGCCGTGGCAGCCCCGGCCGAAGATGCACGTCCAACGGGAGAGCAGCCACGTCAGGTCGGCCCGGATGAGATGGTTGTCGTCCGCCGGGTCGGCGAACTCGATCCACTCCCGGGGAAAGTCCAGGGGCACCTCGCGGCTGCGGGGGTCGTCCGGGTCGTCCACCAGCACACGGAGTTCGATCTGGCCTGTCACCCGGCCCAGCGTACGCCCGGTGCCCCCGCCGGTCCGCCGAGCCGCGCAAACCGAGTGGCCCTAGTGTCTTCAGCATGCGACTGGGTGTCCTCGACGTCGGTTCCAACACGGTGCACCTGCTGGTGGTCGACGCCCATCACGGGGCGCACCCCTGGCCGGCGCACTCGGAGAAGGTCGTGCTGCGGCTGGCCGAGCAGATCGGCCCGGATGGCGCGCTCACCGAGGCCGGCGCCGACGGCCTGGTCAAGGCGGTCGGCATGGCCAAGGCGGCGGCCGTGGGGCTGGGCGCCGACGACCTGATCGCGTTCGCCACCTCCGCCGTGCGCGACGCCACCAACGCCGCCGAGGTGCTGGCGCGGGTGCGCGACGAGACCGACGTACGCCTGGAGGTGCTGCCGGGTGTGGACGAGGCGCGGCTGACCTTCCTCGCGGTGCGGCGCTGGTTCGGCTGGTCGGCGGGCCGGCTGCTGGTGCTGGACATCGGCGGCGGCTCGCTGGAGCTGGCGGCCGGCATCGACGAGGATCCGGCCGTCGCGGTCTCCCTGCCGCTCGGCGCCGGCCGGCTCACCCGGGACCGGCTCCGGGTGGCCCCCGACAGCGCGGCGCCGCCGCCGGCCGAGGCGGTCGACGAGCTTCGGGCGTACGTCGACGGGCTGCTCGAACCGGCCGTCGCGCAGCTGACCGCGGTGGGCTGGGAGCGGCCGGTGGCCACCTCGAAGACGTTCCGGACGCTGGCCCGGCTGGCCGGCGCGGCGCCCTCCGGTGCCGGACTGTGGGCGCCCCGGAGGCTCACCCGCGCCGGGCTGCGGCAGGTGCTCGCCTTCATCCGGCACATCCCGCCGGCCCAGCTCGTCGAGCTGGAGGGGGTCAGCGCCGGCCGGGCCCACCAGCTGCTCGCCGGTGCGGTCGTCGCCGAGGCCGTGCTGCGCCAGCTGGACGTGGACGCGCTGGACATCTGCCCCTGGGCGCTGCGCGAGGGCGTGATCCTGCGTCGCCTGGACCAGCTCGGCCCCGTGTGAGCGTGAGGAGTGAGCTTGCGAGCCCCGCAGTCGCGAACGGAAGGCGGACCCGTGTGAGCGCGAGGAGTGAGCTTGCGAGCCCCGCAGTCGCGAACGAAGAGCTGACCGGTGTGATTCGTGCGGTTTGCGGTTTCTCGTCACGAGCTGTCGATCGACCCCGGCTACCCTCGATGGTGTGACTTCCCGCGTCCCCGTGCTCCTGTCCACGTCCTCGGTCTTTCCTGAGCGGACCGCGGCGGCGTTCCAGTTGGCCGCCGCGCTCGGCTACGACGGCGTCGAGGTGATGGTCTGGACCGACGCCGTCAGCCAGGACGCCGGCGCGCTGCGCGGGCTCGCCGAGCACTACGGCGTCCCGGTGCTCTCCGTCCACGCGCCCTGCCTGCTGGTCACGCAGCGGGTGTGGAGCCCCGACCCGTGGGAGCGGCTGCGCCGCTCCGCGGAGCTGGCGGCGACGCTCGGGGCGCCCACCGTGGTGGTGCACCCCCCGTTCACCTGGCAGCGGGACTACGCGCGCAACTTCGCCGACGGGCTCGCCGCCATCGCCGCCGACTACCCCGACCTGCGCTTCCCGGTCGAGAACATGTACCCGGTCCGGATGGCGGGGCGGCAGTTCGTGCCGTACGTCCCGGGCTGGGACCCGACCGAGACGGGGTACGCCTCCTACACGCTCGACCTGTCGCACTGCGCCGCCTCGCACACCGACTCGCTGGCGATGGCCGACCGGATGGGCGCCAACCTGGCCCACGTGCACCTCGGCGACGGCACCGGCGAGGGCCGCGACGAGCACCTGGTGCCGGGGCGCGGCACCCAGCCCTGCGGCGAGCTGCTCTCCTCGCTGGCCGGACGCGGGTTCACCGGCTCGGTCGCCGTGGAGGTCACCACCCGGGGCGCGAAGAGCCGCGCCGTGCGGGAGGCCGACCTGCGGGAGTCGTTGGCGTTCGCCCGCCAGCACCTCGGCACCCCGTCCCCGGTCGACGCCTGAACGCCGCGCCGGGCCCGGTCGACGCCCGGCAGGCCGCCGCGCCGTGCCCGGCCGACGCCGGAGCGCCGGCCGGGCCGGGCGTCAGACGACCGTGCTGAGCGATTCCTTGCTGCTCACGCCGGCCTGCTCGCCGATGGCCGCGCGCTTGCGGGCGCGGTGGGCGGCCACGTGTGAGCGGGTGGCGCAGCGTTCCGAGCAGAACCGCCGGCAGCAGTTGGACGACGTGTCCAGGTAGACGTTGCCGCAGCGCTCGTCGGCACACACCCCGAACCGGGCGCTGCCGTACTCGCAGAGCCAGACCGACAGCCCCCAGGCGGCGCCGGCCAGGTATTCGGCGCTCACCGAGGCGCCCCGGCTGGTCACGTGCATGTGCCAGTCGCTGGAGTCGTGCCCGGAGATGCGGGGCTGCACCGGGAACGCCTCCAGCAGCGCGTTGAGCTCGGTCACCGCCTGGGCGTCCCGCCCGGATGTGCCGTACTCGAAGACGTCGCGCAGTCGCTTCTGCGCCCGCCGGAAGGTGGCGAGGTCGCGCTCCGCCACCTCGTCGCGCATCCACGCGTTGTCGTCGGGGAAGAGGGCCCGGAGGTCGTCGAGGTCGTCCAGGCGGGCGTTGACGAGATCAACGCCGGTCCGGGCGTACGCGTCGAAGTTCACGCCCACAACCGTAGACGACTCAGGGGATGCGTGGCGCGTCGATGTAGTGCGGCAGGAACCGCGCGTAGCCGTCGGTGATGAGGCTCCTGCTCTCCCGCACCCCCACCCCGGCCGACTCGCCGTCGACGATCCAGCTGCCCAGCACCATCCGGTTGCCGGCGAACTCGGGCAGCGCCCGGAACTCCTGGTAGCACCAGCCCTCGTCGCCGTAGATCCCCGGGTTGGTGATCTCGGTGTCGCCGGTGACGATCCGCACCGAGCCGCCCTCGCGGCCGAGCAGCGGCTTGGCCACGTACTCCGGCATGCCGCGCGGCGAGTCGAGGTACGCCGGCAGCAGCAGCTCGTGGCCCGGGTACAGCTCCCAGAGCACGGCGAGCAGCGCTTTGTTCGACAGCAGCAGCTTCCAGGCCGGCTCGATCCAGGTCGTCGGGGTGCCCGGCTCCAGCGCCAGCGGCCCGTACGGCTCGGCGAGCATCCACTCCCAGGGGTAGAGCTTGAAGCAGGTGGTGACCGCCTGGTCGGTCGCGTCGACGAAACGGCGGCCGTCCCAGCCGAGTCGCTGGATCGGCTGGAGCGTGACCTCCAGCCCGGCCTGGCGGGCGGTCTCGGCGAGGTAGCCGGCGGTCATGTGGTCCTCGCCGGACTCCTCCTCGTTCGACCAGACCACGTGCACCCGGCGGTCGTGCAGCCCCGCGCCGATCTTCGCCCAGGCGCCGACGAGGCGCTCGTGCAGGCTGTTCCACTGGTCCAGATCCGGCCGGGTGTCCTCCAGCCAGTACCACTGGATGATGCTCGCCTCGACCAGCGCGGTGGGGGTGTCGGCGTTGTATTCCAGCAGCTTCGGCGGCCAGCTGCCGTCGTAGGCGAGGTCGAAGCGCCCGTAGAGGGTGGGCGGCGTCTCGCGCAGCGACCGGGCCACGGCCTCGGCCGCCCAGGCCGGGATGCCGAACTCGGCGTAGCGGTTGCGCGCGACGACGTGTTCGGCGGCGGCGACCGACATCCGGTGCAGCTCCTCGGTCGCCTCCTCCAGCCGCAGCACCTCGTCCAGCTCGAACGCGTACGCGGCAGTCTCGTCCCAGTACGACATGATGCCGCCGTCGGGCAGCTCGGTGTCGACGTACACCAGGCCCTGCGAGCGGATCGTGGCGTCCCACTCCGGGCGGGGGGTGACCGACTCCCGGCGCACCTCAGCCGCCGCAGGAGGCGAGGTGGGTGCCGAAGCCGCCCCGGTCGGGCACCGCCGCGGCGGCCGGCTCCGGCGCGGTGCGCCCGGTGGTCACCGTGGGCGCCCGCAGCGCCAGGGCCACCGTCTCGCCGCCGCCCACGGGGCCGAGGGCGCAGTCGTCATCGTCGTCGTCCGAGGACATGTTGCAGCCGGAGAGGGTGAGCGCGAGGACGGTGAGCGCGCCGAGCTGCACGGAGGCCGACCGGAGCCGGCGACGGGGGCGATGTTCCACGTCATGGTTGTAACCGATGGGGTCCACCGCCGTCCGCCCCCGGACGGTGCCTGTGACGGTGTTGGAACCTGGCGACCGAGGCTGCCCCCGCTGCCCCGCGCGGGGCCACCGGCGGGCGTTACGCTCGGTCCATGCTCCGTACCGTCATCCTCGCCGCCTCCCGGTCACCCCAGGTCGAGCGGCTCGTCGCGACGGCCCCGTTCACCCGGGACCTCGTCCGCCGGTTCGTCGCCGGCGCCAAGACCGACGACGCGTTGCGCGCGACCCGCGAACTCGTCGACGACGGTCTCGCGGTCACCCTCGACAACCTCGGCGAGGACACCGTCACCCCCGAGCAGGCCACCGCCACCCGCGACGAGTACGTCGGGCTGCTGAAGCTGCTCTCCGGCGCGGGGCTCACCCCGGCCGCCGAGGTGAGCGTCAAGCTGTCGGCGCTCGGCCAGATGTTCGACGAGCAGCTCGCCTACGACAACGCGCGGGCGATCTGCGCCGCCGCCGAGGAGGCGGGCACCACGGTCACCCTGGACATGGAGGACCACACCACCACCGACTCGACGCTGGACATCCTCGCCAAGCTGCGCAAGGACCACCCGTCGACCGGCGCCGTGCTCCAGGCTTACCTGCGGCGCACCGAGTCGGACTGCCGCGAGCTGGCCACGGCCGGCTCCCGGGTGCGGCTGTGCAAGGGCGCGTACAAGGAGCCGGAGTCGGTGGCCTACCAGTCCGCGCGTGAGGTGGACAAGTCCTACGTGCGCTGCATGAACATCCTCATGTCCGGTGACGGCTACCCGATGCTGGCCACCCACGACCCCCGCCTGATCGCCATCGGGGAGGACCGGGCCCGCTGGTTCGACCGCGGCCCCGAGCGGTTCGAGTTCCAGATGCTGTACGGCATCCGCCCGGAGGAGCAGGCCCGGCTGGCCGGCGAGGGCTACACCGTGCGGGTCTACCTGCCCTACGGCGAGGACTGGTACGGCTACCTGATGCGCCGGCTCGCCGAGCGTCCGGCCAACCTCATGTTCTTCGGCCGGGCCGTGATGTCGAAGAAGTGAGTCAGTCGTTCGACCAGCCCCGGGTGCTCAGCACCAGGCGGTAGCCGTCCGGATCGGCCACCGCCACCCCCCAGCGGTCCCAGTACGGGCCGGCGGAGACCCTCGTCCCGCCGGCCCGTTCCAGTTCCCGGACCAGCTCGTCGTCGACGGGGCCGTCGAGGTAGAGCACCAGCAGGTCCGCGGGGGTCGGCGTCGGCGCGACGGCGAGCTGATCCCCGCCGACGAGTTCCAGGTGCCACTGGTCGCCCGGCCGGCCGACCATGAGCAGGTCGTGCTCGCCCGGCGCCTCGGCGGCGGAGCGCCAGAGCACGTCGAGGCCGAGCCCGCCGACCCAGAAGCGCTCGGCGGCCGCCAGGTCGCGGCTCGGTCGGGCGATGCGCAGGTGCGGGGCGGTGGCGTGGGTGAGCGGCATGAGCGGATCGTGCGACCTGAAGCCGGCGTGAGGTCAAGCCCTTGACGCCGTTGGCTAATTGCCTTAGCTTTTTGGATATGACAATTAGCTACGTCGAGCGGGACGGCGGACGGATCGCCTACGAGGCGCACGGGCGGGGGCCGCTCGTCGTCCTTTCGCACGGTGTGGGGGAGAACCGGGGCTCCTTCCGCCACCTGGTCCCGCTGCTCGTCGCGGCCGGGCACCGGGTGGCGTCGGTGGACGTCCGGGGGCACGGCGCGTCGAGCGCCGGCTGGCCGTCGTACACCCCGGCGGAGGTCGGCGCCGACCTGCTCGCGGTGGTCCGCGACCTGGGCGGCGGGCCGGCCACCCTGGTCGGCAGCTCGTCCAGCGCGGCGGCCGTGGTCTTCGCCGCCGCCGACGCCCCCGCCCTGGTCGACGGCATCGTCCAGGGCGCCCCGTTCGTCGAGGAGCCGAAGCTCAACCCGGTCACGCGGGTGGTCCAGACCGCCGTGCTGCGCAGCCCCCGGATCTTCGGGCTGTTCCACCGCACGCTCTTCCCGTGTGACCGGCCGGCCGACGACGCGGCGTACCGCAGGGCGATGGTCGCCAACCTGCGCGAGCCCGGCCGGATGGCGGCGATGCGCGGCGTGCTCGCGCCGGCCGAGCCGCACTGGACCGCCCGCGCCCGCGAGGTCCGGCAGCCGGTGCTGGTGCTGATGGGCACGAAGGACCCGGACTTCCGCGACCCGGGCGCCGGGGCGCGGGCGGCCCGCCGGCTCTTCGCCACCGCCGAGGCGCGGATGATCGACGACTCCGGCCACTACCCCCACGCCGACCAGCCGGCCCGCACCGCCGCCCAGCTCACCGAGTTCCTGGCGGTCACCGGTGCCTAGGGCCGGGCTGACCCAGGGCAGCGTGGTGCGCGAGGCGGCCCGGCTCGCCGACGAGGTCGGCGCCGACCAGCTCACCCTCGCCGCGCTGGCCGGCCGGCTCGGCGTCGCGCTGCCCAGCCTCTACAAGCACGTCCGGGGGGCCGACGCGCTCGCCCAGAAGCTCTCCGCGCTGGCCACCGCCGAACTCGCCGACGAGCTGACCGCCGCCGTCGCGGGCCGGGCCGGCGGGGAGGCGCTGCGGGCGGTCGCCGCCGCCTACCGGGCGTACGCCCACCGGCACCCCGGCCGCTACCCGGCCAGCCAGCGGGTGCCCGACCCGGCCGACCCGGAGCACGTCGCCGCCGGGGAACGGGCCGTCGGGGCGATCCGGGCCACCCTGCGGGGCTACGGGCTCGACGGCGACGCCGCCCTCGACGCGACCCGGATGCTGCGCAGCACCCTGCACGGGTTCGTCTCGCTGGAGGCGGCCGGCGGGTTCGGCCTGCCCCGCGCCGTCGACGCCTCCTTCGACAACCTGGTCGCCGCGCTGGACGTCGCGTTCCGGTCCTGGCCCCGGCGGTAAGGCCGGTGAAGGCCCTGGGACTGCTGCTGCTCTTCCTGCTGGAACTGGCCGTGCTGGCCGTCGGCGGCTGGTGGGGCTGGACCCTGGACGCGGCGACGCCCGTCCGGGTGGGCGCCGCCGTCGCCGTGCCGCTGCTGCTCGCCGCGCTCTGGGGAGTCCTCGGCTCGCCGAAGGCCCGCGTGCCGCTGCCGGCGGCGGGCAAGCACGCGTTCCAGGCCGCCTGGTTCGTGGCGGGCGGCGGGATGCTCGCCCTGCGCGGGCTGTCGCTGGCCGGGGTCGCGCTGGTCGTGGCGTGGGCGGTCACCGTCACCCTGCTCCGCCTGACGGGCCGCCCCGCCTGAACACCCGGGGGCTGCCGGGCGGCGTGGCTCGCCGGGGCGGCCCGATGGTCGTACCCTTCGGCGGGTGACTGACGGGCAGCCCGGCACGGACGGCCGACCGGTGACGGACGGCACGCCGGCCACCGCGACAGCAAAGGCCGAGCCGCCTGACCGGGCCGAGCCCGCTGACGGCGCCGAGCCCGCTGACCGTGCGGAGCCCACTGTCGAGGCCGAGCCGGCTGATGAGGCAGGGCGCACTGCCGAGGCCGAGCCGGTTGATGATGAGGCCGAGCCCGCTGATGGCGCCGAACCCACTGTCGAGGCCGATCCCGTTGACCGGGCGGAGCCCACTGTCGAGGCTGAGCCGGCTGTCGAGGCCGAGCCAGCCGATGAGGTCGAGCCCGCCGAGAGAGCCGAGCCCGCCGCGCCGCCCGCGCCGCCCGTTGTGAGCGCGTCGCCCGTGCCGGCCGTTGTGAGTGCGCCGGCCGCGCCGGCTGCTGCTGCCGGCGGGCCGGCGGCTCCCGGCGCACCGGGTGTCGCGGCGGCCGGGACCGGGCCCGGGGGGCCCGGTCCGGCGGTGGTGGGCCCCGAGCGGCCGTCGCGGCGGCTCCGGCCGCTCGGGGTGGCGCTGGCGGCGGTCGTGCTGCTGCTGGCCTGCGGCCTGCCCGCGGCGCTGGTGGCCGGCCTGGTGCGTGCCGGTGACCCGCCGGCCCCGGGGTCGTCCGCCGCGCCGGCCGACGATCCCGCCACCGCGGCCGCCCGCCGGCTCGGCGAGCGCATGACGGCGGAACTGGCCCGGCAGTCCGCCGCCCTGCTCGGCGGCGACCGCGCCGGGTTCCTGGCGGTCGCGGAGCCGGTCGCGCATCCGGACCTGCGCCGCCGGTACGCCGCGCTGCGCGCGCTGCGGGTGACCGCCTGGCAGGCCGGCGCCAACGGCCCGCCCACCCCGGTGGAGGGCCGGCCCGGCGAGTGGCGGTTGCTGGTCGAGTTCCGCTACTGCTTCGTCACGCCGGACTGCCGCACCAGCCGCGTGCTGACCGGCACCCGTTGGCGGGAGGGGGAGCGGCCCCGGCTGCTCGCCGTGGAGCCGTCCCGGTCCGCCGAGACCGGCACCCGGCCCTGGGAGGTCAGCGAGCTGGCCGTGGCCGTCGGTCGGCGCACGCTCGTGGCCACCACTCCCGCCCTGCGCAAGGAACTGCCCGGCCTGCTGGCCCAGGCGGAGGCCGCCGCCCGGGTCGCCGACACGTACGCCGTGGACGGCCGCACGCCGGACCGGTACCGGATCTTCTACGCGGGCCGGGGCGAGTGGCAGCGCTGGTACGGCGGTGGCCGGCCGAAGTGGACCGGCGGGTACGCGGTCACGGTCGGCGGCGGCCACCACGAGGTGGTGCTCAACGCCGACGGGCTCGTCGCCGGCGGGGTGGACGACCTGCTCCGGCACGAGCTGACCCACGCCGCCTCCCTGCCCGAGCGGGGCTACCCGGGCAAGGGCACCTGGTGGCTGGTGGAGGGGCTGGCCGAGTACGCGGGCGCCGACGGCGAGCCGATCGACCGGTACGCCGGACTGGACGAGGTGCGGCGCCTGCTCGGCGGCGGCTGGGACGGCCGGCTCGACAGCCTCAGCCCGGCCGACGACGCCCCGGCCGACCGGGTCAGCGGCAGCTACGGGGTCTCCTACCTGGCGGTCCGGCACCTGGTCGACCGGTTCGGCCCGGAGCGGCTGCTCGCCTTCTTCGCGGCCGTGGTGCACGAGCGCACGCCGGTGGACAAGGCGGCCGAGCGGGTCCTCGGCGAACCGTGGTCCGCCCTGCACGACGAGTGCGTCGGGTACGTCCGGGCCGTGGTCGGCTGATGCCCCCGGGCGGCACGGTGGGGCCCCGCCGGCGCCGGTCCGGGCGGCCCCGGCATTCATGATCGACCGCTGTCGGGCCGCGTCGGGCGACCTGACACACTGGTGTCCGCTCCCAGCGCGGAGCCCCGGTCCGCGTCCGGAAGCGGCCCGGGGCACCCGCCCGGTGGCTCCGGTGGCGCCGCCGGAGCCACCGGGCGCCTTCCGCGCGGCGGCCCGGCTCCGACCGTCGCGGCGTCCAGGGGCGTCGGGCAGCGTTCTCGACCGCCCCGGACCGGGCGGCGTGTTCCGGATGAGGACCGATCGGACGCCGGGCGCAACAGGTTCGACAACGAACCGACCGGTCGGGTGGACACCGGCGAGAATCATGATCAGTTGTACGAAGGGATCGCGCCGGTCACAGCCGTCCCGCTACCGTACTGGTAACACGCGCGTCGCCGGTCCGGGCGGGACGAACCCGTCCGGTGGCACGCGCCGGGCATGGGATTGGTCGGTGAGCCATGGCCGGGTCGCAGTCCGACGGACGGCTGTCGGAGGTCAAGTTCCTCACCGTCGCCGAGGTGGCGACGGTGATGCGGGTGTCGAAGATGACGGTCTACCGCCTGGTGCACAGCGGTGAGCTCACCGCGGTCCGGGTCGGCCGGTCGTTCCGGGTGCCCGAACACGCGGTGCACGAATACCTGCGGGGAGCCTTTCAGGAAACCGCCTGACGCTCCTGCGGGCCGTCGTCCGAGCACGACGTAACGGGCATCGACGGGGGCGCGTTGGTCCTGCTGACGCTCTCCGGCTACCCTGGACCCCGACCGTGACCGCAGGTGCGCCCTGCCGCTTACCCCGCTGGCCCGGTCCGTTGTCCGCAAGCGGTCGCCGACGCCACACCGTGGCGTCATCCGGTCGCCCCGCACGTTGCATCGAAAGGCTTTCGTATGGGCTCGGTGGTCAAGAAGCGCCGCAAGCGCATGGCTAAGAAGAAGCACCGCAAGCTGCTGCGCAAGACCCGCGTCCAGCGTCGCCGTCTCGGCAAGTGACCGGGGCCGGGTCCCGACCCGGCTCCCGTCGTCACTTGCCAACTGTCGACCCCCGGAGGCTCAGGTGATCACGCCGCGGATTTCCCGGTTCGATCCCTCCTGCCGGGGAAGGTGCGCGACATGACCCCCGGTGGCACCCCAGGTGCCCCGGGGGTCGTCGTCGTCACCGGGGTCAGCCGCTACCTCGGCGCACACGTGGCCGCCCGGCTCGCGGCCGACCCCCGCATCGAGCGGGTCATCGGCGTGGACCAGCCCGAGCCCGGCGCCGAGTTCTCCGACCTGCTCGACCGGGTCGAGCGCGTCCGCATCGACGCCGGCTCGCTTGGCGGCCTCCTCGCCGACCTCGACGTCGACGCGGTGGTCCACCTCGCGCTGGTGACCGCGCCGGACCCGCAGCACGGCGGCCGCTCGGCGATGAAGGACCAAAACGTCATCGGCACGATGCAGCTCCTCGCCGCCTGTCAGCGCGCCCCCCGCCTGCGCAAGCTCGTGGTCCGCTCCTCGACTGCCGCCTACGGGGCGTCGTTCCGCGACCCGGCCGTCTTCACCGAGGAGACCGAGCCGCGTGAGGTGCCACGCGGTGGGTTCGGCCGCGACATCCTCGACATCGAGGGGTACGTCCGAGGCTTCCGCCGCCGCCGGCCCGACGTCACCGCGACCGTGCTGCGCTTCGCGCCGTTCATCGGCTCGACCGCCGACACCACCCTCACCCGCTACTTCTCCCGGCCGGTGGTGCCCACCGTGTTCGGGCGGGACCCCCGGTTGCAGTTCCTGCACTTCGACGACGCGCTGGAGGTGCTGCACCGGTCGATCGTCGAGGACCACCCGGGGACGTACAACGTGGCCGGGCCGGGCGTGCTCTCCCTGTCGCAGGCGATCCGCCGGGCCGGCCGGGTGGCCGTGCCGGTGCTGGAGCCCGGCCTCTCCAGCGCCGCCGCGATCGCCCGCAATCTCGGCTTCGGCCGCTACGGCCTGGACCAGGTCGACCTCTTCGTGCACGGCCGGGTCGTCGACACCAGCCGGCTGGAGCGGGAGTACGGCTTCACGCCCCGCTCCACCGCCGCTGCCTTCGACGACTTCATCCGCGCCCACTACGGCGGGGTCGTGGTGAACCGGGACCAGTTGGCCGTCGCGGAGCAGCTCGTGCTGGACGGGATCCGGCAGGTCCGGGCGGCCGTGCGGGAGGGCTCGTGAACGGGCCGGAGGAGCGGCGCGACGGCCGCTACGACGTACCGCTGACCGTGGCCGCGCCGGACGCGGAGCCCGCGCGGGCGAACGGACACCACCCCGGCCCGCCCGACGAGCCCGACACGTCCGCCACCGACGAGGCGGTCGCAGGCGACGCGCCGGCCACCGTCGACGAGCCCGACGCCGGGGCCACCGACGAGCCGGCCACCGTGGCGGGCGGGGCGCCGGGCGGCACGGGACCGAACGGGCCGGCGGTGCCGGACCGGCCCGGCGACCACTGGGACCGCAAGGTCGCCAGGGGCCTGGCGTTCCTGCGTCGTCGGCTCTCCGGCGACTACGAGGTCGACGAGTTCGGCTTCGATCCCGAGATCACCGAGGCGGTCTTCCACCCGCTGCTGCGGATGCTCTACCGGGACTGGTTCCGCACCGAGGTCACCGGCCTGGAGCACGTGCCCGCCGAGGGCGCCGGCCTGGTGGTGGGCAACCACTCCGGCACCGTGGCGCTGGACGCGCTGATCCTCTCGGCCGCGCTGCACGACCAGCACCCGGCCCGCCGCTACCTGCGGCTGCTCGGCGCCGACCTGGTCTTCCGGATGCCGGTGGTCTCCGAGCTGGCCCGCAAGACCGGCGGGACGGTCGCCTGCAACCCGGACGCCGAGCGGCTGCTCGGCAACGGCGAGCTGGTCGGCGTCTTCCCCGAGGGCTTCAAGGGCATCGGCAAGCTCTACTCCGAGCGCTACAAGCTGCAACGCTTCGGCCGTGGCGGGTTCGTCTCGGCGGCGCTGCGCACCGGCACCCCGATCGTGCCGGTCGCCATCGTCGGCGGCGAGGAGACCTATCCGATGCTCGCCGACATCAAGCCCCTGGCGCGGCTGCTCAAGCTGCCCTACTTCCCGGTCACGCCGACCTTCCCCCTGCTGGGGCCGCTCGGCATGGTGCCGCTACCGAGCAAGTGGCTGATCGAGTTCTGCCCGCCGATCCCCACCGCGCACCTGATCGACTCCGCCGACGACCCGCTGGTCGTGTTCAACCTCGCGGACCAGGTGCGGGAGACCATCCAGCAGACCCTGCACCAGTTGCTGGAGCGGCGCCCGGACCCGTTCGGCCCCTGAGCAGCCCGTGACACAGTTGGTTCGCATACTCGCTCAGCTTGCGGGCGTGCTGGACGAGGTGGGCTGACCGAGAGGCGCCACCGTTGGCGGAAGGACTGGGACGGTGACCGCAGACGACGCCGGACGGGCGGCTCGCGACGAGGCCGCCCGAGCCGAGTACCAACGTCTTCGGGAGCGTGGGGAGGCGTGGCGTCTGATGCGCACCGTCGATGGGGAACTGACCCTGTACCGGCCGGAGGAGGTCGGCTTCGTCGGGGGCGGATCAGGCGTCATGGTGCGTACCGTGGGCGGGCTGCGAGTCCTCGCCGTCGTGTTCACCGCGTTCACCGTGGTCCTGGCGCTGACGTTGCCCATCTCGTGGGCGCAAGGCCGGCCCTTCTGGGGAGCCATTCCGCTGGCGCTGGTGTCCGCTGCGTTCACCTGGTACGCCGTGGCCATCATCCACAAGGAGAAGCGGGCGGTCGAGCTGCGGCGCCAGCGCGGCGTTCCGACCCCGGCCCGCTACCCGTACTGAGGCGGTCGAGGCCTCCGCACCGGGCCAGCCCGGACACGCCTGCTCAGCCGTCGCGGCGGCGACGGTGCAGCGCCAGCCCGGCGCCGACCACCCCGGCGATCAGGCCGGCCGCCGCGGTGGACGGCACGGCGATCTTGACGGCGCGGCGGCCGGTGCGGAAGTCGCGGACGTCCCAGCCGCGCTGCCGGGCCTCCTTGAACAGGGCCGCGTCCGGGTTCACCGCCACGCCCCGGCCGACCATCGAGAGCATCGGCAGGTCGTTGCACGAGTCGCTGTAGGCGGTGCAGCGGCGCAGGTCCAGCCCTTCGACCGCGGCGAGCTGGGTGACCGCCTCCGCCTTGGCCGGGCCGTGCATCAGGTCGCCGACCAGCCGGCCGGTGTACGCGCCGTCGACGATCTCGGCGACCGTGCCGACCGCGCCGGTCAGGCCCAGCCGCGCGGCGATCACCCGGCCGATCTCCACCGGCGCGGCGCTGACCAGCCAGACCCGCTCGCCGGCGTCCAGGTGACGCTGGGCGAGCTGGCGGGTGCCGGTCCAGATCCGGGGCGCCATCAGCTCGTCGAAGATCTCCTCCGCGAGGCGCTCCACGTCGTCCACCCGCCAGCCCTCGACGAAGGCGAGGGCGGCCTCCTTGGCCTGCGACATGTCGCCTGCGTGCTCGGTGGCGAGCAGCCGGAACCGCAGCTGCTGCCAGGCGAACCGGGCCAGGTCCTTGGTGGTGAAGTAGTCGCGCGCGGCGAGGCCCCGGGCGAACCAGTAGATCGACGCGCCCCGCATCATCGTGTTGTCGACGTCGAAGAAGGCCGCCGCGGTCGGATCGGGTGCCGGGGGAGCGAGGGGCGCGAAGTCGGTCTCCGCCCAGCCGGCGGTGTGACCGTGGGCGTCGGTGCTGACGGTCACCTTGCGGCTGCGGGCCACGCGACCTCCCTCCGCTGGACCGGCGCGACGTGTGCTTCCGCGAGGGTAGCCGGGTGCGCGTGGCGGACGGCCGCCCATGGGGAGAAGTGTGGCGCGGACGTCTCGGCCGGTTCGGCCGACGCCGGGTCAGCGGTCGCCGGGGCAGCTGGCCGGGGCCGGGCCGAGGGCGTCGCTGCCGACGGGCGCGGACCGGCCGCAGGCGATCGCCGCCCGCAGCGCGTCGGAGCGCTTGCGGGCCGCGTCGAGCAGGGCGAGCGAGCGGCGGGTCCGGTCGCGCTCGGCCCGGCTGGCGTCGTCGAGGAGCCCGCCGACCGCCCGGCGCTGGCCGGTGAGGAAGGAGTTGACCGCGTCCAGGGCCGCCGGGTCCGAGCGCTGCGTCGCGGCGGTGGTCAGCAGGCGTACGCCCTGGCGGGTGTCGGCGTCCATGTCGTCCAGCACCGCGCTGAAGCCGTCCTCGTCCCCGCGCAGCGCGGCCGCCTCGGCGAGCCGGATACGGGCGAAGTCCAGGAACAGTTGGCCCCGGCTGACGTCCGAGCTGGCCAGCGCGAGCTGGGCGCGTTCGGTGGAGCGCTTCATGCCGTACAGCGCGTCACCGGGTACGGCGTTCTCGCTGGCGGCCGAGATCCCCGAGAGGGCGACGGCACCGGCCGCGACGCCGACCAGGATGGCGCCCCGGGCACGGGCCCGGCGGGCGGTCACCGCCGGCAGCAGCCGGTTGCGGCCGGCGTCGGCGGCGGAGCGCCGGGACGACGGCTCGGCGGTGACGGCGGCCGGGGCACCGATGCCCTCGCGCTCGGCCGTGGCCAGCAGCATGGCCCGCAGTCCGGTCCGGAACTCCGGGTCCACCTCCACGGCGGGCGGGGCGGCGGGCAGCCGCTGACCCACCGCGACGAGCGCGGCCAACTGGTCGTCGGCCCGGGAACGGACGTGGTGTCGCCGGCCCCCGTTGGCCTCGTCGAGAAGCTGCGCGAAGCGCTCCGCGCGCCGACGGGAGAAGAGGTTGCTGTCCACCGCGGGCACCTCCTCTCGCTGGTCGCGGCCGGTCGGCCGCTGTCTTCGACAGCGACCGGTGACGGCGTGACACCACGGACGAAGGTCGTGGCCGGCCGCGCTGCCGGGCCTCGGGGGCCCGGGGGATGCCGGGCTACCACCGGTCGCACCCGGAGAAACGGTCCGCACCGGACATGGGTTACGGGGCCGGCGGAGGCGAAATCACGCAAAGTGATCGCTGTCACGGGGTCGCGACGCCACGGAGCTGCGCGTACATCGATCGATGCACGGCGTTCTTCCCGGCCGGGACTACGGTTGGAAGCCGTCCGGCAGCAGCCGGGCCAGCGCGCGTACCGCGCGGTACTGGAGCGCCTTGATCGCGCCCTCGTTCTTGCCCATCGTGCGGGCCGTCTCGGCCACGGAGAAGCCCTGCAGGAAGCGGAGCACGATGCACTCCTGCTGCTCCGGGTTGAGCTGCTTGACGGCGCTGAGCAGGGCCACGTTGGTGATGTGCTCGACGACCGCCGCCTCCGGGCTGCCCTCCGGGCCCCGGTCCTCGCGGTCGGCGTCCAGCACGTCCCCGGTGGTGACCTCCAGCCGGTAGCGGCCGGACTTGAAGTGGTCCGCCACCAGGTTCCGGGCGATGGTGACCAGCCAGGCGCCCAGGTCGCGCCCCTGCCAGGTGAAGCTGCCGATCCGCTTGAGGGCGCGCAGGAAGGTGTCGGAGGTGAGGTCCTCGGCGAGTTGCCGGTTGCCCACCCGGAAGTAGACGAACCGGAACACGGTGTCGACGTACCGGTCGTAGATCAGCCCGAACGCCTCGGACTCGCCGGCCTGGGCCCGCTCGACCAGCCCCCAGACCTCGGTGGCGGGGTCGGACGGGTCCGGACGGCTGGGGAAGCCCGTCGAGGTGTTGACCGGCGCGGCGGCGGCCGGCACCGCCGGGATGACCGCCGTCTCCGCGCCCGACTCGTCGGGTGCCTTGGCCGGCTCCGTGGTGCGGCGGCCCTGCGCCGGCATGGTGGGCCGGGCAGGCACGGCGACCCGTCCGCCGGCCGGCTTGGCGTTGCCGCCCGGTGTCGCGGAGCGCGGCGGTGGTTCGTTCTGGTGCGGCCGGCTGCGGGTCCGGCTCGACGTGCCCTCCCCCCGGACGGCGAGGCTGCCCGTGTCGTCCAGCGGATTCCGGGCGGCGGGCCGTTCGTTGAGCGGCCCGCGGATCGCCGGGTTGGACAGGCCGGCAGGCCGTTCCGCGTATCCGAAGGTGGTCACCGCGCCGCCTCCGTCCCGCCGGCCGACCACGCCGGTCGGCGCGTCGCCGTCGTGGCCCGGCCGGTACGGCCGGGCAGGGCTGGCTCGGGGTGTGCCGACGGGCGGCAGATCCCCTTGAGGTGCTGGTCCAATGCGCTCACAGGCACGGGGGCCTCCTCGGGCTGAGGGGTGTCGACTCACGGCAAATGGGGTGAGCCGACCCGAGTGATGATAGGGCCAACGTCACCCACGCGTGGCAAGTCCGTTACACAGGGCGGAAGTATTTCCCGCTGCGTCGCACAACTGGCGGACCGGTTGTCCGTCGTGTGCGGTTGACTTTCGGATTGCCGCGTGGTCGCGAAAGAAATTCCAGGTCAGCGCACGCGTTGCGGGGTCGGGCGGGCCGGCGGCGCGGGTGTCGACCCAGGACCGTCCGGCGGGCCCGGCGCCTCCCGGAGTGTCCTGTGGACGGGACCGGTCCTGTCCCGCCCGCGCCCACCCGTCGTCCTGTCGACGGGACTTCTCCGGGCCGCCGTTCCCGCCGGCCGGGGTGTCCCGTCGGCCTCCGGCGGGCATGGCCCGCAGGCCCCGCCCTGTGCCAGACTCAGCCACCGTGCAGGACGCAACCGACAGCTCCGCCTCGACCCTCGTCGAGCGGCTCCACCGGGCGGCCGCCGCCCACGGCGACCGACCCGCGCTGCACTGGCGCGAGCGGACCACGACCTGGTCCGAACTGGACGCCTCGGTGACGGCCACCGCCCGCGCCCTGGCGGCCCTGACCGCGGCGAGACCCGCCGGGCCCGGCCCGCCGCCGGGGGCCGCCGACCCGCACCCGCCCAGGGTCGCCGTGGCGCTCGGCAACTCGCCGGACTTCGTGGTGAGCTGCCTGGCCGCGCTGCGCGCCGGGCTGGTCGCGGTGCCGGTCAACCCCGGCCTCACCGCCCCCGAGCTGCGGCACGTGCTGGCCGACTCCGGTGCCTCGGTGCTGATCTGCACCGAGCGGGTGCGCGACCTGGTCGCCGAGGCCGCCGGGGAGCTGCCCGCGCTCGTCGCCGTGCACACCGCGCCGCCGGTGGCCGACGCCGGTCACCCGTTCCCCGACCGGGGTGGCGACGACCTGGCGCTGCTGCTCTACACGTCCGGCACCGAGGGGCGGCCGAAGGGCGCGATGCTGACGCACCGGGCGCTGGCGGCCAACCACGAGCAGGTCGGCCGCATCGAACCGCCCGTCGTCGGCCCGGACGACACCGTGCTGCTGGCGCTGCCGCTGTTCCACGCGTACGGGCTGAACGCGGGGCTGGGCGCGGTCGTCCACCATGGCGCGACCGGGGTGCTCGTCGACGACCTCGGCGCCGACGCGGGGCTGGCCGTGATCGCCCGGCACCGGGTCACCGTGCTGGTCGGCGTACCGTCGATGGTGGCCGCCTGGTCCACGGCGGACGCCGCCGCCCTCGCCGCGGCGATGACGTCGGTCCGGGTCGCGGTCTGCGGCGCGGCGCCGCTGGAGCCGGCCGTCGCGGCGCGCTTCGCCGAGGTCGCCGGTCGCCCGGTGCACGTCGGGTACGGCCTGACCGAGACCGCCCCGGTGCTGACCTCCACCCTGGTCGGCGGGGAGCCGAAGGCCGGCTCGATCGGCCGGCCGCTGCCCGGCGTCGAGCTGCGTCTGGTCGGGACGGACGAGGCCGACCTGTGGCGCGACGGCGTGGCCGAGCCGGACGACGACGCCGACGAGCTGGACCTCTCCGACGGCACGCCGGGCACCGATCCGGGCCAGGTCGTGGTGCGTGGGGCGAACGTCTTCTCCGGCTACTGGCCGGACGGCCGGGGCGGCCCGGACGCCGACGGCTGGTGGGCCACCGGCGACGTGGCGTACGCCGACTCCGACGGCGACCTCTTCCTGGTGGACCGGATCGGCGAGCTGATCCTGGTCAACGGGTTCAACGTGTACCCGCACGAGGTCGAGCTGGTGCTCTCCGCGCACCCGGGGGTGGCCGAGTCGGCGGTACTGGGTGTGCCGCACCCGCGGACCGGCGAGACTGTCCGGGCGTACGTGGTGCCGGCGCCGGGGCGTCCGGTGACCGGTGAGGAGTTGCTCGCCCACTGCGCCCGCAGCCTGGCCCGGTTCAAGTGCCCGACCGCCGTCGAGTTCGTCGACGAGTTGCCGCACTCGGTCATCGGCAAGGTACGCAAGACCCTGCTCCGGACGGCGTCGTCCCCGACGGCCCCGGCGCCGTCCCCGGCGGCGTCGCCGGAGACCCGCCAGCCGGCCGTGGCCGGCACCAGCACGACGGAGGAGACCGATGCGTGAGCCCCGACTCACCCTGATCACCCGCCCCGGCTGCCACCTCTGCGACGAGGCGAAACTGGCGCTGGACCGGGTGGTGGCGGTCACCGGGGACCGGTGGACCGAGAAGGACGTCACCGACGACATCGAGCTGGAACGCGAGTACGGCGACCGGCTGCCCGTGGTGCTGCTCGACGGCAAGGAGCACGGCTACTGGCGGGTGGAGGAGGAGCGGCTGCTGCGGGACCTGACCACGCCGCAGCTGTGACACCAGGCGTTAGGGTGCTCCGATGACGCCTGCGCGCAACCACCTGGTGTGGGACTGGAACGGCACCCTGCTCAACGACCTGAGCCTGGTGGTCGACTGCACCAACGCCGCCTTCGCCAGCGTCGGCGGGCCCGCCGTGACCGCCGACGAGCACCGGGTGCGGTTCCGCCGGCCGATCGCCGACTACTACGCGGAGGTGCTCGGCCGGGCGGTCGACGACGAGGCGTTCGGCCGGCTGGACCGGATCTTCCACGACGCGTACCGCACCGGGCTGACGACCTGTGCGCTGGCGCACGACGCCACCGACGCGATGGCGGCCTGGCCGGGCAGCCAGTCGCTGCTGTCCATGTGGTTCCACGAGGAGCTGGTGCCGACCGTGCACACGTACGGACTCACCGGGCACTTCGTCCGGGTGGACGGGCTACGGGCGAGCGTCGGCGGGGACCGCAAGGCCGAGTCCCTCCGGCGGCACCTGACGGAGCTGGGCGTGGACGGCCGGGACGTGGTGCTGATCGGGGACTCCGTCGACGACGCCGACGCCGCCGCGTCGGTGGGCGGCCGCGCCGTCCTCTACACCGGGGGGTTCACCGACGCGGCACGGCTGCGCGCCTCCGGCCACCCGGTCGCCGACACCCTCAGCGAGGCGGTGAGCCTGGCGGCCACGCTGCCCTGACCGGCCGGGGCGGACGGCACGGTGCGGGTCGGCGGGGCCGGCAGGTGGCCTCGGGTCCGCGGCGGGCCGGGGGCACCGGCGTCGGCCGCGCGGCGTCGCGCCGGGCGTCCGGTCAGTTGCGCAGGTAGGCCAGCACGGCCAGGACCCGCCGGTGCTGCTCCGTGTCGGGCGGGAGCTGGAGCTTGGTGAAGATGTTCCGGACGTGCTTCTCGACGGCGCCGTCGGTGACCACCAGGGTCCGGGCGATCGCCGTGTTGGAGCGGCCCTCGGCCATCAGCGCGAGCACCTCCCGTTCGCGCGGGGTCAGCTCGCGCAGCGGGTCGTCGCGCCGGCGCCGGGCGAAGAGCTGGCCGACCACCTCGGGGTCGAGCACCGTCCCGCCGGCGGCCACCCGGTCCAGCGCGTCGAGGAACTCGTCGATCGCGGCCACCCGGTCCTTGAGCAGGTAGCCGATGCCGCCCCCGCCGCCGCCGGTGGTGGCGAGCAGGTCGTCGGCGTACGACACCTCGACGTACTGGGAGAGGACCAGGATCGGGGTGCGGGGCACCAGCCGGCGGGCCTCCACCGCCGCGCGGAGCCCCTCGTCGGTGTGCGACGGCGGCATCCGGACGTCGACGATCGACACGTCGGGCCGGTGGGTCACCACCGCCACCACCAGCGCGTCGCCGTCGGCCACGGCGGCCACCACCTCGTGCCCGCGCTCGGTGAGCAGCCGTACCAGCCCCTCCCGGAGCAGCACCGCGTCGTCCGCGATCACGATCCGCATGTCCTGTTGTCTACCACGTGCGGCTCACAGCGGGAGTTCCGCGCGGATCTTGGTGGGCCCGCCGGCCGGGCTGACCACGGAGAGCCGGCCGCCGGCGGCGCGGACCCGGTCGGCGATGCCGACCAGCCCGTGCCCCTTGGCCAGGTGGGCGCCGCCCTGCCCGTCGTCCTCGACGTCGACCTCCAGCCGCCCGTCGTGCCGGGTCACGGCGACCTGGCACTCGGTCGCCCGACTGTGCTTGGCGACGTTGGTCAGCGCCTCGGAGACCACGAAGTAGGCGGTGCTCTCCACCGCCGGGTCGAGCCGGCCGGCCGGGCTGGCCAGTTCCGGGTCCACCCGCAGCTCGATCGGGATCAGGCCGCGCCCGGCCAGTGCCGCCAGGGCGCTGGGCAGTCCCCGGTCGACCAGGATCGGCGGCGCGATGCCCCGGGACAGGGCGCGCAGCTCGGCGAGCGTCTCCCGGGTCTGGGTGACCGCCTCGTCCAGGGTGCGCCCGGCGGCCTGCGGGTCGGTGGCGAGCTGCTGGCGGGCCCGGCTGAGGTCCATCGCGAGCCGGACCAGGCGCTGCTGCGGGCCGTCGTGGATGTCCCGCTCCAGCCGGCGCAGCGCGCTCGCCTCGGCGGAGACGGCGGCCCGCTTCTGCTCCTCCAGCACGGTGATCCGGTTGCGCATCTCGGCCACGCCGGTGAGCAGGGCCCGGCCGAAGCCGGCCTGGAGCAGTGCGCAGCCCCGGGCCACGATCGGCAGGGTGATCAGGAAGAACAGCCCGATCGCGGTGTGCAGCCCGATCCGGGCGACGGTCGAATCGCCGAGGCCGAGGAGCTGGGGGAGGCCGACGTCCTCCGGGTCGCCGTGCGGCAGCGTCCAGTCGTACGCCCAGTAGAGGGTGCCGGCGATGGCGCCGGCCCACCAGACCAGCGTGACCACGAAGGTGACGATGGCCACGATCAGCTTGAGGATGCCGTGCGCCAGGTCGAGCCAGGACTGCGCGTCTCCCATCGGCACGAAGATCCGCCGCCAGGCGCTCGCGCCGGGCTCGGGGAGCCGGTACTGGGGGCGGATCCGGGCCTGGTGGAGCACGGTGGGGAGGCGGAGGCGCTCGATGTCGGCGAGGCCCCGGGCGGCGTAGAGGGTGCCGCTGAGGATCGGCAGGCCGATCACCGTCACGACCAGTCCCAGCCCGGCAGCCAGGCCGACCAGCAGGACGACGAAGCTGGCCAGGGCCAGCGGTAGGCCCAGCAGCACGTAGCCGGAGTCCAGCAGGAGCTGTCGGGAGATGGTCGGCGCCGGCACGGGCTGATCGGCGGCGACGGGTACGGCGGTCATGTCAAGAGGCTAGGCAGCGCGGGGTGGCCGACCCATCCCGTCGGCCCGCCTCTCCGGCGTAGGGCTGGCCCTACCGTGACCGGATCGTGGGCGAGCCGTGGGCCGCGTGATTGGTCAGAGAAGTCTTAATTGAGCAATAATCGGCGCGCCGGCGCCATCGGCGTCGCCCGGAGGCCGGGCGGCGGCCGGCGGCGGCCGCCGGATCGATCTTGCGGAATGGAGGGGCTGGTGAAGCCGCGTCGCGAGCTTTCAAGATCGCGATTTGTGCACGCCTTCACAAGCGCCTACTCTGTAGTTCCGACGCGCCCTGCTAGCACAGCCGGCAATCTCGGTCGCCAGCGGGGATCCCGAAACGGCCAGCCGCGTGAGTTGGCCGAGGATCGCACCGCACGGAGTCTCATGAGTCAGCACCGTCACCCTGGCGCGCCCGGCCGCGCCGGTGCCGTACCGGCGCTCCCGGATCTGCCGGAGGCGACCGTCGCGCGGCTCCCGGAATACCTCCGTGCCCTGCACAACCTCGCCGAAACCGGCCACGAGACCGTGTCCAGCGAAGGGCTGGCCGGCGCCGCCGGCGTGAACTCCGCGAAGCTCCGCAAGGACCTCTCACACCTCGGCTCGTACGGAACCCGTGGCGTCGGCTACGACGTGGCGCTGCTGGTCGACCAGATCGAGTACGTGCTCGGGCTCACCCAGCGGCGGGCCGTCGCCCTGGTCGGCGTGGGTAATCTCGGTCACGCCCTCGCCGGCTACGACGGCTTCGCCAGCCGCGGCTTCCGGATCGCCGCACTCTTCGACGCCGACCCCGCACGGGTCGGCGAGGAGATCAACGGGCTGGTCGTCCGGCACATCGACGAGCTGCCCCGGGTCGCCGTCGAGGAGGCCATCGCCATCGGCGTGATCGCCACCCCGGCCCCCGCCGCCCAGGCGGTGGCGGACCAGCTCGTGGCCGTCGGCGTGACGAGCATCCTGAACTTCGCCCCGTGCGTACTCTCGGTTCCGGAAGGGGTCGACGTGCGCAAGGTCGACCTCGCGATCGAGCTGCAGATCCTGTCCTTCCACGAGCACCGCAAGGCATCGCTGACCGCGCTGCCCGCCACCGGTGGGTCCGCCCTCACCGCCCTGCCCGGGGGGCTCGCCGTCACCGACCCGCAGGAGGCGATAGGCACGTGAAACTGCTCGTCGTCGGCGCGTCCTACCGCACCGCTCCCGTCGCCACGCTGGAGCAGCTCGCGGTCGGCCCCGCGGACCTCACCCGCACCCTGGACCGCCTGGTCGCCCAGCCGTACGTGACCGAGGCCGTGCTCGTCTCCACCTGCAACCGGGTGGAGATCTACGCCGCCGTGTCCGGTTTCCACGGCGGCCTCGGCGACATCTGCGCGGTGCTGGCCGAGCAGGCCGGCTGCCAGCCCGCCGCGCTCGCCAACCACCTCTACGTGCACTTCGACGCCGCCGCCGTGGACCACGTCTTCCGGGTCGCCGCCGGGCTGGACTCGATGGTGGTCGGCGAGGCGCAGATCCTCGGCCAGCTCCGCGACGCCTACCATTCCGCGACCGGGGCCGACAGCGCCGGGCGGCTGCTGCACGAGCTGATGCAGCAGGCGCTGCGGGTCGGCAAGCGGGCGCACGCCGAGACCGGGATCGACCGGGCCGGCCAGAGCGTGGTGACCGCCGCGCTGGAGCTGGCCGCCGGGCACCTCGACGGCGACCTCGCCGGCCGTCCCGCGCTGGTGGTCGGCGCGGGCGCGATGGGCTCGCTGGGCGTCGCCACGCTGTCCCGGCTGGGCGCCGGGCCGATCACGGTCACCAACCGGGGCGCCGACCGGGCCGTCCGGCTGGCCGAGGCGTACGGGGCCAGTGCGACACCGATGGCGGAGCTGACCACCGTTCTCTCCACAGTGGACATCGTAGTGGCCGCCACCGCGGCCACCGAAGCGGTCCTCACCCGTGACGTGGTGACCCGGGCGCTCGCCCGGCGCGACCCCGGCCGGGGGCCGCTGGTCCTGCTCGACCTGGCCGTGCCGCGCGACGTGGAGGCCGGCGTCGCCGAGCTGCCCGGCGTCGAGGTCATCGACATCGACCGGATGGCGACGCTGCTCGCCGACGGGCCCGCCGCCGCCGACGCCGCCGCCGTCGAGCGGATCGTGGCCGGCGAGGTCGACGCCTTCCTCACCTGGCTGCGCGGCGCCGACGTGGCGCCCACGGTGGCCGCCCTGCGTGGCCGCGCCGACGACGTGGTCGGCGCCGAGCTGCGCCGGCTCGCCCAGCGCCGCCCGGACCTCACCGACGACCAGCGCGCCGAGGTGGCCCGGACGGTGCACCGGGTCGTGCAGCGGCTGCTGCACCAGCCGACCGTGAGGGTGCGCCAGCTGGCGGCCGAACCCGGCGGCGACCAGTACGCGGCCCTGCTGCGCGAGCTGTTCGACCTCCAGGTGCCGCAGACGTCCCCGGTCGACAACGTCCCCGACATCGTGGCCGGCGACGCCGCACCGCCGTTCGGCCTCGCCGACGTCCTGCCGCCCGTCGGCCTCGCCGACGTTCCGCCGCCCGTCGGCCTCGCCGACGTTCCACCGCCCGTCGGGCACGCCGACATTCCACCGTCGACGGGTTCCGCCGACGTCCCGCCCATCGGAGGTGAGCGATGAGCACGCCCCTGCGCCTCGGTACCCGGGGCAGCAAGCTGGCGATGGCCCAGTCCGGCCACGTCGCCGAGGCCCTGACCGCCGCCACCGGCCGGCCCGTCGAGCTGGTCGAGGTGGTCACCGCCGGCGACCGCTCGTCCGCGCCGGTGCACCGGCTCGGCGTCGGCGTATTCGTCTCCGCCCTGCGCGACGCGCTGACCGCCGGCACCATCGACTTCGCGGTGCACTCCTACAAGGACCTGCCAACTGCGGCGGCGGCCGGGCTGCACATCGCGGCGGTGCCGACGCGGCAGGACCCGCGGGACGCGCTGGTCGCCCGGGACGGCCGGACGCTCACCGAGCTGCCCTCCGGCGCGACCGTGGGCACGGGCGCGCTGCGCCGCATCGCCCAACTGCACGCCCTCGGGATGCAGCTGGAGGTCACCCCGATCCGCGGCAACGTCGACAGCCGCCTCGCGCGGGTGCTCGGCCCGGAGGCCGACCTCGACGCGGTCGTCCTGGCCCGAGCCGGGCTGGCCCGGATCGGGCGTACCGACGCGATCACCGAGACGCTCGACCCGATGCTGATGCTGCCCGCGCCCGCCCAGGGCGCGCTGGCGGTGGAGTGCCGGGCCGACGACACGGACCTGGTCGAGCTGCTCGCCGTGCTCGACCACGCACCGTCCCACGCCGCGGTCACCGCGGAACGGGCGCTGCTGGCCACCCTGGAGGCCGGATGCTCCGCTCCGGTCGCCGCCTACGCCGTCGTCGCCGAAGGCGAGCCAACCGGCTCGGGTGCCGAGGGCGATGTCGTCCAGGAGATCTATCTGCGCGGGGCGGTGATCAGTCCGGACGGTACGAGAGACCTCCGGCTGTCCTGCACCGGAACGCTCGCCGACGCGGCGGAGATCGGCAAGGCACTCGCCGCCGAACTCCTCGACCTCGGCGCCGACTCGATCCTCGGCCACGATGGACACGCCGGCCCGGGGACCCAGCAATTTGGGAGCACAGAATGACCCGCACCCGTAAGCCCGTAGGCCGCATCGCCTTCGTCGGGGCCGGTCCCGGCGACCCGGGCCTGCTGACCCGCCGGGCGCACGACGCCCTGGTCGACGCCGACCAGGTGGTGTACGACCGGGGAGTCCCCGAGTCGCTGCTCGACGCCGTCCGCGCCCAGGCCAGGGAGGACGCCCAGTTCACCCCGGCGGAGGGCGCGCCGGGTGACGTGGCGAAGGTGCTGATCTCGGCGGCCCGTTCCGGGCTGAACGCGGTGCACCTGGTCGCCGGCGACCCGTTCGGCCACGAGTCGGTCGTCAAGGAGGTGCAGGCGGTCGCGCGGACCGCCGCGCACTTCGAGGTGGTCCCCGGCGTCGGCCAGGCCGAGGGGGTGGCGACCTACGCGGGCGTGCCGCTGCCGGGCGTACGGACGGCGGCCGACGTCGAGGACGTCAGCGCGCTGGACTTCGACGCGCTGGCCGCGGCCGTCGGGCGGGGCTCGCTGGCCCTGGCCGTGGACGCCGGTGACCTCGCCGCGATCCGCGACGGGCTGCTCGCGGCCGGGGTGGACGGCACCACCGGCGTCGGGGTGACCGGCGACGGCACCGGCGAGACGCAGTACACCACCACCTCGACCGTCGACTCGTTCGTCGCGGCGGCGCTCGGCTTCACCGGCCGGGTGGTCCTCACCGTCGGCGAGGGCGTCGGCCAGCGGGACAAGCTGAGCTGGTGGGAGAACCGGCCGCTGTACGGCTGGAAGGTCCTCGTGCCCCGCACCAAGGAGCAGGCCGGCGTGATGAGCGCGCGGCTGCGCGCGTATGGGGCCATCCCCTGCGAGGTGCCGACCATCGCGGTCGAGCCGCCCCGGACCCCGGCCCAGATGGAGCGGGCGGTCAAGGGCCTGGTCGACGGCCGGTACGCCTGGGTGATCTTCACCTCCGTCAACGCGGTCCGCGCGGTCTGGGAGAAGTTCGCCGAGCACGGCCTCGACGCCCGGCACTTCGGCGGCGTAAAGATCGCGTGCATCGGTGAGGCGACCGCCGACGCCGTCCGCGCGTTCGGCATCCAGCCCGAGCTGATCCCGTCCGGGGAGCAGTCCTCCGAGGGGCTGCTCGCCGAGTTCTCGCCGCACGACGAGATCCTCGACCCGGTCGGTCGGGTGCTGCTGCCGCGCGCCGACATCGCCACCGAGACCCTCGCCGCCGGGCTCACCGAGCGCGGCTGGGAGGTCGACGACGTGACCGCCTACCGGACGGTCCGGGCCGCCCCGCCGCCCGCCGAGATCCGGGACGCGATCAAGTCGGGTGGCTTCGACGCGGTGCTCTTCACGTCCAGCTCGACGGTGCGCAATCTGGTGGGTATCGCGGGGAAGCCGCACGCCCGTACGGTCGTTGCAGTGATCGGGCCCAAGACGGCGGAGACCGCCACGGAGTTCGGCCTGCGGGTCGACGTCCAGCCGCCGCACGCCTCGGTCCCCGATCTGGTGGAGGCGCTCGCCGCCTACGCGGTCGAGCTGCGCGAGAAGCTCGCCGCCATGCCGGCGAAGCAGCGTCGTGGCTCGAAGGTGCAGGGGCCGACCGCCCTGAGGTTCCGGTAGTCGTAGCAGGAGGTCCGTGATGCCGTACCCCGAGATCCGGCCCCGCCGGCTGCGCCGCAACGCGGCCATCCGGCGGCTGGTCTCCGAGACCCGTGTCGACCCGGCCGAGCTGGTCGTGCCGATGTTCGTCAAGGAGGGGCTGACGGAACCGCGGGCGATCGCGTCGCTCCCGGGGGTGCTCCAGCACTCCCGGGACTCGCTCCGCAAGGCCGCGGCCGAGGCGGTCCAGGCGGGCGTCGGCGGCATCATGCTCTTCGGCGTGCCGGAGCGGCGGGACCCCACCGGGTCCGGCGGGATCGACCCGAACGGCATCCTCAACGTCGCGATCCGCGACGTCGTGGCCGAGGTGGGCGACGCCACGGTGGTGATGAGCGACCTCTGCCTGGACGAGTTCACCTCGCACGGGCACTGCGGCCTGCTCGCCCCCGACGGGAGCGTCGACAACGACGCCACGCTGGAGGCGTACGCCGAGATGGCGGTCGCCCAGGCCGCCGCCGGGGTCGGCGTGGTCGGGCCGTCCGGGATGATGGACGGCCAGGTCGCCGTGGTACGCCGGGCGCTCGACGCCGCGGGCCACCAGGACGTGGCTGTGCTGGCGTACGCCGTCAAGTACGCCTCGGCCTTCTTCGGCCCCTTCCGGGACGCGGTGGAGTCGGCTCTGGAGGGCGACCGCCGCGCTTACCAGCAGGACCCCGCCAACCTGCGGGAGTCGCTGCGCGAGGTCGAGCTGGACGTCGCCGAGGGCGCCGACATGGTGATGGTCAAGCCGGCGCTGCCGTACCTCGACGTGGTGTCGGCGGTCCGCGCGGCGGTGGACGTCCCGGTCGCCGCCTACCAGGTCTCCGGCGAGTACGCGATGGTCGAGGCGGCCGCCGCCAACGGCTGGATCGACCGGGAGCGGGTGATGATGGAGACGCTCACCTCGATCCGTCGGGCCGGCGCACAGATCATCCTCACCTACTGGGCGGTCGAGGCCGCCGGACTCCTCCGCCAGCGCTACTGACCCGACCTGGTCCGACCCGGCCTGGTCCGGCGCGGCGCGTCCCGCTCTGGCCTGGCGCGTCCTGGCCTGCCCTGGCCTGGCGTGGCCTGCCCTGGCCTGGTCCGGCCCCTTCGGGTTCTGACACGTCCGGGGCAGCGGTCAGGGCTCTCTGATTGAGCCGGCCCAATCGTGGCCTGGTGCCGGGCGCCGACCGGGGACGACAGCGGCCCATTCATCCGTCGCCCGTCTCGGCGCCGCCGGATCCTCGCCTGCCCGCTCGTCGTCCAGGTCGAGGGGCTGGTGCTGGTCGCTGTCGTCGTCGCTGGCATACGCGGGCGTCGGCTCTGGTCGCCGGCGTCGAGCAGGCGCCCGCCTCGCACGTCAACAGCAGGCGCCCGCCTCGCACGTCAACAGCAGGCGCTCGTCCACGGGGCGCCGCCGGTGAAGCACTCCAGGGTCAGCTCGGTAACGCTGAGTGCTCGCCCTGTGTCCCGGATGCCACCGCCTTCGGACGCTTTGCTCTGCATTCCCTTACGCACCAGGCGCGCAGGGTTGCTGGTGCGTAAGGGAATGCAGAGCAAAGGGTGGGCGGGGGTTGGTTGGGCCCGAGAGGGCTTAGCGCTGAATTCGCAGGTCACGGCGCTGTCGACGTCATCGGCGGCGATCCAGGCCCTTTCGGGGCCGAAGATGTCATCACTCAGCGTAGTGATTGGTCGAGGTGTTGCTTCTGTTACGGAGCGTTACCGTCTTGCTGGAGGGCGTTCCCGGGTGTAGCGGCAGGACCCGTCGCTGGTTTTCCACAGGCGGCTGCGTTTTCCACAGGCGGAGTGGGCGGGATTGCGGGAGAGGCGTCGTGGCCGGGACCGTGACGGGATGACCGAGCTTCCCGCCGAATCGGAACGTGACCGGTCCCAGGATTCCGACCAACTGCCTGGCTCCGACCAGTTGTCCGCTCCCGCCGGGCTGTCTGCTCCCGCCGGGCTGTCGGGTGCCGCCGGGCCGGCGAGCGTCGACCGGACGGCCGGCACCGACCAGGCGGCGGGATCGCGTGAGCGGCCCGTGATGCTGACCGAGCCGTTCGACACCCCGTGGCCGGCCGCGGGCATCGTCCGGGCGGTTCGGCGGTACGCCAGCCTCAGCCAGCGGGAGCTGGCCCGGTGGGCGGGGGTGAACCATTCCACCGTCGGGCGGATCGAGGCGGGCCGGCTGGTGCCGAGCATCCTGCTCCTGCGCCGCATCATCGGGGTCGCCGGGTTCCGGCTGGCCGTCGTCGACGAGTTCGGTCGGGTGCTGAAGCCGATGCGGGACTGGCAGGACACCCGGGACGGGGCGGGGCGTCGCTACCCCTCGCATCTGGACACCATTCTCGATCCGGAGCCGGGCGAGTGGTGGGCGGACATCTACGGGCTGGCGCGCCCGCCGGAGACGTTCTACCGCGACCGCAGGGTCCGCGACGCCATGCGGCGGCGCAGCCAGTGGGAGGTGCGGGTGGCCAAGTACCGCAGCGTGCCCCCACCGCCGCGCGTACCCCCGCCGCCGCAGGTGCCCGACCCGCGTTTCCCGTGGTGATGCGGACGGCCCGCCGCCCAGGGACTCCTGGGCGGCGGGCCGTCGGGACGGGCTCCGGTGTGACGTCAGTCGTCGTCGGTGATGGTGCCCACGGCGAGCGGGTCGGCCAGGCGCAGGCCCGGCACCCCGGCCACCACGAGGTTCAGCTTCTCGTCCGCCTCCCGCTTCCGGTCACCGCGCACGGCCACCGGGAACGCCAGCGAGGTCTGCCCGGCGGCCAGGACCTTGCAGCCGACGTACGGGTCGTAGTCGGCACCTGCCTGGGCCGTGGTGCCGTAGGTGGCGGCGCAGAGCAGCACCGGCTGGGACAGCGGGCGCGACACGGTGACCGTGTAGGTCAGCGGCCGGCTGCCCCGGTCGCCCTCCACCACCGACGCGTCGCTGACGCTCAACGACGCCCGGGAGCGGAAGCGGGCCACCTGCGGGTCGTGGTCGCTGGAGCCCCGGCTGCCGTCGGCCGCGTGGTCGGCCGGCCAGTCGGCATTGATGTGCGCCGCCCGCATCTGCACCAGGTCCCGGTGCAGCGCGCCGTTCACGAACAGGTGGTCCAGCGTCTGCGCCTGCCCCTCGAAGCTGTACGAGTAGGCGGACGACGGCGCGTCGGCGAGCAGGTCGTCCCAGAGGTTGCGCATGCCGGCCTCGTACAGCGGCCCGAGCTGGTCCGACGGGGTGGGCTCCGCCGCCGTCGCGATGGGATCGTCGGGGCGGGGGAAGACGTTCAGGTCCCCGCCGTAGACCACCCGCGCGTGCGGGTCCGACGCCTCGATGGCGGTGACGATCGCGGCCCCGTACGCGGCCTGCTCCCGGCGCTGCCCGACCCGGCTGTCCGGCCCCGACGAGTAGTGGTTGCTCGCCGCCCACAGCGTGTACCGCTCGGCGGAGCCGGGGGCGGCCGCGACGGTGAACTTGCCGAGCTGCGGGGCGCGGGTGAAGACGTTGTCGCCGTCCTTGCCGGTGGACGTGTCCACGTCGGCGGGGAGCACCGCGTTGAGCGCCTTCGGGTTCTGCACGTCCGCGTTGCCCGGCAGCCCCGCGCCCCGGTACCGCACCGTCGGCGCCGAGCCCAGCAGCGGGTCGCCGGCGGTGGGCGCCGCCAGCGACACCCGGTCGGTGCGGAACAGGAACGCCGCGGTGATGCCCCGGGCGTCCGCGCCCGTGCGGTCGTACGCGGCCTGGTAGGCCGGGCCACCGACGGCCGTGATGGCCAGCGCCAGGTCCTGGAGACTGTCCGGCGCGCCGTCGGCGTTGTCCGTGCTGCCGCAGACCAGCGCACCGCCGGAGACCGAGCAGATGTCCTGGTCCTCGGCCTCCTGCACCAGGATCAGGTCCGGGGAGTGCAGGTCGGTGGTGATCTGGTCGGCCAGCGCGGCGAGCTGCTCGCGGTACTCCTGCTCGCTGCCCGGGACGTAGTCGAACGGCGGGCGCACCCCGGTGCAGCCCGCGTTGCCGGCGAAGTCGCAGCCGTCGAACGGGTCGTCGCGGTAGTCGTACAGGTTCTCGACGTTGTAGGTCGCGACCGCGACCTCCTCCGACCGGTTGGCCGGCTTCGGCGGGTTGTTCTTCGACGGGTCGGCCCCGCCGGTGAACGCGGCCGCCTCGACCTGCACGCCGTACTTCTCGAACGAGTAGTAGAGCCCGCCGACCGCGTCGGCGGTCAGCGTGTCGAAGGTGCGCGCGGGCGGGAGCAGCGCGGCGCTGTCGCCCGTGCTGCCCTTGACGCCCATGCTGCCGAGCAGGATGCGCTGTCCGTTGCCGTCGTCGAAGCGGCGGGTCGGGTCGTTGTCCAGCGGGTGCGCGTCCCGGAACACCCGGCGGGCGTACGCGTCGGCGCGGTCGAGCAGCGGGTCGTCCCGGTCGATCACGAAGATCTCCGCGTCGGCGGTGGAGGCGAAGACGTTCCGCCCGCTCACCGCGCCGCTGCCGGCCCGCACCCGCAGCCGGGCGCCCTCGTGCCGCTCGAAGAAGCGCTGCGCCGCCGCCACCTCGACCGGCGGCACCGCGTCGGTCACCTCAACCTCGGCGTCCACGTCCACACCCGAGGCGATCCGGCGGACCAGCGACGCGCCGGAGAGCTGGGTGAAGTTGAAGTACTCGGAGACCCGGGCGCGCAGCACCACCTCGTCGCCGACCGTCGGCACGTAGCCGCCGATCAGCGAGGTGAACGAGCCCATGAAGACGAAGATGCCGTCCGAGCTGGTCGGGTCGCCGTCGGTGGCGTCCGAGCGGCTCTGGAGGAAGAAGCCGCGCTGGTCCCGGCCCCCCGAGTCACGCGCCAGGGTGAGCTGGGTGATCACGCCGCGTACGTCGTACAGCGTGCTGCTGGTGCCGTTGCCGGACGCCGGCGCGAGCGGCGACCGGTCGGCGGGGCCGGACTCGCCGTCGGTGGTCGGGCCCTGCACCTCGCCGACGGTCAGCTCCCGGGTGACCTGCACGGCCAGGGTGCAGGTGGCGGTGTCGCCGTCCGCGTCGGTGGAGGTCAGCACGACGGTGTACGCCCCGGCGGCCAGGTCGGCGCTCGTGCCGACCGTGGCCCGGGCGGTGCCGCCGACCGTGTCGGCCGGGGTGACCGCCGAGCGGCTGACGGAGCCGGTGGCCGGGGTCGGGCTGACCGAGGTGACCGCCAGGTCGACGATCCGGTCGTCCGCATCGGTGGCGGTGACCTCCCGGGTGGCCGCCGTGCCGGCGGAGGTCACCAGCGTCGGGCCGCAGGTGAGCGTGGCGGGGGCGTCGACCGGGCCGCCGCCGTCGACGGCGTGCGTGCCGAGGCCGTCGAACGTGTCGACGGGGAAGCCGGCCCACTGCGCGGCCGGGTCGAACGCGTCGGAGGGGTCGGTGTCGCCGGACGTCACGGCGGCCGACCGACGCAGCGTGTTGTCGGCGGTGCTGGTGACGCCCGCGCCCCACTCGGTGCCCGGGTCGACGCCGACCTGGCCGATCGAGTCGAGCACGGTGCCGCCCCGACGCAGCACGATGGCGTCGTCGCCGTTGAACAGGCTGGCGCTCGTGGTCTGGTCGGCCCGGTCCAGGATGCCCGGCGCGGCCGAGGCGGCGGCGAGGACGAAGGCGTCGCCGGCCGCGACGGTGCCGGTGAGGGCCAAGTTGGTCGGCGTGGTGGAGCCGTTGAAGTGCAACTGGAGCTGGTAGCCGCCGGCGGCCAGGTCGACGGCGGCGCCGGTGCCGTTGAACAGCTCGATCGCCTTGTTGTTCGACGAGCCTTCGACGTACTCGGAGATGAAGAGGTCGGTGGGCGCGGCGCTGGCCGCGGTGGGTGCGACGCCGACAGCCGCGACAGTCACGGCGGCGGTGGCGGTCGCGAGCGCGGCAAGAGTGCGGCGCGGGCGCATGAGGCCTCCACGATGGGTGGACAGGGAACTAACGCACGTTAAGGGTCGGTGCTGACCGCCGTCCATCCCCCAGCGGACGGATTAGTGAACGTTCCGGTCAGCGTCCGGCGTCGAGGCGGTGCACCAGCTCGGCCACGTCGATGCTGTATTCGCACCATTCGCGGTCCGGGCGGTAGCCCAACTCGGCGTTGACCTTGAGCATGGCCTCGTTGGCCTGCGCGTTCCAGGTCTGCACCTCGGTCAGCTCCGCCTCCGCCGAGCGCAGCTCCATCAGCATCCGGGCCTTGATCGCCCGGTCGATGCCGTAGCCCCGGTGGTCCTGCACGACGATGGTGTCGTACTGGTCGGCGCGGGTGGGATGCTGGACCGGTACGACCACCTCGGTCAGCCCCGCGACCTCCCCGGTCTGCTCGTGCAGGGCGAGCACGATGTAGGGCTTCATGCCCCGCCGGTGCAGGCAGTCCAGACTGTCCCGCAGCCGCTGCGGGTCGTAGGAGCTGGGGCGCAGCTCGCCGTCCTCGACGTCGCGCACCTCGGCCTTGGCCCGCGCGTACGCCTCGATCAGCTCGTCCGGCGGGCCGCCGGGGTGGAACTCCAGGTGGTAACCCGCGCTGATGCCGGTGGCCATCTCGGACAGCTCGGCCCAGTCCACCCCGGACAGGTCCAGCACGCTGCGGGTCTCGACGTATTCCTTCGAGAAGCCGAGCGACTCGTAGAAGGCGACGGCCGGCGTGTCGCCGACCACCTCCACCCCGATCGACTGGAAGCCCTCCTGGTAGACCCGCCGGGCGGCGGTCAGGACGAGGTCCCGCCCGAGGCCCGTGCGCCGCTCCGACGGGTGCACCAGCACCTCAAGCACCCCGATGTCGCCGAGCAGCAGCACGTGAACGTGGCCCAGGATCGCCCCCGGGCTGCCGTCGGCCGCCGGCTCCGCTTGGGCGACCCAGGAGATCCGCCGCTCGCCGGGCATCACCTCGGCGAGGTATTCCCGCATGGAACTCTCCCGCCACGGTGGATCCTGCGGCAGATCGGCCGCCAGGACCGCGTTCAGCGTGGCCAGCAGCGACGCGATCTCGGCGGACGACGCGGTCCTGGGGTCCCACTCGCGCACCATCACCCGTCTAGCTTGCCGCTAACGGCTGCCCGGGGGAAGTGTCCAGTTCTCCAATGTATGCGGACGATCACTTCACGTGCGGCTCGCCTGTCCGTACCGGTTGGCGGTGTCGTAGACGTCCTGAGCGTACCGACGGACGTCGTTGTAGGACAGGATCGCGTTCCACCAGTCGGCCGGGATGGTCAGGTTCCGGCCGCCCTTGCAGAGGTAGTTGCCGGCGGCGAGGGCGGCGTCGTCCAGGTCGTGCGGGTCCTTGACGCCGTCGTTGTCGGCGTCGGCCCCGATCTCCTGCCAGGTCGTCGGGATGAACTGCATCGGCCCGACCGCCCGATCGAGGACCGGGTCCTTGTCCATCACGCCGCGGTCGGTGTCGGGGATGCGCATCCGGCCGCCGTTGCCGTCCAGCGGCAGGCCGATGATCTCGGGCAGCGCCTTGCCGTCCTGGCCGAGCCGGGCGTTGTTGGCCTGACCGTGCCCCGACTCGACGAACCCGATGGCCGCCAGGGTGGTCCAGCTCAACCCGCAGCTGCGGTTGGTCTGGGCGAGCACCACCTCGGCGTAGCCGTACGCCTGCATGGCCACCGGCGAGATGCCGACCTTCGGACCGACCTCGGCGGCCCAGCCGGCGAGCGCGTCCGACGGCCGGCCGGTGATCCCGCCGAGGGGCGGGCCGGCCGGCAGCGTGCCGCCGGGCAGCACGGTCCCGCCGGGCAGCACCGTCCCGCCGGGTAGCGGCGTGCCGCCGGGCAGCGGGGCCTGCGGAACGGTGGTCGGCGCGACGGAGGTGGCGTCGACCGCGACCGGACGGGGCCCCCGGGCCGTCGCGGGCACCAGCAGCGCGCCCGCCGCGGCCGTCGCCGCGACCAGGGCGAGCAGGAACACGCCGGGCAGGGTGAGCCGGCCGCTGGGCCGCCGCGACCAGTCGCGGGTGGCGCGGGCGGCGGCCATCGCGACGCGGTGCGGCGGCCGGCGTACGGCGTGCGCGAACTGCACCCGGCGGCGCCGGGGCCCGGTGGCCGGTTTCGTGGCGGGCACGTCGACCTTCGTCTCCGCGAGGTCACCCGCGCCCGTGGCCGACGCCGCGGCGGCGTCGTCACCGGTCTTCGCCCCGGACCCGGCCGTCGGGGCCCCGGCCACGCCACCGGTCTTCGTGACCGGGGCGGTCCCGTCGCCCGGCTTCGCGGCCGTGCCGGCGCTGTCGGCCGGCTTCCCGGCCGTGGCCGGCTCCGTGCCGGTGGCCGGCCCGTCGCCCGGCTTCGCCTTCTCGGCCAGCGTCGCCTTCGCGCCCGGCTTCGCCTCTTCCACCGGCCGCGCCTCGGCGGAGGGCTCGGCGGCCGGCCTGGTCTCGGTTACCGCCTTCGCGTCGTCGGCCGGCGTCGCGCTCTCGGCCGGCCTCGCGTTCTCCGCCGGCTTCGCGTTCTCGGCCGGCTTCGCGTTCTCGGCCGGCTTCGCCTTCTCCGCCGGCTTCGCGTCGGCGGTGGGCTCGGCGGCCGACTTGGTGTCGGTGGCCGGCTTCGCCGCGGCGGTGGGCTCGGTCGCCGGCGTGGTGTCGGCGGCCGGCTTCGTGTCGCCGGCGGCCGTGGATCTCAGCCAGGGGCGGCGGGGACGCGGCAACCGCGTCGCGGGTTCGGGCGCGGCGCCGGAACCCGCGAGCGGTCCGTCGATCGGTGCCGCCGGCCGCAGGGGCCGAAGGGTCGTCCTGTCCTCGCCGTCCGCCACAAGTTGAGTATCACCCATGTCCCCCCGTACGTCAGGACCGGTCGTACCCTGGTGCCATGCCCCGGTACGAGTTCCGTTGCCGCGCCTGCGGCGACACCTTCGAGGTCAACCGTCCGATGGCGCAGGCCGCTGAGCCGGCGTCCTGCCCCCAGGGGCACGCCGACACGGTCAAGCTCCTCTCCACCGTCGCGGTCACCGGCCGGGGCGGCGGCGGTGCGGCCGGTGGCGCGCCGGCGCCGGCCGGTGGGGGTTGTTGCGGCGGTGGCTGCGGCTGCTGACCGGTGGGTCCGTAGTCGGGCGGAGCCCGACCGTTCTCACGATGCGTGATCGTCCGGTATCAGGCAGCATGAGTCCGACGTCACGGGCGGAGGTTCCACCATGTCGCCACGGATCCACCTCCCGAGCGGGTTGGTGACCTTCGTCTTCACCGACATCGAGGGCTCCACCCGGCTGGCCCAGCTGCTCGGGCCGGACTATCCGCCGGTGCTGCGGGAGCACCGCCGCCTGCTGCGCCGCACGATCGCCGCGACCGAGGGCGCGGAGCTGCTGACCGAGGGGGACTCGTTCTTCCTCGCCTTCGACGACGCGACCGCCGCGCTGACCGCCTGCCTGACCGCGCAGCGGGCGCTGGCCAGCCATGAGTGGCCCACCGCCGACGCCGTGCCCCGGGTCCGGATGGGGCTGCACACCGGCTGGGCGGAACCGCGCGACGGCGAGTACGTCAGCCCGGAGGTGCACCGCGCGGCCCGGGTCGCCGCCGCCGCCCACGGCGGGCAGGTGCTCTGCTCGGCGGCGACGGCGCGGCACGCGGAGCCGCTGCCGCCCGACGCGTCCCTGATCGACCTCGGCCTGCACCGGCTGCGCGGCTTCGACGACCGGGAGCGGCTCTACCAACTGGTCGCGTCCGGCCTGGAGCGGCAGTTCCCGCGGCCCCGCACCGCCGACGCGACCGCGCACAACCTGCCGACCCCGGTCACCTCGTTCGTCGGCCGGCACGCCGAGCGGGCCGAGCTGAAGCGGCTGGTGGAGGCGCACCGGCTGGTCACCGTCCTCGGCGCGGGTGGTGCGGGCAAGACGCGGCTGGCCGTGGAGCTCGCCGTCGACCTGGTGGAGTCCCATCCGGACGGTGTCTGGTTCGTCGACGTCGCCGCGGTCACCGACCCGGGTCTGGTGGCGTTCGAGGTCGCCGCCGTGCTCGGTCTGCGGCCCGAGCCGGGCCGCCCGATGGTCGACACGCTGGTCGAGTACGCGGCCGCGCGCCGGATGCTCGTCCTGCTGGACACCTGCGACGCCCAGCCGGCCGCCTCGGCCGACGTGATCTCCCGGCTGCTCGCCGGCGGGGTGGGCGTCCGGGTGCTCGCCACCAGCCGGGAGTCGTTCGGCCTGCCGGGCGAGGTGGTCTGGCGGATCCCGTCGCTGTCGGTCGACCCGCCGACGGAGGGAGCGGAGAGCGACGCGGTCGCGCTGCTGCTGGACCGGACGGCGGCGGCCCGGGGCGGCCGGCCGCCGGACCCGGGCGAGTCGGCCGACCTGCGGCGGGTGGTGCGGCGGCTGGACGGGCTGCCGCTCGCCATAGAGCTGGCCGCCGCCCGGCTGCGGGTGCTCTCCGTCGGGCAGCTCGCCGAGCGCCTCGACGACGTGCTGGGCACCCTGGACGCGGGCCGGGAGGACCCGGACCTCCCGGTGGAGCCGGACCGGCAGGACACGGTGGACCTGGTGGCGGCGGCCGTGGGGATGGTGCCGCCCAGCCCGGCCGTCCGGGCGGTGCAGCGTTCCGCCACCGAACGGCACCTGACCATGCAGGCCACGGTCACCTGGTCGTACCGCACGTTGGGGCCGCGCGCCGCCCGGCTGCTGCGCTGGCTGGCGGTCTTCGCCGGCCCGGTCGACCTGGCGACGGTGGAGTGGCTGCTCGGCGACGACCCGCTCGATCCGCTCTCGGTGCTGGTTGACAAGTCGATGGTGCTGGCGGAGCCGCACGCCTCGGGCAGCACCTACCGGATGCTCGACCCCATCCGGGCGTACGCGGCGCGGCGGCTGGTGGAGGCGGGGGAGGAGCGGTCGGCCCGCAACCGGCACGTGGCGTGGTCGACGCACGCGATGGAGCGCGCCCACCTGGGGCCGGACGGGCGGCCGGTGACCCTGTCGCTCTACGCCCTCGACCCGCTCGCCGGCGAGCTGCGCGCCGCGTTGCGCTGGTGCGCCACCGGCGGCAGTGCCCGGGCCGGCCTGCGGCTGGCCGGGGGACTCGACCAGTGGTGGCGGGAGCGGGGACTGGCCCGGGAGGGGCGGCTCTGGCTGTTCCGGCTGTACGGGCGCATCGCCGAGACGGGGGAGCGGATCCCGGAGGCCGAGCTGGCGGCGGCGTACCACATGCACTCGCTGCACGCCGGCGCGGACGGCGAGTTCGGCGAGGAGCTGCGCTACTCCCAGCGGGCGGAGGCGGCGGCCCGGCAGGCGGGCGACGCCGGCCTGCTCGCCCGGGTGCTCGCCGGGCGGGCGGCCCCGCTGGTCGACATGGGACAGTTCGCGGAGGCGGAGCGGATCTGCCGCGAGGTGATCGACTGGGCGTCCGGCCAGGAGGTGCTCGGCGACGCGCTCTTCGGGGTGTTCAGCCTGGCCGAGCTGCTCTGGCGGCGGGGCGCCCTGGACGAGGCGGCGGAGCTGCTGGGCGCGGCCCGCCCGGTGGAGGCGGCGCGGCCGGTGGAGCGGGGGCGCCGCTCGGTCGACATGCTGCTCGGGATGGTCGCCCTGGCGCGCGGGGACCTGGTCGCCGCGCACGAGCACCTCCAGGTGGCGCTGCGGTCGCGGATGAGCCACGGCTTCCACGGTCGGGCCTGCGACACGCTGAACGCGATGGCGGTACGCTGCGCGGCCGGTGGTGACGGGCTGACGGCGGCCCGCCTGTTCGGCGCGGCGGGGGCGACCCGGGCGAGCATGCGCTGCGCCCCGGGCATCTACGGCGGGTACTGGGCGCAGCGGCAGGGGGAGCTGCGCCGGGAGTTGGGCGACGCGGCCTTCGACGGCGCGTACGGCGAGGGGACCGAGCTGGGGCTGGAGGAGGCGGCGGCGCTGGCCCTCGCGGTCGAGCATCCGGACCTGGCGGTGGGCTCGGCGAGGTTCGGCGCCGGTCCCGCCCGCGTGGCTCCCCGTCAGTCCGTCGCCCCGGACCGTCGCCGGCACCACACCGGTCACGCCTGACGGCACCCCGCCGGTCGGGGTCCGCGTCACCGGGTGGGCCGGGGACGCGAACCCCTGGGCGGTGCGGGTCGGTCAGCGCAGGCCGGCGCGGCGTTCGGCGTCGGCCTTCATCCGGGCGGCGCGGTCGATGTCGGCCTGCTGCACGGCGGCGACGGAGCCGAAGGCGCTGACGGCCTGGTAGTACGTCCAGGCGAGGCTGGTGCAGGCGGGCCGCACGACGCTGTTGTACGTGGCGCAGACCCGCTTCAGGTCGGCGTAGAAGGCGCTGTCGAGGCGGGCCTTGTTGGCCGAGAACTGGCCCATCTCCTTGTAGTTGCGGTAGCCGAAGTCGTGCCGGTAGCAGGAGAGCGTGAAGTTGAAGCCGAGCGGGTTGTCCGGGCTGGACGAGCAGTAGTCGGTCGACCAGTTGAATCCGTACGCCGCCCAGGCGCCCTGGTTGAGCCGGCCGGAGTTCCAGGAGTTGTAGCTGGTGGCGCTCGTCTGCGTCCAGCTGGAGAGGACGGACAGCTTCTGCGAGGTCGTGACGGCGGCGGCGGGGGAGGAGACCCCGAAGACGAAGAGCATCGTGAGCGCGGCCGAGGCGAGCAGGGTGGTGAGGCGTCTGGGCACGGGTACCTCCGCGGGGGGATGTGCGGGCGGGACGGGGGTTACCGGCGGGTCACCGGAGTGCCGAACATTGTCGATCATGGATGGCTTCGGGGGGTGCGGTGCCCGAAGACATTTGGTGACAGGCGTCGAAACAGACGAATGCCCCGGGTGCCAGGGCACCCGGGGCATTCGGTGGGACGTCAGCGGACGAACGCCGGCGGGCTGGCCGGGCTCTCGTTCGCCAGTCGGTCGAGCGCGGTCACGTAGTAGGTGTACCGCTTGCCGGCCTCGGCGGTGGTGTCCACCCAGGACTGGGTCCGGGTGCCCGCGTCGGCGCGGACCGTGTCGACGAGGTGCGCCGCGTCGGCGAAGTCGCACCGGCCGGCCAGGCTGGTCCCGTCGAAGCGGTAGACCGCGTACGACGTGGCGGTGCCGAGCGGGCCCACACCGTCCGCCGGCTGGAGCCAGTTCAGGCGGACCCCGTCGGACTGCCGCGCGGCCTTGGTGACCACCGGCATGAGCAGCGGCTTCTTCGGCAGGTGCGTCATGGTCGGGATCAGCGCCGGACGGGAGTAGTGCTCGGCGGCGTAGATGTCGGTCGCGCCGAGCCGGTTGGCCCGCACCTGCACGGCCGAGAAGTGGACGTTGCCCAGGACCTCGGGGTACTGCCGGTTCAGCGTGAGGTGGTTGGACAGCTCCTGCGGGTTCATCCAGAACGAGCCGTAGACCGGGTCACCGCTCTTGTAGTCGGCCTGCCCGATGTAGAGCTGCACCCGGGTGCCCTTGACCACGTCCGCCCACCACGGCACCAGCCGGGTGTAGTCGGCGGCCGGGTACTGACCCATGTACCAGTAGAGCTGGGGCACGATGTAGTCGATCCACTCCTCCTTGACCCACTTGCGGGTGTCGGCGGAGATGATGTCGTACGACTGGCTGCCGGTGGTGTCCGAGCCCAGCGGGTCGGCCGACTGGTTGCGCCAGATGCCGAACGGGCTGACGCCGAACTTCACCCACGGCTTCTCGGCCTTGATCTTGGCGTTCATCTCCTGGACCAGCAGGTTGATGTTGTCCCGCCGCCAGTCGGCCTTGTTGGTGAAGCCCCGGTTGTGCGCCGCGAAGGTGGCGTCGTCGGGCACCTGGTGGGTGCCGCTCGGGTAGGGGTAGAAGTAGTCGTCGAAGTGCACGCCGTCGACGTCGTACCGCTTGACCGCGTCCATCATCGCGGTCTGCACGAACTCGCGGACCTCGGGGATGCCGGGGTTGTAGTAGAGCCGGCTGCCGGCGACGCCGGCCGGCGGGTAGGCGAAGGTCCACTCCGGGTGCTCGCGGACCGGGTGGTTCGGCGCGAGCTGGTTGATGTCCGCGCCGGCGCCGCCCGGGGCGGGCATGGAGACGCGGTACGGGTTGAACCAGGCGTGGAACTCAAGGTTGCGCTTGTGCGCCTCCTCGACCACGAACTTCAGCGGGTCCCAGCCCGGGTTCTCGCCGCGGACCCCGGTCAGGTACTCCGACCAGGGCTCGTGGGGCGACGGCCAGAACGCGTCGGCGGTCGGCCGGACCTGGACGACCACGGCGTTGTGGTTGAGCCGCTCGGCGAGGTCGAGCAGCTGGCGGTACTCGGCCTGCTGCGCGGCGACGCGGTCCGGCGAGGTCTGGGACGCCTTGCTCGGCCAGTCGATGTTGACGACCGAGGAGATCCACATGGCCCGGAACTGCCGCTTCGGGGTGGCCGGGTCGGTGACGCAGGAGGTGGTGGAGGCGGCGGTGGTCGCCGCATCGGGCGCCGCGCTCGCCGGGGTGGCGGCGACGAGCGCGCCGAGCAGTGCGGCGGCCAGCCCGGCGGCTCCGAGCCGAGTTGCCTTCATGCGGTGTGTCCCTTCGTTGGGGCTCCCGTGTCAGGGGTTCGTCGCGGCACAGACGGCAAGATTCGCCGTTGACAATCTGCCGCTGGTAGGAAATTTTCACACCTCACGGGCTCTGCGCAAGAGTCTGGGCGGGATCGGTCCGTCCGTCGACGCCGGCTCCCCCTTGTGGCCGGGCTCACGGGACGCGCCGTGGCGGGCCGCACACGCGCGGTGGTGGCCTGAATGACCCGAGACGTGGGGGTTGAGGGGGGTCCGCCCTGGGTAGCATCGCCGGTCACCGGCCGCCACCAGGGTGGTCCGGGCGGTGGGAGGGGTGACCACGGTGTCCGTGCTGCGTACCAAACCGATCGGGGACGTGATCGCGCAGAGCGAGGCCGACGGCGACGACGGCGGGCCCGGCCTCAAGCGCCGGCTCGGCGCGCGCGACCTCACCGGCTTCGGCATCGGCATCGTGATCGGCACCGGCATCTTCACGCTCACGGGCATCGAGGCCCGCGACAGCGCGGGGCCCGGCGTGGTGATCTCGTTCGCCATCGCCGGCCTGGTCGCCCTGCTCGCCGCCCTCTGCTACGCCGAGCTGGCGTCGAGCGTGCCGGCCGCCGGCAGCGCCTACACCTACGCGTACGCGACCATGGGCGAGATCGTCGCCTGGATCATCGGCTGGGACCTGCTGCTGGAGTTCGCCCTCGGCGCGGCGGTGGTGGCGCGCGGCTGGTCCGGCTACCTGGCCGAACTCGTCGGCCTGCCCACCGCCTGGTTCGGCGAGGAGGGCAGCGTCGTCAACGTCGGCGCGATCGGCATCGTGCTGCTGCTCGGCGTCGTGGCGATCGTCGGCATCCGCGAGTCGGCCCGGGTGACCAACCTGCTGGTGCTGGTCAAGGTCGCCATCTGCGTCTTCATCGTGGTCGCCGGCCTGTTCTTCGTGAAGGCCGCCAACCTCACCCCGTTCATCCCGTCGGCGGAGCCCGCCGACGGCAGCGAGGACGGCATCAAGCAGCCCGTCACCCAGGCGCTCTTCGGCCTGGAGCCCTCGGTGTTCGGCTTCGTGGGCGTGCTCAGCGCCGCGGCGGTGGTCTTCTTCGCGTACACCGGCTTCGAGGCGGTCGCCAACCTCGGCGAGGAGACGAAGCGGCCCCGCCGGGACCTCACCCTCGGCCTGCTCGGCACGCTGCTGATCTCCACGGTGCTGTACATCGGCGTCTCGCTGGTCGTGGTGGGCATGGTGCCGTACACCGAGATCGACCGGGGCGCCCCGATCGCGGCGGCCTTCAACGCGGTCGGCGCCGAGTGGGCCGGCATCCTCGTCTCCATCGCCGCCGTCGCCGGCCTGACCAGCGTGATCCTGGTCGACCTGGTGGCCATGGGCCGGATCGGCTTCGCCATCAGCCGCGACGGGCTGATCCCGCCGTCGATCGCGAAGGTGCACCCGCGCTGGGGCACCCCGTACCGGATCTCGGCCGTCATGACGGTGGCGGTCGCGCTGCTCGCCGGCTTCCTGCCGCTGTCGGCCCTGGCCGACCTGGTCAGCATCGGCGCGCTCGCGGCGTTCGTGCTGGTCTCGGTCGCGGTGCCGATCCTGCGCCGCAAGCGCCCGGACCTGGACCGGCCGTTCCGGGTGCCGTTCTCCCCCGTGCTGCCGATCGTGTCGGCGCTGGCCTGCTTCTACCTGATGCTGAACCTGTCGGTGGAGACCTGGCTGCGGTTCGCCGCGTGGATGCTGCTCGGCGTGCTGATCTACTTCGGCTACGGCTACCGCCGCAACCGCCTCGCCCGGCGGGCCTCGTCCCCGGATTCCCGGGAGCCGGCTTCCGTCTGATCCGGCGGTCGCGCTTCCCCTGCTGTACGCCGACAGCGCGGCACCCGATCCTGTCGGGTGCCGCGCTGTCGGTGTCTCCGGCCGTCAGGGCCTTTGCTGGGGCCCCGCCGTGGGGCCCTTGACCACGGGCTTGCCGTCGGTCCAGGCGACCTCGTCGAGCCAGACCTGGCGGCCCGGGTCGACGGTGCCCTCCTGGCCGGGCGGCCAGGCGTGGTAGAGCAGCCAGGTGCGCCCGTCCTTGACCACCATCGAGGCGTGCCCCGGCCCGGAGGCGACCTCGTTGGTCTTCAGGATCGGGTTCTCCGGGGCCTTCACGCACGGCCCGGCCGGCGACTCACAGACCGCGTAGCCCTCCGCGTACTCGGCCCGGTCGTAGGCGTTCGCGGCGAAGAACAGGAACAGCTTCCCGTCCTGCCGGTGCAGGAACGGGCCCTCGATCAGGGTGCCCTCCCACGGCTCGGTCTGCTTCAGCAGCTTCGTCGGCTCGCCGACCAGGCGCAGCCCGTCGTCCGAGAGGCGCTGCGACCAGATCCAGGTGTCCACCCCGATGGCGTTGCCGTCGTTCTTCCACAGCAGCCAGAGGCTGCCGTCGGCGTCGCGGAACGGGCTGGCGTCGATCGCCCCGCCCAGCTCGGCCTGGCAGATCAGCGGGCCGGTCGAGTCGTCCCGGTACGGCCCCTGCGGCGTGCTCGCCACGGCCCGCCCGACGCACTGCCGCCCCGACTCGCGCCCGGCGACGGTGTAGTAGAGCGCGAACCGGCCCGGGGCCAGCTCGATCGCCTCGGGCGCCCAGGTCTTCCCGGCGTCCGCCCAGGCCGGCAGTTCCGGCAGCGCGTCCCCGGCCGGGGTCCAGTCGACCAGGTCCCGGGAGGTGAGCACCGGGACGTTGCGGCCGCCGGCGTTGGTGTGGAACAGGTACCAGGTGTCGCCTACCCGGATCGCCTGCGGGTCGGGCGCGTCGGTGCGTACGACCGGATTGGTGAACATGCGCGCGTCGTCTCCCGTACTCGAAGGTTCTTCCCCACCACCGCAACCGGCGGCGAGCAGCGCGGCGGCGAGCACCGCCGCCGCGCCGCGCCTCCGGATCGTCCCGACGGTCATCCCTTGAGCCCGCTGCGGGAGACGCCCTGGATGATGTGCCGCTGGGCGAGCACGAAGAGGATCAGCACCGGCACGCTGGCCAGCACCGCCCCCGCCATGATCACCGGGTAGTCGGTGACGTAGGAGCCCTGGAGCAGGCCCAGGCCCGGCGGCAGGGTGAGCGTCTCCGGGCTGAACAGCACAAAGATCGGCCAGAGGAAGTCGTTCCAGTTGGTGAGGAACGACAGCACCGCCAGCGTGGCCAGCGCCGGCCTGGACAGCGGCAGCACCACCTTCCAGAAGATCTGCCACTGGTTGGCCCCGTCCAGCACCGCGGCCTCCTCCAGCTCCCGGGGCAGGGAGAGGAAGAACTGCCGCAGGAAGAACACCCCGAACGCGCTCGCCGCCCCGGGGACGATCACCACGCTCAGGGTGTCGATCCAGTTCAGCTCGTCGACGATCAGGAAGTTCGGGATGATCAGCGAGGTCGGCGGGATGAACAGCGTCCCGACGATCAGCGCGAAGAGCACCCCACGGCCCCGGAACCGCATCCGGGCCAGGGCGTACGCGGCCATCGAGGCGGTCGCCAGCACCAGCAGCGCGTGCGCGGTGGCGGCCAGCATGCTGTTGGCGAACCAGCGCAGCACGGGATTGGCCGAGTTGTTCAGGATCTGCTCGTAGCCGTACCCGGAGATCGGGTCCGGCAGCCAGGCCGGCGGGATCTGCTGGGCCCCGGTGTAGGTCTTCAGCGAGGTGATGACCATCCACAGCAGCGGCAGCAGGAAGACCAGGGCGAGCGCGACCAGGGTGGCGTAGAGCGCGGTCCGGCGCAGCGCGGTCCCCGGGGCGCGGCCGGTCGCCGGGGCGCCGGCGCTGGTCGGCGCGGGGGCGCGCGTGGTGCGCGTGGGCGTCGTCATGGCGGTCCCCTCAGTCTTCCCGGTAGCGGAAGAGGCGGAAGTTGGCGATGCTCACGACCGCCAGCATCAGCGCGAACACGATGCTCATCGCGGCGGCGCGGCCGGCGTCGTTGTCCCGCAGCCCCTCCTCGACGATGAACCAGACCACCGTGCGGGTCTCCGTGCCCGGCGCGCCCTGGGTGATCAGGAACGACTGACCGAACACGTTCGCCGAGGCGAGCACGGTCGTGGTGATCACGAAGAGCAGCACCGGGCGCAGCCCGGGGAGCGTGACGTGGCGGAACCGTTCCCAGGCGCTCGCGCCGTCCACCTTCGCCGCCTCGTACAGCTCCTGCGGGATGTCCTGGAGCCCGGCCAGGTAGATCACCGCGTTGAAGCCGGAGGTCCACCACACGGTCACCCCGACCAGCGAGACCCATGCCCACGGCACGTCCGTCACCCAGGGGGTGTCGGCCGGTAGCCCGACCATCCCGGCGAGCCGGTTGACCAGGCCCAGGTTGGCGTCGAGCAGGAACCGCCAGAGCAGGCCGATCACCGCCACGCCCAGCACGTACGGCGCGAAGTAGATCGCCCGGAAGAAGGTCCGGCCCGGGAACGAGCGGTTCAGCAGCAGCGCCAGCCCGAGCGGGACGACCACCAGCAGCGGCACCGCGAAGACGGTGAAGATCGCCGTCGCCCGGACGCTCTGCCACCAGTCGCCGTAGACGGCCGAGTCGCTGGAGAAGAGTTCCTGGTAGTTGTCCAGCCCGACGAAGGGCCGGTTGGGCAGCTGGAAGTCCCACTGGTGCACGCTGAGCCAGAGGCCGAGCAGGATCGGCAGCAGGCCGAAGACCCCGAACAGCAGCAGGTACGGGGCGAGGAAGAGGTACGGCGTCGCCCGTCCGGCCCGGCGCGCGGGGGCGCCCCGGCGGGCGGCGTCGGCCGCCGGGGGCGGCGCGCCGTCGCGCGCCGCCCCCGCCTCGATCACGTCCGCCACGGGAACTCAGCTCCCGTACTTCTTGCGGTTGTCCTCCAGCTGCTTGTTCGCCTTGGTCACCCCGTCGTCCAGCGCCTGCTTCGGGGACTTCTTGCCCAGCGCCGCCTCGTTGAACGAGTTGTAGAAGGTCGTCATGACCTCGCCGAGGCCCGGGGCCGCCGGCGGGAAGGCCGCGTACTCCAGCTCGGGGGCGAGCGCGTTGACCTCGGCCAGCGCCTTGAAGTCGGCGCTGTCCCGCACGGCCTTGCGGGCCGGGACCTGGCCGCCCTTGGCCCAGTCGAGGGAGTGCTGGCTGAGCCAGTTGATGAAGACCTTCGCCGCCGAGACCTTGTTGGCGTCGTTGGCCCGCTGCTTGACGATCGTGAAGTTGTGCGAGTTGGCCCAGGCGGCCGGCTGCGTGCCGATCTGCGGCAGGGGCGCGACCCCCCACTGGATGTCCGGGCTCTTCTTCAGGTCGTTGATCTGCCAGATGCCGTTCCAGTTGAAGGCGTTCTTGCCGCTCTTGAAGGCCAGGTAGTCGGCGTCCTGGCCGACGTTGGCCGGGGAGTGGCCCTGCTTGATCAGGTCGGTCAGCCAGGTGCACGCCTCGACGGCCTGGTCGGAGTTGAAGGTGGCCTTGGTGGCCTCGGCGTCGAAGACGCTGCCGCCCCACTGGTGCAGCAGGGAGTAGAAGGTCATGCCGCCGGTGAACTGGAACGGGCTGACCCAGAAGCCCTGCACACCGGACTTCTTCAGTTCGGTCAGCGCGGCGGTGTACTCGTCCTTCGTCGTCGGTGGCTTGTTCGGGTCCAGCCCGGCCTTCTGCATGACCCCCTTGTTGTAGTAGAAGCCGAGGGGGTGCATGTCCAGCGGGATGCCGTACCGCTTGGAGTTGTAGAGCCCGCCCTTCCAGACGGTGGGGGCGAAGTCGCCCTCGGAGAGCTCCAGGGTCTTGGCGACGTCGTCCAGCTCGGTGATCACGCCGCGCGCGGCGAACGTGGCGAGCTGGTCCATGTGCATGACCGCGATGTCCGGGCCGGCGCCGCTGGAGGCCGCGCCGGGGAGCTTGTTGTAGTAGTCCTCCCACTGGTACGTGGCGATCGAGACGGCGATGTTCTGGTGCTCGGTGTTGAACTGGGTCACCAGCGCCTTGAAGATGTCGCCGTCGCCGCCGGTGAAGCCGTTCCACAGCTTCAGGTCCACCTTCGGGCCGGTGTAGTCCTTGCCGCCGTTGCCGGCCGCCGGGCCCGCGTCGTCGTCGCCACCGCCGCAACCGGCCAGGGTCAGCGAGGCCGCGGCGCCGAGCCCGAGGCCGAGGCTGAGCAGGCGCCGCCGGCTCATTTCGTTCTGCATCATGAGGATTTTGCTCCTTGGGGGACGGGATGAATTGTGCCTGCTCAGGGCCGGTGCGGTGTCAGCCACCGACGGGGGAGAAGCGCAGCACGTTCCAGGAGACGGCCGGAAGGCGCACGGAGCACCGGCCGCCGTCGGTGGTGGGGTCGGGCAGCTGCCGGGGCGTCACCCGGTCGGGCTCGGCCTCGGTGTTCGTCGCCGTCGGGTCGTCCCCGGCGGCGAGGCTCAGGTGAGATCGACCGGACAGTCCCGGCAGCCCGCGCAGGTCGATGTCCAGGGGGAGGTCGGTCTCGCCCCGGTTGACCGCGAAGACGGTCAGCTCGCCGGTCTCCTCGTCGTGCACGGCGACCGTGTCGAGCACCGGGACCTCGCCGTACCGCTTCGTCTCGTAGGTCGGGCCGACCGGCTCGGTACGCAGCACCGTGCCGCGGGCGTGCCGGGCGGTCAGCGCGAACGGGTGGAAGATGCTCTGCCGCCAGGCGGGACCGCCGGTGCGGGTGCGGATCGGGGCGATGACGTTGGCGAGCTGGGCCTGGCAGGCCACCCCGACCCGGTCGGCGTGCCGGAGCAGGGTGATCAGCAGGTCGCCGACCACCACCGCGTCGACGGCGGTGAAGTCGTCCTCGATCAGCGCCGGTGCCTCGACCCAGCCGCGCCGGTCCAGGTCGGCCTGGAGGCGGGACTGGTACCAGACGTTCCACTCGTCGAAGGAGATCTTGAGCTTCCGCCGGTGCCGCTGCTTGGCGGCCACGTGGTCGGCGGTGGCGACGACCTCGCGGATGAAGTTGTCCATGTCGACGGCGGAGGCCAGGATGCTGGCCCGGTCGCCGTCGGACGGGTCGTAGTAGGTGTGCGCGGAGATGTAGTCGACGTGCTCGTAGGTGTGCTCCAGCACGGTCGCCTCCCAGGAGGCGAAGGTGGACATCGTCCGGTTGGAGCTGCCGCAGGCGACGAGGCTGATCGACGGGTCGATCATCTTCATGGCCCGGGCGGTCTCGGCGGCCAGCCGGCCGTACTCGTCGGCGGTCTTGTGGCCGACCTGCCACGGGCCGTCCAGCTCGTTGCCCAGGCACCAGAGCCGCACCCCGTACGGCTGCTCGGCGCCGTGCTTGCGGCGCAGGTCGGACAGCTGGGTCCCGCCCGGATGGTTCGCGTACTCCAGCAGGTCGCAGGCCTCCTGCACGCCCCGGGTGCCGAGGTTGACGGCCATCATCGGCTCGACGCCCGCCTCGGCGGCCCAGGTCATGAACTCGTCGAGCCCGAAGGCGTTGGTCTCGATGGTCTTCCAGGCCAGGTCGAGCCGGCGGGGACGGTCACCGACCGGGCCGACGCCGTCCTCCCAGCGGTAGCCGGAGACGAAGTTGCCGCCGGGGTAGCGGACCACGGAGACGCCCAGCTCCCGGGTCAGCTCCAGCACGTCGCCGCGCAGCCCGCGCGAGTCCGCGGCGGGGTGCCCGGGCTCGTAGACCCCGCCGTAGACGCAGCGGCCCATGTGCTCGACGAACGAGCCGAAGAGCCGCCGGTCGGCCGGTCCGACGGCGAAGGCCGGGTCGATGGTGAGCTGCGCGGTCCGCAAGGGTTGCCACCTTTCCTCGTTGCCGGTCCCGGGTGACCGTGGTCACCTGGTGCTCCTGGTTTGTACAACGTTGTAAGCAACGTTGTAAAGAGGCTCCTACGCGGTAAAGTGCGCCCCATGGGGGAGGGCGACGTGGTGCGGCACAGGCTCAAGGACGTGGCGGAGCGGGCCGGCGTGTCGGTGAAGACCGTCTCCAACGTGGTCAACGGCTACGTGCACGTCCGGCCCGACACCCGGGCCCGGGTCGAGGAGGCCATCGCCGAGCTGAACTACCGGCCCAACCTCTCCGCGCGCAACCTCCGCAAGGGGCGCACGGGGGTCATCGCGTTCGCGGTCCCCGAGCTGGACATCCCCTACTTCGCCGAGCTGGCCCGGCACGTCGTCACTGCCGCGGCCGAGCTGGGCTGGACGGTGCTGATCGACCAGACCGGCGGCGGCCGGGAGCAGGAGCGGGTGGTCGCGTCCGGCATCACCGAGCACCTGATCGACGGGCTGATCTTCAGCCCGCTGGCGCTCACCGCCGAGGACCTCACCGGCCTGGCGGGCACCCCGATGGTGCTGCTCGGCGAGCGGGTCGACCACGGTCCCGCCGACCACGTCGGGATCGACAACGTGAGGGCCGCCCGGGAGATCACCGCCCACCTGGCCGGTCTCGGTCGCCGCCGGATCGCCGCCATCGGCTCGCAGCGCACCCCCGAGGGGGCCAGCGCCCGGCTCCGGCTCGCTGGCTACACCGCCGCGCTCGCTGACGCCGGCCTCGCGTACGACGAGCGGCTGGTGGCGCCCGCGACGGCCTGGCACCGCGCGGACGGCGCCGCCGCGATGCGCGGCCTGCTGACCTCCGGCGTACGTCCCGACGCGGTCTTCTGCTTCAACGACACCCTCGCCCTGGGCGTCCTGCGCGCCCTGCACGAGGCGGGCCTGCGGGTCCCCGAGGACGTGGCGGTGGCCGGTTTCGACGACATCGAGGACGGCCGCTTCTCCGTGCCCACCCTGAGCACCATCGCGCCGGACAAGGAGCGCATCGCCCGGCTGGCGGTGGAACTGCTCGCCGGCCGCATCGACGGCGACCGCACCGCCCCGCCGAGGGAACTCTCCGCCCCCTGGCGCCTGACCCCCCGCGAAAGCACCCTGGGCCGCTGACCCCCCGGCCCCCGCCCCGCCCCTCCCCTCCCCGCCTCCGCCCCGCTTTCTCCGCGTCGATCATGAGGTTGACGGCGGTCTTGATCTCCAGAACCGCCGCCAACCTCATGATCGACGCGGGCAGGCGGGCAGGCGGGCAGGCGGGCAGGCGGACAGGCGGGCCGGCGGACAGGCCGGCGGGCAGGTGGGGAGGGTGGGTCGGGGTCAGTCGAAGAAACGGGACAGGTGGGCGGGGGTGGGGCCGTCGGCGTCCGGGGGCAGCGGGGTGAGGTCGGCGAAGATCGAGGCGCCGTCGCAGCCGACGTGCAGCGGATACCAGCGCGGGGTGCCCGGCGGGCGTTGCAGGCAGATGCCCTTGACCGTCTGCACGTCGAGCAGCCGGACGTGGGTCGGGTCGGCGACGGCGTTCACGTGCCGCCACCACGGGCTCATCACGTGCAGTACGCCGCCCGGCCGGAGCGCCCGGTGGCACTCGTCGACCAGCGGCAGGAAGTCGATCAGGTGCTCCAGGATGTGCACCGCGAAGAAGACGTCCACCGAGTCGTCGGCCAGCGGCAGCGAGCCGGAGAGGTCCGCCACCGCGTCCACCCCGGGGGCCGGGAAGAGGTCCAGCCCCAGGTTGCCCGGCCACTGCTTGGTGGCGCCGCAGCCCAGGTCGACCACCACCGGGTCGCGCCCGCCGACGCGCACCCGGCACCAGACGCCCAGCACCCCGGCTAGGCGGCCGACCCGGTCCCGGACCAGGCGCAACTCGTCCTGCCGGGCGACCTCCCCGCTGAGATGGGCCACCCCCCGGTCGAAGCGCACCTCGACCGCGAGGTCGCGCAGCCGGTCGTCGTGCCGGGCCTGGTCGACCCACGCCTCGGCGAGGAATCCGTCGACCGCCCGCAGCCGCTCGGCCGAGGGCGGGTTCTGTGCCAGCGCGACCATCCGGGCCACCTCCCGCCGGCCGTTACCCGGATCCCCGCCCGTTATGCCCCGGACGCCCTGAGCAGTGCGGCCGGTCAGCCGCCGATCGTCCGCCGGGGGCGTCCGCCGCCGCGGATCCGCTGCCGGGGCGGCGGGGCGGCCGGCTTGGGCCGCTTGAGGTGGTAGCGGTGCAGCTCGCTGTTGCCGGGCAGGGACGGGTCCTCGCTCATCGCGACCAGCTCCCAGCCCTGGTCACCGGCCCGGTTGAGGTGGGCCAGCGCGGTGTCGCCGTAGGCCGTCACGTCGACCATGGAGCCATCCGGGCCGTACCAGACGAAGACGATCTCCCAGCCGATGTCGGTGGTGGCCGCCTGGCGGCGGCGGACCAGCAGCGCGTACTCCCACTTGAGCATGGAGTCATTCTCACCCGCCGCGAGCGGGTCGGCACGGATCAATCCTCGGCGATCCGTCCGGCGGCCACCCGCAGCCGCCGGTTGGTGGTCACGGCGTCGAGCATCCGCCGGTCGTGGGTGACCAGCAGCAGCGTGCCCGGGTAGCTGGCCAGCGCCGATTCCAACTGCTCGATGGCGGGCAGGTCCAGGTGGTTCGTCGGCTCGTCCAGCACCAGCAGGTTCACCCCGCGCCCCTGGAGCAGCGCCAGCGCCGCCCGGGTCCGCTCGCCCGGCGACAGGGTCGCCGCCGGCCGCAGCACGTGCCCCGCGCGCAGGCCGAACTTGGCCAGCAGCGTCCGCGCGTCCGCCGGCGACAGCTGCGGTACGGCGGCGCCGAACGCGTCGATCAGCGGCACGTCGCCGAGGAAGAGTCCCCGGGCCTGGTCCACCTCGCCGACCACCACGCCGGGGCCGAGCGCGGCGTGCCCGGAGTCGAGGGGGAGCCGGCCCAGCAGGGCGGCGAGCAGGGTGGACTTTCCGGAGCCGTTCGCCCCGGTCACCGCCACCTTGTCGGCCCAGTCGATCTGGAGGGTCACCGGGCCGAGGGTGAAGTCGCCCCGGCGTACGACGGCGTCGCGCAGCGAGGCCACGACGGCGCCGGCGCGGGGCGCGGCGGCGATCTCCATCCGCAGCTCCCACTCCTTGCGCGGCTCCTCGACCACTTCCAGCCGCTCGATCAGCCGCTCGGTCTGCTTGGCCTTGGCCGCCTGCTTCTCGGTCGCCTCCGCGCGGAACTTGCGGCCGATCTTGTCGTTGTCGGTGGCCTTGCGGCGGGCGTTCTTCACGCCCTTCTCCATCCAGGCCCGCTGGGTGCGGGCGCGTGCCTCCAGGCCGGCCCGGGTGTCGGCGTACTCCTCGTAGTCCTCGCGGGCGTGCCGGCGGGCCACCTCGCGTTCCTCCAGGTAGCCCGCGTAGCCGCCGCCGTAGTGCCGGATCTGCTGCTGGTGCAGGTCCAGCTCCAGCACGCGGGTGACCGTGCGGGCGAGGAACTCCCGGTCGTGGCTGACCAGCACCGTGCCGGCGCGCAGCCCGGTGACGAACTCCTCCAGCCGCTCCAGGCCGGCCAGGTCCAGGTCGTTGGTCGGCTCGTCGAGCAGGAAGACGTCGTAGCGGCTGAGCAGCAGCGAGGCCAGCCCGGCCCGGGCCGCCTGACCGCCCGAGAGGCCGGTCATCGGGTGCTCCAGGTCGACCGTGAGGCCCAGCTCGGCGGCCACCTGCTCGGCCCGTTCCTCCAGGTCCGCCCCGCCGAGGGCGAGCCAGCGCTCCAGGGACTCGGCGTAGGCGTCGTCGGCGCCGGGCGCACCGTCGGTGAGCGCGACCGTCGCCGCGTCCAGCGCGGCCTGCGCGGCGGTGACCCCGGTGCGCCGGGCCAGGAAGTCCCGCACGGTCTCGCCGGGCCGCCGCTCGGGCTCCTGCGGCAGGTGCCCGACGCTCGCCGTGGGCGGGCTGAGCGTCACGCTGCCGGCCTCGACCGGCAACAACCCGGCGAGGGTACGCAGCAGCGTCGACTTGCCCGCCCCGTTCGGCCCGACCAGCCCCACCACGTCCCCCGGCGCGACCACCAGGTCCAGCCCGGCGAACAGCGCCCGGTCCCCGTGCCCCGCGGCCAGCCCCTTGACGATCATCGTCGCGCTCATCAGTGCCCGACCCTATCCCGCCCCGATCGCCCACCCTTGCTCCCCGCCCCGGCAGGCGCGCGGCACACTGCTCGGGTGGTGACCACTCTGGCGATCGACTGTGGCGGCGGCGGGATCAAGGCATCGGTGCTGGACGAGGCGGGCACGATGCGCGCGCAGCCGCTGCGGGTACCCACGCCGTACCCCCTGCCGCCGGCGCTCTTCGTGAAGACGCTGCTGGACCTGGCCGGCCGGCTGCCCACGGCGGACCGGCTCACCGTCGGCCTGCCGGGCATGATCCGGCACGGGGTGGTGGTCGCCACCCCGCACTACGTGACCCGCTCCGGCCCGCGCTCGAAGGTCGACCCGGGGCTGGTCGCCCAGTGGTCCGGGTACGACGCGCGGACGGCGCTCGCCGAGGCATTCGGGGTGCCGGCACTGGTGCTCAACGACGCCGAGGTGCACGGGGCCGGGGTGGTCGCCGGGACCGGCTGCGAGCTGGTGCTGACCCTCGGCACCGGGCTGGGCAGCGCGCTCTTCGACGGCGGGATGCTCGCCCCGCACCTGGAGCTGTCCCACGCCCCGGTGCGCTGGAACACCACCTACGACACGTACGTGGGGGAGCCGGAGCGGCGCCGGCTCGGGGACGCGTTCTGGTCCCGCCGGATCCGGCAGGTCGTGGACGGGCTGCGCCCGGTGTTCCGCTGGGACCGGCTCTACCTGGGCGGCGGCAACTCCCGGCTGATCCGCCCCGAGCAGCTCGCCCGGATGGGCGACGACGTGGTGGTGGTGCCCAACACCGCCGGCATCGTCGGCGGCGTCCGCGCCTGGGAGCTGGCCGCCGGCCGGCACGGCGCCTCCACCTGACCCCCGCCCGCGCGATTCCCGGCCGGGAACAGTCGCGGTACGGCGGATGTTGTGCCAGCGTCGGGACAGTGGCGCGACACGAGGGGGTGGGTCGGATGGACCTTCTGGCCGAGTACCGGCGGGCGACCATGTTCTTCGAGGCCGGTGACCCGACCGGGGCGGCCCGGCTGCTCGAACCGATCGTGGCGGCCGAGCCCGGCAACGCCTCGGTACGCCAGCTGCTCGCCCGTGCGTACTTCCAGTCGGCCCAGCTCAACCGGGCCGAGGCGCAGCTGCGGGAGCTGATCGACCGGGACCCCGCCGACCACTACGCCCACCACGTGCTGGGCCGCACGCTGGAGCGGCTCAACCGGCACGCCGACGCGCTGCGGCACCTGCGCATCGCGGCGGCCATGCACAGCGGCAACGACGACTACCGCGTCGCCCTGGACCGGGTGCAGGCCCGGGTCGAGGGCGGCCGCTGACAGAGCGGGCGCACAGGGGCGGGGCAGCTCGGCAGAGCTGCCCCGCCCGCGTCGTCAGCACGGAACGCGCAACGCCAAGCGCCGGGGTGATCAGGACGCCATGGACCATAAAACTGCCGGGTAACGTCCATACCGTCCTGATCGCCGGGCGTCGCGGTGGACGCCGCGGGGCGCCTACCATCGGCGTCATGGGACGTGAGCTGCCGGCGGGTGCGCGATGAAGCTGAAGCTGGACCTGCACGACATCTTCAACAAGGGCCAGGACATCGACCGGGCCCTGCGCGGGATCATGGACGAGGCGGTGGCGAAGAAGGCCACCCTCGTCGAGATCATCCCCGGCAAGGGCTCTGGCCAGCTCAAGAAGCGGGTGCTGCGCTTCCTCGACCAGAAGGACGTCAAGCAGCTCTACCACCGCGTCGAGAAGGACTCGAAGAACTTCGGCCGCCTCTTCGTCCACTTCCGTTGGAAGTAGCCGGAAGAGCCCAGGTGCCGCCTCGGGTGTGGATTTCCCCCGTACACAGCTCGATGGCGAATCGGCCGTAGTCGTCGCGCTGCGCGTCGCCGACGATGTTCAGCCGCCAGAGGCCAGGGCGCTGCCCCGGTGTGTCGAGAACGCCGGGGAAGCCGACCAGCCGATCGCCGTGAGTCGGGCTACCGACGGACGTTCACCGATGCTTGCGACCACGCGGCAACATCATGATCCATGGAACTTCTACGGTGGCCGCTCCGCGTCGCGACCGCGACGCTGCTGTGCGGACCGCTGCTGGCGCTGTACTGGACGGATCCCTGGGAGCTGGCGTGTCTCGCCGTTACCGGGGTCCTGCACGTCGAGGTGGGACTGTGGCTGTGGCGGGAGCGCCCCGACAACCGCCTCGGGCTGCTGCTGGTGGCATGTGGCCTGGTGTGGCTGCTGGACGCCTGGGGTCGCGTCAGCCTGCCTTCCCTGTTCGCCGCCGGCATGATGCTGAGCATCGTGCACGACCCGATGCACCTGCACGCCGGTCTCGTCGTGTCGTCGGGCCGGCTGCGGGAACGCTGGGAGCGGCTCGTCGCCGCGGCCGGCTACGCGTACTGGCCGGTGATCGTCGCCGGGGCCATGGTGGCCGGGACGCTGAGCACCGGTCTCCTGCTGCACCTGCGGGCGGTGTCCTATCCGCTGGTCGGCGTGTTCCTCGCCGGGTTGTTCATCGTGCGGTATCGCCAGGCCGACCGCGCCGAACGGCACGTGTACGCCCCGTTCTGGGCCGCGTTGGCAGTCAACGGCCTGTGTACGGCGATGCTGAGCACTGTCACCTACGGCTCCGGGCACTGGCCGACCGCCCTCTACGCCCTCGGTGCGGCGCTTATCCCGGTCGGGGCCGCGCTCAGCATGCACCGCGTCGAGCGCCGCCACCTGCGCCGGGCTCGCGATCGGGAGCGCCGCAGGGTGGAGCGTGACGTGCACGACGGAGTGCAACAGCGGCTGCTCGCCGCCGCCATGATGCTGCGGCAGGACGATCCCGCGCTGGTCGCGCGCGGCGCGTCGGAGGTCGAGCAGGCGATCGCCGATCTGCGCGATCTCGTCCGGGGCATGAACCCGGCGGCCCTGGTGTGCCACGGCCTGTCCGGGGCGGTGGCCGCCATCGCCGAGCGGGCCGCGGTCCCGGTCCTGGTCGACGATCGGGTCAGCCACCTCACGCTGCCCGAACCGGTCGCGGTCGCCGCCTACTTCGTCACCATGGAGGCGGTCACGAACAGTCAGAAGCACGCCCGGGCGGGCCGGGTGTCCGTCACGCTCGCCGCCAGCGGGGGCCGGGTCGAGGTCACCGTCCACGACGACGGGATCGGCGGCGCGCTCGCGGTGCCGGGTGGCGGGCTGCACGGCCTGCGGGAGCGTGTCGAGTCGTGCGGCGGGACCCTGCGGGTGTCGAGCGCCCGGGGGCGTGGCACGGCGGTACGCGCCGTCCTGCCCCTCGCGGCGTCATGATCCGTGCCTCATCGGTCGCCGCTCGGGACGGTGGTGTGCGGGCGGTTCTGGCCGACGACTCCGTACTGCTGCGCAGCGGCCTGGCGCTGTTGCTTCAGCGGCACGGCATCACCGTCGCGGCTGAGGTCGGCGACGGCGAGCAGTTGCTGGCGGCTGTCGCCCAGCATCAGCCGGACATCGCGATCGTCGACATCCGCATGCCGCCAAGTTTCACCGTGGAAGGCGTCCGCGCAGCGCTGGCCGTACGCCGTCGTCACCCCGGTGTCGCCGTGCTGTTGCTGTCCCAGCACCTGGAGCACCGGGAGGCTCTGGCCCTGCTCCAGAAGCCCGGCGGCGGCGTCGGCTATCTGCTCAAGGACAGGATCACCGATGTCGCCGGCTTCCTTCGGGACGTGCGCGAAGTCGCGGCGGCAGGCACGGCGATCGACCCGATCGTGGTCGAGCGGCTGTTGCGCCGCCCTCGTGTGTCAGGTGGCGTCGGCATGTTGTCGCCGCGTGAGCGGGAGATCCTGGCCCGGATGGCGGCAGGTCGGGCCAATCGGGGTATCTCCGCGGACCTGCACCTCTCCGAGCGCACTGTGGAGACCCATGTACGCAGCATCTTCGCCAAACTCGGGCTGGCCGACGAGCCGGACACCCACCGGCGGGTACTCGCGGTGCTGACCTTCTTGGCGGACTGACCGGACTGACCCCTGGCCGACATCAATTACGTGCTCGCACTGAGGCGCCGTGACGTCCGGATTCCTAGTGTTGATCTCCGTAACGGCAACCATTTGAGGGGGACGACATGAGGTTCGAGACGGTATCGGCCCGGCTGGCGGTGGCGGCGGCCGTGGCGGGCAGCGCGCTGGTCGGTGTGACGCCGGCACAGGCGGCGGCCACCAGCACCATCGTCTGCGAGGAGACCAAGCAGGTCGAGGAGGCGTCGTACGACGTCAACTCCGGCTGCTGGTTGCAGTACGGCGACCGGGTCCAGATCAGCGCCTACGGGTCGATCTGGTCCGGAGTGTGGCTCACCGGGCAGAACGGGCCACAGGGCTGGACGAACATGGCCGGCGACTCGAAGTTCCCGATGACGAACGCCCGCGCCTACTCGCTGCTGGCCAAGACCAACGGAAACTACCGTTACGCCGGGACCGGCACGACGTTCACCTACTACGGCTCCGGCAGCACGCTGTACCTGCGGATCAACGACGACGCGCCGGGCAACGGCAGCGGTGCCTTCACCGCCGAGGTCACGGTCACCCGCGGCTGAGCTGGTCAACTGACAGGCGGCGGGTGTGGCTCGGCAACGACCGTTCCCCGAGCCACACCCGCCGCCTGCCCCGGAGCGGAGCCGTCGGCCACCTACAGCGGATAGGTGCGGGCCACGGCCAGCATCTCCGAGCTGTGCGAGCCCACGATCCCCACGTCCGGCGGGCGCGGCCGGAAGCCGGGCAGGGCGTCCAGGCCGTCGCTGGCGTCCATCGCGCGCAGCGCCACCTGCCCCGCCTTCGGCGCGACGGTCAGCGTCACCTCGATCCCCTCCGGCGGCGGGGCGTGGAAGATCAGGCCGAAGCCCCAGCGGCCCTCCCGGGCCTCCACCGGCACCGCGCGACCGGCCACCTCCGCCCGCAGCACCGTCGCCGTCGCCGCGTCCACGTGCAGGGTGGTCAGCCGGACCTGGCGTTGCGGGACGACCCGCAGGCGCAGGGTGCGCTCGGTGCCGGCGGTGGTGTCGGCGAGCACCTCCAGCTTGGGGGCGGGCAGGTCCGCCGCCTGCGCCGGGCCGGCGCGCAGCTCGGCGTCGCCCAGGCCGGGGAAGTCGGCGATCTCGGTCACCCCGTCGACGTAGCCGTCGGTCCAGGGCTGGGGGTCCTCCTCGTGGCTGAGCCAGCGGGCCTGGCCGGTGCCGGCGTCGAGGGCGTACATCAGGTGGGTGGGCGCGGGGTGCGCGGCGTCGAAGCGGTCGACGGCGAACCCGACCCCGGCGAGGACCACGGCCGCCAGCGCGGTGGCGGCGGCCGGCAGCGCGCCGAGCCGGCGCGCGCGCACGGCGACGAGCCCGCGCTGCCCGCCGGCCTGCGGGTGCAGCAGGTCGACCACCGGCAGCGCGGCGAGGCCGAGCAGCACCGCGACCAGCGCCGCGACCCCACCCATCGCCATGCCGAGCGCCGGGAAGAGCAGGACGACGGTGGGCAGCAGGATCACCACGGCCACCGCGGCGGCCAGGGTCGACGCGGCCACCGGCCACGGACCGTCGATCCGCACGCTCAGCGCGACCAGCCCGGCCACCGCGCCGGCCAGGGCCGGGAGGGTGACGAGGTACGCCCCGCCGGGCACCAGCACGGCGAGCAGCACCCCGAGCACGGCCAGCCAGCCCAGCCCGCCGATGGCGAGCGCGGCCGGGCCGACCCGGCGACGGGCGAGCGCGTACCAGGTGAACAGGACGGCGGCGGCGAGCGCCACCACGGCCAGCCGGTACCAGGTCGGCCGGTACGGGTCGAGCAGCTCGGCGTAGCCGGGCCGGAGCGCGGTGACCGCCGCCCAGAGCAGCTGCGCGGCGAGCGGGGCGAGCACGAGCGGCAGCAGCGCCAGCCCGAACCCGGCGGCGAGCCGGCCTCCGGTGGCGCGGCCCCGCCGCAGGGTGAGCCAGCCGAGGGCCACCACGGCGACGAGCGCGAGCAGCGCCAGGGGCAGGACCAGCCAGCCGGGGTAGCGGACCAGCCCGCCCGGGACGGGGAAGTAGGTGGCGTCGTGCCCGGAGTCCAGCGCGGTCAGGTCGACCCGGCCGAACTCGCGGGCGAGGCCGAGGGCGTTGTCGCCGTGGTGCTGGAGGCTGGCCCGGTCCATGGCGGCGGGGGTGTCCAGCGGGGTGTGGTAGATCGCCCCGCCGTCGATGTACGCCGAGTTCAGCCCGACGAAGTCGTTGTCGAGGAACGCGGTGAAGTCCGTGTCGTTGGGCAGCGCGCGGTAGGTCTCCACGGCGAACGAGGTGCCCACGGGGTGCGGCGCGGCCCGGCCGAAGGCGTCCACCAGGGCGGCGTTGTCCCGCGACGTCTCGAACATGATCACCGGGCCGGTGGAGCCGCGCGCCTCCAGGTTGAGCACCACGCCGCCGTCGGCGGCCAGCGGGTGGCCGGACGCGAACGCCGCCGCCCCGCACAGGCACGCCTCCTCGGCGTCGGTGAGCACGAAGACGATGTCGTTGCGCGGCCGGGGGCCGGCGGCCAGCGCGCGGGCCACCTCCAGGATGGTCGAGGTGCCGGCGGCGTCGTCGTTGCCGCCCGGCCCGGACTGCACCGAGTCGTAGTGCGCGACGAGGAAGACCTTGCCGGTGGGGTCGGTGCCGGGCAGCCGGGCCACCACGTTGCGGACCCGGGCCAGGGTGGCCCCGCCGGCCGCCCCGCTGAGCTGGCCGGCCTCGGGCGCGACGGTGTCCTGCACCTCGGTCTCCAGGCCGAGGCCGCGCAGCACCCCCTCGACGTGCGCGCGTACCTGGTCGTTCGCCGGGCTGCCCGCCACGTGCGTCCGCGCGGCGACGACCTCGACGTGCTCGTACGCCCGGGCGGCGCTGAACTCGCCCGGCGGCGCGTCGGCCGGGCGCGGCGCGGGGGTGCGCAGGTCGAGCAGGGTGCCGGCGCCGACGGCGACGAGTGCGGCGAGCGCCGCCGCGGCGGCGGCCAGCCGACGACGGGGCCGGGCCAACGCGCGGTCGGCGGGGCGGGTGGGGGGTGCGCCCACGGGGGTCTCCTCGGGACGGGGCTCGGGTGGGCACCATCCTGCACCCCGGCGACCGCCAGCGGGACTCCCGGTGCGGGCCGGAAGGGCGCAGACGTCCGCTTTGCCCCTCGCCGCGTAGTGATCCGACCCATGCCCGCGCATACGGAGCCCGTCGTGTTGTGTGCGAACGTTGTGTAATACAGGATCAGCAGGGCACTCGGAAGGAGCCCGACATCACCAGCGATCTCCCGCGTCTCGCGGCGGTGACCCGGCCGCACCGGGGGACCGGCCTGGCCGGTTCCTCCGTCGTGCCGTACCCGCACGGCGGCATGGGACGTCATCCCAACCTGCCTCCCGGCGAGCGGCTGCGGGTGCTGCTGGTGGAGGACGACGAGGGCGACGCCTTCCTGGTCGGCGAGTTGCTCGCCGAGACCAACTCGATGATCGACCTGCTGGTCGCGACCAGCCTCAGCGAGGCCCGGCAGCGCGTGATGGGCGTCGACTGCGTCCTGCTCGACCTGGGCCTGCCCGACGCGCAGGGTCTCGACGGGCTGCGTCAGGTGCTGGAGATGTCCAGCGGCGCCGCCGTCTGCGTGCTGACCGGCCGCTCCGACGAGCACCTCGGCATCGTCGCGGTCGCCGAGGGCGCCCAGGACTACCTGGTCAAGGGCCAGGTCGACGGGGTGCTGCTGACCCGGGCGCTGCGCTACGCGGTGGAGCGCAAGCGGGCCGACGAGAACGCCCGGCGGCTGCGCGAGGTCGAGCTGCGCCAGGCCGAGTCCGCCCGCCTCGAACGGGGCCTGCTGCCCCAGCCGCTGATGACCACCGACGTGGTCGCGGTGCACACCTTCTACCGGCCCGGCCGACACGCCGCCCTGATCGGCGGTGACTTCTACGACGTGGTGCAGACCCGGCCCGACCGGCTCGACCTGATCGTCGGCGACGTCTGCGGGCACGGCGTGGACGAGGCGGCCCTCGGCGTCGAGCTCCGGGTCGCCTGGCGGGCGCTGATCCTCGCCGGCGTGCCCGACGACGAGGTGCTCCCGGCGCTGGAACAGGTGCTGATGAGCGAGCGCCGGCTCCAGGAGATCTTCGCGACCGTCGCCACCGTGCGGCTGGACCTCGACGCCAACCGGGCCACCGTCCGGCTGGCCGGGCACCCGCCGCCGCTGCTGCTCGCCGGGGGCAAGGTGGTGCCGGTTCCGGCACCCGGCGGCCTGCTGCTCGGCGTACGACCCCGCCGGCCCGTGGCCTACGACCTGGAGTTCGACACCGATGACTGGTCCCTGTTGATGTACACCGACGGTCTCATCGAGGGCCGGACCGGCGAGGGTGACGAGCGCCTCGACGTGCCGGGCCTCAGCGGACTGCTCGCCGACCCGGCGACCCTCGCCGTGCCGCTGGCGGAGCTGCCGGCCTGGCTGGTCGGGCGCGCCGAGCAGCTCAACGGCGGCCCGTTCGCCGACGACGTCGCCATGCTGCTGGTCAGCCGGGGTGGTGGCCGGTGACGGGCGTCCGCCAGTGGACCCTGCGTCAGCGGGTCGTCACGCTGCTCACCGTCGTCGCCGTCCTGCTGATCGGGCTGGCGGGCGGCGCGGTGGCGGTGGCGACGAAGAACCGCATGCACATCGACGCGATCCTGAACAAGACCGGGCCGCTGCGGGTGCAGGCGCAGGAGGTGCAGAACGCGCTGCTGGACCAGGAGACCGCCGTGCGCGGCTACGCGGTCAGCGGCAACCCGGCCGACCTGACGCCGTACGACGCCGGGCGCAAGCGGGAGCAGGATCTGGTCGCCTCGATGGAGCGGCTGCTCGGCGACTACCCGGAGATCCGGCAGGAGCTCCTGGACGTGGAGCAGCGGGCCGAGGAGTGGCGCCAGGCGGTGGCGGTGCCGGTGGTCACCACGACGCAGCAGAGCGGCACCGCCGCGGGGCAGGCGTTGATCACCGACCAGGCCCGGGAGCAGTTCGACGCGGTCCGCAGTGCGCTGGACGACCTCCAGCTCGAGATCTTCGAGGCCCGGCAGCGGAGCGCCGAGGACGTCCGGCGGACGAGCAACCTGTTGGTCGTCCTGCTGATCGCCGCCGTCGCGGTGGTGATCATCGCCGGCAGCATGCTGCTGGTCTCCCTGGACAAGATGGTCATCCGCCCGCTGACCGGGCTCGCCGACCAGGTCCGCGAGGTGGCCGAGGGCGACTACCAGCACGGCATCGCCGGCGACGGCCCACCCGAGTTCGTCCGGCTCGCCGAAGACGTGGACGCCATGCGGCGCAAGATCGCCAAGGACCTGGCCGAGGTACGGGAGGCCCGCGAGCGCATCGAATGGGTCAACAGCCAGCTCCAGAAGCAGGCCGAGGAGCTCACCCGCTCCAACCGTGACCTGGAGCAGTTCGCGTACGTCGCCTCGCACGACCTCCAGGAGCCGCTGCGCAAGGTGGCCAGCTTCTGCCAGCTCCTCCAGCGCCGCTACGCGGGGCAGTTGGACGAGCGGGCCGACCAGTACATCGCGTTCGCGGTCGACGGCGCGCAGCGGATGCAGCGCCTGATCAACGACCTGCTCGCCTTCTCCCGGATCGGCCGGCTCACCACCGGCTTCACCGAGGTCGACATGAACAAGGTCATGGGGGACGTGGCCGGCCAGACCGAGGCGGCCCGCCAGTACGCCGACGCGGAGCTGACCTGGGGTGAGCTGCCCGTCATCCGTGGCGAGGAGCCGCTGCTGACCAACCTGCTGGCCAACCTGGTCAGCAACTCGGTCAAGTTCCGCCGCCCCGAAGTGCCCCCGAAGGTGCACGTCTCGGCCCGCCTCGTGGGCGACGAGTGGGAGTTCAGCTGCCAGGACAACGGCATCGGGATCGAGCCGGAGTTCGCCGACAAGATCTTCGTCATCTTCCAGCGGCTGCACGCCAAGGACGCGTACCCGGGCACCGGGATCGGGCTGGCGATCGTCAAGAAGATCGTGGAGTACCACGGCGGCCGGGTCTGGGTGGACACGGACACCGAGGAGGGCACGGCGATCCGCTTCACCCTCCCGGCGCTCCCCGAGGACGTCGAGGCGGCCGCCGCGTCGGCGGCGGACGAGCCGGCGACCGACGAGGCCGTGACCGGGGACGGCGACGGACCCGCCGCCGAGGCCGGCACGGGCGGCGCCCCGGCGCAGGCCGACCGACGCGCCGACGAGACGGAGACCACGGACGGGCCCGACCGGGCGCCCGAAGGCGGTAGAACGGGTGACATGAGGGAGACGGTGGGATGACCGCGCCGGCGGACGGCAAGAGCCCGATCGAGGTCCTGCTGGTCGAGGACGATCCGGGTGACGTGTTGATGACCCAGGAGGCGTTCGAGGAGCACAAGCTCCGCAACCGGCTGACCGTCGTCTCCGACGGCGCCGAGGCGCTCGCCTACCTGCGGCGGGAGGGCCAGTACGCCGACGTGGTGCAGCCGGACCTGATCCTGCTCGACCTGAACCTGCCCCGCCGCGACGGGCGGGAGGTGCTGGAGGAGATCAAGAAGGACGAGCAGCTCTGCCGGATCCCGGTGGTGGTGCTGACGACCTCCCAGGCCGACGAGGACATCCTGCGCAGCTACCAGTTGCACGCCAACGCGTACGTGACGAAGCCGGTGGACTTCGAGCGCTTCATCTCGGTGGTCCGGCAGATCGACGAGTTCTTCGTCAGCGTGGTCAAGCTGCCGCCGCGTGGCTGACACCCTGCTCGACGACGTCGGCGGTCTGCTGCGCGAGACCGCCGACCAGGTCGTGCTTCCGCTGTTCCGCAAGCTCGACGACGCCGACATCAGCGAGAAGGCACCGGGCGACCTCGTCACGGTCGCCGACCGCCGCGCCGAAGAGGTGATCTCGACGGCGCTGCGCCGGCTGCGCCCCGGCTCGGTCGTGGTGGGCGAGGAGGCGGTCGCCGACGACCCGGCCCTGCTGGAGCACCTGCGCGGCTCCGGCGACGTCTGGCTGGTCGACCCGGTCGACGGCACCTCGAACTTCGCCGCCGGCCGGCAGCCGTTCGCGCTGATGGTGGCGCTGCTGACCGACGGAGATCCCGTCGCCGCCTGGGTGCTCGACCCGCTCGCCGGGACGCTGGCCGTCGCGCGCGCCGGCGAGGGAGCCTGGCTCGACGGCCGGCCGGTGCGCACCGGAGACCGCGCGCCCGCGCTCGACGCGGTGCGCGGCGCCGCCATGTCGCACGCCCTGCCGGCCGCGCCGCGCGCGCTGGTCGAGGCGGGCGGCGCGCGGCTGGGTGAACTGCTGCCCGGCCTGCACTGCGCCGGCCGGGAATACCTGGACGTGCTGACCGGGGACCAGGACTTCGTGCTCTTCTGGCGCACCCTGCCGTGGGACCACGCCCCGGGCGCCCTGCTGGTCCGGGCGGCGGGCGGGGTCGCCCGGCGCTTCGACGGCACCGACTACCGCCCGGGGGACGACGGCCACGGCCTCCTGGTCGCCGCGAGCGAGCAGATCTGGGTGGGGGTACGCGAGGCGCTGCTCGGCGGTGCGTGACGTCGGTGCGACACTGCGTCGACGTTCGGTGCTCCGGGCATTCGCGGGCCCGGTCCGGCGTGCTCCGTCCGGTATCCTGACCGCCGGTCTCCGCCAGCAGGCCGCCGTCCGGCGCCCGGCGAGGGCCGCCGCCGCGCCACGCCGTCGTCCGGGGCCGGCGGCCGACGGAAGGATGCTTTCGTGCGCAGGACCATGCCCGCCGGGCCGGACGGTCACCGCCCGCTGACCGCCCCGCCGGCCGGGCGGCGTGCCCGCCGCCCGCTGATCGCCCTGCTCGTCGCCGTGACGATGCTCTTCGCCGGCGGTGCCGTGCCGGCGTACGCGGAGCCCAACGAGGGCGGCACCAAGAAGCTCCGGGACGCCCTGGAGGCCACCGCCAAGGCACACATCGAGGCCAAGGGGAAGCTGGAGAACTCCAAGGCGCGGCAGAAGCAGCTGACCGGGCAGTTGGGCACGCTGGAGGTCCGGCTGGTCGAGCTGACCGCGCAGGTCGGCGAGGTGGCCGCCCAGTCGTACCGGCTGGGTCGGCTGACGCCCACGTCGATGCTGCTCGACAGCGCCTCGCCGGAGGCGTTCCTGGAGCGGGCGGCCAGCCTCGACCTGATGGCGCAGCGCGACGGCAGGCGGCTGCGCGACCTGACCCAGGCACGCGAGCAGGCCCGGCAGGCCAAGATCGCCATCGACACCGAGGTCCGCGAGCAGCAGAAGCAGCTCGCGGTGATGGCGAAGAAGAAGAAGGAGGCCGAGGCGGCGCTCGCGGAGGTCAGCTCGGGCAGCAGCGGCGGGTTCAGCGGCGCCAGCTCCTCCTCGGCGAAGCCGGCCCCCCGTAACTCGGACGGGTCCTGGCCGTCGGAGTCCTGTTCGGTGAACGACCCGACCACCTCCGGCTGCATCACCCCGCGCACGCTCAACGCCCTCAACCAGACCAAGGCGGCCGGCTACAAGCGGTACGTCTCCTGCTACCGCAGCGGCGGCTCCGGCGAGCACCCCAAGGGCCGGGCCTGCGACTTCTCGGCCGCCGCCGGCGGGTTCGAGGACAAGACCGCCACCGGCGGGGACAAGGCGTACGGGGACAGCCTCGCCGCCTGGCACGTGCGCAACGCCAGCCGGCTGGGCGTGCTCTACGTGATCTGGTACCGGCAGATCTGGCACCCCGGCACCGGATGGCGGGCGTACGGCGGCAGCGGCAGCCCCGCCGCCGACCACACGAACCATGTTCATCTCTCGATGTACTGACCCGGTGGCCCAGTTTTCCTGCGTACCATCGCGCGGGTGAGCTCCCCATCCTCCGACGTCACGGTCCCGCCGGCCCGGCCGGCGGCGACGACCGCCCTGGCCCTGCCCAACGGACTCGCCGCGTTCCTGGTCTTCTTCTCCAGCGGCGCCGTCCTGGTGCTGGAGACCGTCGCCCTGCGGCTCGTCGGGCCGTACGTCGGGGTGACCCTCCAGGTGACCAGCTCGGTCATCGGGATCGCCCTGGCCGCCATCGCCTACGGCGCGTGGACGGGCGGCTGGCTGGCCGACCGGCGCAACCCGAGGGCCCTGCTGGCCCCGGCGCTGGTGCTGGCCGGCATCGCCACCGCGGTCACCCTGCCCGTCGTCCGGTACGCCGGTGAGGTGCTGCGCGGCGGGGCGGCCTCGGCCATCCTGCTGCTCGTCGCGCTCGCGGTCTTCGTGCCGGCGGCCCTGCTCGCCGCGGTCACCCCGCTGGTGGTCAAGCTCCAGCTCGCCGACCTGCGGCGTACCGGTCAGGTGGTCGGCCGGCTCTCCGGCATCGGCACGCTGGGCGGCATCACGGCCACCCTGGGCACCGGGTTCGTGCTGGTGGCCGCGCTGCCCAGCACGGTCATCCTGTTCGCGCTGGCGGCCTCGCTCGGGCTCACCGGGCTGGGCCTCGGGGTGTGGCTGCGCCGCCAGGACGCCGCGGAGCTGCCCGGCCGCGCCCGCGCCAAGGCCGCCCTGGCGGTGCTGGGCCTCGTCGGCGCCGGGCTGACCACGGTCGCCCCGAACCCGTGCGACATCGAGACCGCCTACCACTGCGCCAGCGTGGAGGCCGATCCCGCCCGGGGCTCCGGCCGCACCCTGCTGCTCAACTCGGCCCAGCACTCGTACGTGGACCTCGCCGACCCCACCCACCTGGAGTACGCGTACACCCGGTGGATCGGGGCGGTGGCCGACGTGGTCGCGCCGAAGGGGCAGCGACTCGACGCGCTGCACCTGGGCGGCGGCGGCTTCACCGTGCCCCGCTACCTGACCGCCACCCGCCCGGGCACGGACAACGTCGTGTTCGAGATCGACGGCGGGCTGGTGGAGCTGGGCGAGCGGCAGCTCGGCGTACGCCAGGGGCCGGACCTGCGGGCGGTGGTGGGTGACGCCCGGATGCTGGTCGCCGGGGAGGCAACCGACAGCCGCGACCTCGTGGTCGGCGACGCGTTCGGGCACCTGGTGGTCCCCTGGCACCTCGCCACCCGGGAGATGGCCGCCGAGGTCCGCCGGGTGACCCGCCCGGGCGGCGTCTACGTGCAGAACGTCATCGACTACCCGCCGCTGCGCTTCATCCGCAGCGAGCTGGCCACCGTCGCCGCCGAGTTCCGGCACGTCGCCCTGATCGCCCCGGCGGCGGCGCTCGCCGGTCGGGAGGGCTCGAACTTCCTCATCGTCGCCTCCGACGCCCCGCTGCCGCTGGCGGCGGTCCGTGCCCGGCTGGCCGAGCTGCGGGAGGGCGCCAACCTGCTGGCGGGCGCCGACCTCACCGCGTTCGTCGGCGAGGCGCTGGTGCTGACCGACGACTACGCGCCCGTGGACCAGCTCCTCGCCACCGCCTGAACGGGTGAATCCCTGACCGATTCCGACCCTTGAGGTGTAGCCGGGCCGGTCCGGGGCAACAACGACTCTCATGGGTGGACCGATCCGGGACGGCGCACAACTGCTGGGTGAGCGGTACCGGCTGATCGAACAGCTGGGGGCGGGCGGCATGTCCGTCGTCTGGCGCGGCTACGACGAGGTGCTCGGCCGGCAGGTGGCGGTCAAGGTGCTCGCGTCGCGGCTGGCCGCCGACCGCGCGTTCCGGCACCGCATCCGGATCGAGGCGCAGGCCGCGGCCCGGCTGTGCCACCCCAACATCACCAACGTCTACGACTACGGCGAGTCCGAGCAGGTCGGCCTGACGGTGCCGTACGTCGTCATGGAGCTGGTCGACGGGGAGTCGCTGACCGGCCGGCTGCGCCGGGGCAGCCTGCCCTGGCGGGAGGCGGTGACGATCGGCGCGGAGGTCACCTCGGCGCTGGCCACCGCGCACGCCCGTGGCGTGGTACACCGCGACGTCACCCCGGGCAACGTCATGCTGACCGCCACCGGCGTGAAGGTGGTCGACTTCGGCATCTCCGCGCTGGTGGGGGAGAAGGAGAAGGGGCCGGACGGCACCCTGCTCGGCACGCCCGCGTACCTGGCCCCGGAGCGGCTCGACAACGGTCAGGTCTCCCCGGCCACCGACGTGTACGCGGTCGGCCTGCTGCTCTACCGGATGCTCACCGGCCGGCTGCCCTGGCAGGCGAGCACCACCACCCAGATGCTGCGCGCGCACATGTACAACGAGCCGGAGCCGATGCCGCCGGTGCCGGGGCTGCCCGACGAGGTGCGCGAGCTGGTGAGCCGCTGCCTGGCCAAGCGCCCGGGGGACCGGCCCGCCACCACCGAGGTCGCGCGGACGCTCGCCGAGGCCGCCGGCATGATCGCCGCGGTGCCGGTCTCCCCGGCGGCGGGGCCCGTGGACGAGGACGCGTTGGCCGCCGCCGGCACCACGATCCTGCCCTGGTCCGCCGCGACCGACGCGCTGCCGTTCTCCCGTACGCGCAACCGGCGTGCCGTGACCCGGCGCCGGCGGATCGAGGCCGGGGTGGCCGCCGCCGGGCTGGTGGCGGTGACGGCGGGGTTGTGGGGTTTCACCTCCCGCAGCCCGGCCAGCGGCGGAATCGACCAGCCGACCCAGGCGCGGATGGGGGCGGAGGCCCCGCCGCCGTGCCGGGTCGCGTACGCGCTGCGCACGGACTCGGGCAAGGACTTCGCCGCCGAGCTGACCCTGACCAACACCGGCACGCGGGAGCTGCGCGACTGGCGGCTGAGCTTCGCCTTCCCCGGCCAGCAGACGGTGACGAAGGCGACGCCCGTCCCGGTGCGCCAGCAGGGGCGCACGGTGCTCGTGGAGCCCGCCCCCGAGCGGGCCGCGCTGGCCCCCGGCGCGTCCGAGAAGCTCACCCTGACCGGCCGCCACGCCGGGGTCAACCCGCTGCCGCTGGAGTTCCGCCTCGGCGACGAGACCTGCGCCGTGCAGGTCTCCGGGGTGGCCGGTGTGGCGCCTGCCGTCGCGCCCACCAAGGCGCCGACGAAGGCGCCGGCCAAGCCCCCGACCAAGAAGGCCGGCACGTCGGCCGGGAGTTCGGGCGGCAGCTCCGGCGGGTCGAAGGCCAAGTCCGACAACTCGGGCAAGGGCAAGGGGGCGGGTGGTGGAAAAAAAGTAAGTCAGGCAACGGAAAAGGAAAGGGACGAGGACGATGACGACGGTGGCGACGACGACTGAGCCCGCCGGGGTCAGCTGAGCTCCGCGAATCGTTGCACCTGCTCGATGTTCCCCTCGACGATCAGCATGCTGCCCGGGGCGATCACGGTGGCGTCGGTGGCGTACCGGAAGCGTTCCCCCGGCAGCTTCACGCCCACCACGCGCACCCCGTAGCGCGCGGTGGGCGTCAGTTCCGAGAGCGGCCGGCCGAGCATCGTCTCCGGGGTGCACACCTTGGCGATGGCGAAGTCGTCGCCGAACTCGATGAAGTCGAGCATCCTGCTGACGATGAGATGGGCCACCCGCTCGCCGGTCTCCGCCTCGGGAAAGATCACGTGGTGCGCGCCGACCGAGTCCAGGATCTTGGCGTGCTTCGTGGAGGTGGCCCGCGCCCAGATCTGCGGTACGCCCAGCTCGGCCAGCGCCAGCACCGTCAGCACGCTCGCCTCCAGCGAGGCGCCGATGGCGACCACCACCCGGCCGAAGTCCGCCACGCCGAGCTGGCGCAACGACCCCTCCTCGGTGGTGTCGGCCTGCACGACGCGGTCGAGCTGGGCCGACCACCGCTGCACCTGGTCCGGATTGCGGTCGATGGCGAGCACCTCGTGGTTCATCGCGGTCAACGCGCCGGCCAGGTGGCACCCGAACCGGCCCAGCCCGATCACCACGATGCCGCTTCCGTCCGTCTTCCTAGCCGACAATGGGTTGCTCCTCCGGGTAGCGGTACAGCCGCCGGCGGGTGTTCAGGGCGATCGCCGACCCGAGGGTCAGCGGCCCGATCCGGCCGACGAACATGAGAATGATCAGGGCGAGCTGGCCGTTCTGCGGCAGCGACGCGGCGATCCCGACGCTGAGGCCGGTGGTGGTGAACGCCGACGTCACCTCGAACAGCGCCGCGTATCCGGGAACCCCCTCGGTGAGGAAGACCAGCACCACCGTGCCGCAGACCACCAGCGCGACGCTGAGCAGCGCGACGGTGATGGCCTGCCGCTGACTGGCGGTGGCCACCCGGCGGTGCCCGACCGTCACGTCCGGCTCGCCCCGCAGTTCCGCCCGGATGACGAAGGCGAGCAGGAAGAAGGTGGCCACCTTGATCCCGCCGGCCGTGCTGGCGCTGCCGCCGCCGATGAACATCAGCGCGATGACGAGGGGATAGCTCTCCTCCTCCAGGCCGTCCATGTCCAGGACGTTGAAGCCGCCGGTGCGGATGTACGAGTTCTGGGCGAATGCCACCAGGAGCTTCTCCGACCAGGCGTAGATGCCCAGGGTGCGCGGGTTGGCCCACTCGATGACCAGCAGGCCGGCGAAGCCCAGCACCAGCAGCGTCAGGCTGCCCCAGACGGTCAGCTTGGTGGCGACCGCCCACCGCGTCGGCTGCCGCCACTCCCGTACCGCCTCGAAGAGCGCCGGGAAGCCGATCCCGCCGACGATGGTGCCGAACGCCAGCGGCAGGGTGACCCAGGCGTCGGTCGAGAAGGCGACCAGGCTGTCGGTGTAGAGGGCGAACCCGCCGTTGTTGAAGGCCTGGACGGCGTGGAAGACGCTGCCCCAGAGGGCCCGGCCGAACGGGTAGTCGTAGCTGATCCACAGCCGGGCGGTCAGGATCGCGGTGATGACGGCCTCGCAGGCGAGCGCGAGGCCGGCGATGCGCAGCAGCAGCCGGCGTACGTCGCCGATGCCGAACTCGGCTGTCTCGGCCTGCACCAGCAGCCGGCTGCGCAGCCCCAGCCGCCGGGCCACCACGAGGATCACCAGGGTGGCACCGGTCACGATGCCGAGGCCGCCGACCTGGGTGAGCACGGTGATCATCACGAGCCCGAACTCGTTCCAGTAGTTCGGGGTGTCCACCACCGCCATCCCGGTCACCGAGACCGCCGACGTGGCGGTGAAGAGGGCGGTCAGGAACGGGGTGTGCCGGTGCTCGCTGGTGGCCCAGGGCAGCATCAGCAGCCCGGTGCCGACCAGGATCGTCACCAGGAAGCCGAGCGGCACGAGCCGCACGGGGTGACGGAGAAGCCGGCGCACCAGACAATCTTCCTTTTCCGCCGCGAGTCGGGTGTGGAAACCGGCATGCCGGGGTTTACCCGCCGGCCAGGCGCCGACCAACTCGCCGTCAGTCCGGGCGTGTCTGCTGAGGCGGATTCCTCGACGACAAGGAGACGGCGTTGCGACGTACCCTTTCCGCCCTCGCTGTGGCCGGCACCCTGCTGGCGGCAGCCGTGGCCGTGCCGACGGTGACCGCCTCGGCCGCCCCGGCGCCCGCCGCCGAGCGGGCGCGGGCGACGGACCGGCCCCTGGTGATCGCTCACCGGGGTGCGAGCGGCTATCGGCCCGAACACACCCTGGAGGCCTACCGGTTGGCGATCCGGCAGGGCGCGGACTACATCGAGCCGGACCTCGTCGCCACCCGCGACGGCGCGCTGGTGGCGCGGCACGAGAACGAGATCAGCGGTACGACCGACGTGGCCGCCCGCCCCGAGTTCGCCGCCCGCAGGGCCACGAAGAGCATCGACGGCGTCGCGGTCACCGGCTGGTTCACCGAGGACTTCACCCTCGCGGAGCTGCGGACGCTGCGGGCCAAGGAGCGGCTGCCCAAGGTCCGCGTCGCCAACACCGCCTTCGACGGCCAGTTCCAGGTGCCCACCCTCCAGGAGGTCATCGACCTGGCCCGCGCCGAGGGGCGGGCGCGGGGCCGGACGATCGGCGTCTATCCGGAGACCAAGCACCCGAGCTACTTCGCGTCCATCGGGCTGCCGTTGGAGGAGCCGCTGGTCGAGGTGCTGCGGCGCAACAGGCTGACCCACCGGAACTCTCCGGTGATCGTCCAGTCGTTCGAGACGGCGAACCTGCGCAAGCTGAACCGGATGGTCGACGTCAGGCTCGCGCAGCTTCTCGACGCCACCGGCCGCCCGTACGACTTCACCGTCGCCGGCGACGCCCGCACCTACCAGGACCTGGCGAAGCCGGCCGGCCTGAAGTGGATCGCCTCCTACGCCGACGGGGTCGGGGCGAACAAGAACCTGATCGTCCCGCGTGACGCCGCCGGCAGGCTGCTCGCCCCGACGACCCTGGTCCGGGACGCGCACCGGGAGCGGCTGATCGTCCACGCCTGGACGTTCCGGGCGGAGAACCAGTTCCTGCCGGCCGACCTGCGCATCGGCGCCGACCCGAACGCCCGCGGCGACATCCAGGCCGAGTACGAGCTGTTCCTCAGCCTCGGCCTCGACGGCGTCTTCACCGACCACCCGGACACCGCCGTCGCGGCCCGGGAGGGTCTCGCCCGGCGCTGACGCCCCTGGCCGCCGCCCGCCCGCGTCGCGCCTGTCGAGCTGATGTCGCAGGCGATTCAGCGGGGACGGGTGGACGCGCGGACGCCGTCGAGCGGCCTCCGGCGACGTTCCCGACACGACGGGGGCGGTTCCCCGCGGAACCGCCCCGTCACCCAAGTCGTTCGCACGACGCTCTCGGCAGCGTGTGCCCGGCGGCTCAGCCGGTCGTGTTCCGTCTGCGGTGCGCGACGAGGAAGAAGGCCCCGACCGCGACGGCGACCAGGCCGAGCGCGGTGATCGGGAGCAGGGTGCCGGTGCCCGAGACGCCGGTGATGGGCAGTTCGCTCTTGGTCGGCGAGGCCGTCGGGCGACCGGTCGGGGTGCGGGTCGGAGTGCCGGTCGGGCTGCCGGTCGGGCTGGGGCTCGCCGCGCAGGCGTGCGTGAGCACGAACTCCGGAAGGTCATCCGCCGCGATGTCCGGGCCCGACACATGAGGGGTTTCGTCGATGGGCGGGGGCGCCACCGGCCCCCCGCGCTCCCCGCGCCGCGTGCCGCCGGCTGGTAGCGGTGACCACCCCACCCCTGTTACTTGTGTGTTTCGACCACATAGCCCGTGGGTGACGTCACTTCTAGCGTGAGCCGTCATATGAGTTCCCTACCTCCGAGTCCTCACGTGGAGTCGCAATGACGGTCCGGACGACGCGGCGGGTGTTCCTCTCCGCCGCCACGATGATGGCCGCGGCGCTCGCCGCCACGGCCTGTGGCAGCCCGCAGGACACCGCCTCCGGTGGCGGCGACAGCGCCGCCCCGGTGAAGGTTGGCCTGGTCTACTCCCAGTCGGGAGCGCTCGCCAGCTACGGCAAGCAGTACATCGAGGGATTCAAGGCCGGCCTCGACTTCGCCACCAAGGGCACCAACAAGGTGGGCGACCGGGCCGTCGAGGTCACCGAGGTCGACGACGCGGGGGATCCGGCGAAGGCGGTCTCCGCGGCCAAGGACCTGATCGGCAAGGGCAACAAGATCATCGCGGGCTCGACGGCCTCCGGCGTGGCCCTCCAGGTCGCCCCGATCGCCGCGCAGAACAAGGTCCTCTTCATCTCCGGGCCCGCCGCCACCGACGCGGTGACCGGCGCCAACAAGTACACGTTCCGGTCCGGGCGGCAGTCGTACCAGGACGTGGTCACCGCCAAGTCGTTCATCGGCGACCCGGCCGGCAAGAAGGTCGTGGTGTTCGCCCAGGACGGCGCCTTCGGCGACGCCAACGAGGCGGCCGTGAAGGCCGTCATCGGCGGCGCGGGCGCTGCCGTCAGCAGCGTCCGGGCGCCGGCCAGCGCCACCGAGTTCACCCCGTTCGCCAGCCAGATCAAGTCCGCCAAGCCGGACCTGCTCTTCGTCGCCTGGGCCGGCACCACCGCCCCCGCGATGTGGCAGACGCTCGACCAGCAGGGCGTGCTCTCCTCCACCACGGTCGTCACCGGCCTGGACATCCGCGCCTCGTGGCCGACCTTCGGCGCCGCCGGCAGCAAGATCTCCTTCCTGTCGCACTACTTCGACGGGGCCTCCGACAACGAGGCCGTGAAGGCGCTGAAGGCCAAGGTCGGCACCGTCGACCTGTTCCACCCGGACGGCTTCGCCGCCGCGCAGATGGTCGTCCGCGCCATCGAAGAGGGCGGCGACGACGTCGAGAAGATGGTCAAGGCGCTGGAGGGCTGGAGCTTCGACGGGGTCAAGGGCAAGATGACCATCCGCGCCGAGGACCACGCGTTGCTCCAGCCGATGTTCCAGGCCAAGCTGTCCGGCAGCGGCACCGCGTTCACGGCCACCGCCCAGAAGGCGCTGACCGGGGACGAGTCCGCACCGCCGGCCGTGGCGATGAAGGGCTGACACCGGATGCTCGCCACCCGCGGTCTGACCTGGCGGATCGGTGAGGTCGCCATCGTCGACAGCGTCTACCTCGACCTGGCGCCGGGGGAGTTCCTCGGCGTCATCGGGCCCAACGGCGCCGGCAAGACCTCACTGTTCAACCTGATCACCGGCGTACGCCGGGCCACGGAAGGTCGGATCACCCTCGACGGGCAGGACATCGGCTCCCTGCCGCCGCACAAGCGGGCCCGTCTCGGCCTCGGCCGTACCTTCCAGGCATCCTCGGTCTTCGGTTCGCTCAGCGTGCGGGAGAACGTCCGGCTCGCCGTGCAGGCGCACCGCGGGGGCTCGATGAAGCTGTGGCGGCGGGCGGCGGCCGACCGGGAGGTCGCCGCCGCCGCCGACGCGGCGCTCGACCGCGTCGGCCTCGCCCACCGGGGTGCGGCGCTGGCCGGCACCCTCGCCCACGGCGAGAAGCGGAAGCTGGAGATCGCCCTGCTGCTCGCCGGGGAGCCCCGGGTCATGCTGCTCGACGAGCCGATGGCCGGGGTCAGCGCCGAGGACGTGCCCGAGCTGGTCTCGGTGATCCGCTCGCTCACCGGCGACAGCGGCCGGTCGGTGCTGATGGTCGAGCACCACATGGACGTCATCCTGGAGCTGGCCGACCGGATCGCCGTGATGCACCACGGCGCGCTGCTGGCCTGCGACACCCCGGAGACCGTGATGGCCAACCCCACCGTGCAAGAGGCCTACCTGGGGGAGTCGCTCTAGTGGAACCCATTCTCAGCGTGGAGAACCTGTCGGTCCGCATCGCCGGGCTGCACATCCTCCAGGGGGTGTCCTTCACGGTCGCCCCGACCGGCGTCACCGTCCTGCTCGGGCGCAACGGCGTCGGCAAGACGACCACGCTGCGCGCGATCGTCGGCCTCACCCCGCCCGCCGGCGAGGTCCGGGGCGCCGTCCGGATGGGCGCCCAGAGCCTGCTGGCCCGGCCCACCCACCGGCTGGTCCGCGGGGGGCTGGGCTACGTGCCGGAGGACCGGTGCGTCTTCGCCGGGCTCACCGTCGCGGAGAACCTCCGGCTCGCCGAGCGGCGGGGCAGCACCCCGGCGTACGACAAGGTCTTCGCGCTCTTCCCCGAGCTGGACCGGCGCGGACGGCAACGGGCCGGCTCGCTCTCCGGCGGGCAGCAGCAGATGCTCGCGATCGGCCGGGTACTGCTCAACGACAACCGGCTGCTGCTGGTCGACGAGCCGACCAAGGGGCTCGCGCCGAAGGTGGTGACCGAGGTGGCCGAGGTGCTGGAACGGGTCGCCGAGTCCGTGCCGGTGCTGCTGGTCGAGCAGAACCTCGCCGTGGTCCGGCGACTCGCCCGGGACGCGGTCGTGCTGGCCGCCGGCCAGGTCGCCTGGACCGGCGACGCGCAGGAACTGCTGCTGGAGACCGCCCTGACCAGGTCGCTGCTGGGCGTGGGCTCGGCGGAGGGACACCACCCCGCCGGTACGCCGGCCGGCGCGAGGAAGGACCAGCACTGATGGACACCGTCATCCTGTTGACGCTGACCGGGCTCGGCCTGGCGGCGCTCTACTTCCTGGTCGCCAGCGGGCTCTCCCTGGTCTTCGGCCTGGCCGACGTGCTCAACTTCGCGCACGGCGTCTTCCTCGGCGTCGGCGCGTACGGGACCTGGTGGGCGGCGGGCAACCTGCCCGGCGCCGGATCGGACGGCTTCGGCTTCGTGGTCGCGGTCGCCTTCGGGGTGGCCGCCGGCACGCTGGTGGCGGTGCTCGTCGAGCTGGTGCTGATCCGGCCGCTCTACTCCCGCACCATCGAGCAGGTGCTGGTCACCGTCGGCCTCTCGCTGGCCGGCGTGGCGCTGCTCCAGGCGACCTGGGGCGCGGACGCCCGGCCGTTCCCCCGTCCCGAGTGGACCCGGCAGGTGACCGGAATCCTCGGCGCCAACGTGCCCAACGGCGGCCTGCTGCTGATCATCGCAGCGGTGCTGGTGCTCGGCGCGATCCTGGCCTTCCTCCGCTGGACCCGCTACGGCCTGGTGATCCGGGCCGGCGTGGAGAACCGGGAGATGGTCACCGCGCTCGGCATCGACGTGCGCAAGGCGTTCACCCTGGTCTTCGCGATCGGCGGGGCGGCGGCGGCGCTGGCCGGCGCGCTCGGCGGCGTCTACTTCGGCACCGTCTCGCCCGGCCAGGGCGGCTCGCTGCTGATCTTCGCGTTCATCGTCGTGGTCATCGGCGGGATGGGCTCGGTGACCGGGTCCGCGTACGCGGCGGTCGCCGTCGGCCTGACCCAACAGTTCGTCAACTACTACGGCACCTCCGGGCTGGGCGACATCTGCGTGGTCGCACTGCTGGCCGTGGTGCTGCTGCTGCGCCCGCAGGGCATCGCCGGAAAGGTGGCAACGGCATGACCGAGGTCAAGAGCCCCGAGGTTCCGGCGCCGCCCGCGGCGGTGCCCGACGAGCTGACGCCGGGGCGCCGGCGGTGGCACGGGCTGCGCCCGTACCTGCCGCTGGTCGCGCTGCTGGTCGCGCTGATCCTGCCCTACTCCACGCTGCACCTGCCGGGCGTCTTCGAGGGGGCGCTCAACTCCCCGGGCACCCTGCAACTGCTCGCCGTCTGCCTGGTCTTCGGCGGGCTGGCCGCCGGGTACGACCTGCTCTTCGGGCGGACGGGGATGCTCTCCTTCGGGCACGCCCTCTACTTCGCCGCCGGCGTCTACGGCACCGACATCCTCGTCACCAAGGCGGGACTGCCGCTGTGGCAGGCCGCGCTGCTCGCGATCACCGGCGGGACGATCCTCGCCGCGCTGCTCGGCGCGGTGGCGCTGCGTACGGTCGGGATCGCGTTCGCCATGGTGACGCTCGCCTTCGCCCAGGTCGGGGCGATCCTGGTGGCCCGCGACTTCGGCGGGCTCACCGGCGGCGAGGAGGGGCTGCCGCTGGACGTGTCCGGGCTGCCCGAGGGGCTGGTCGGGGTCACCAACACCGTCAACCTCTACTGGCTGGCGCTGGCGTACCTGGTCGTGGTGGTCTTCGTGGTGCACCGGGTGTCGGGCTCGCCGACCGGGCGGGTGCTCGCCGGCCTGCGCGACGACGAGCGGCGGATCGGGGTGCTGGGGCTCGACCCGTACCGGTTCAAGCTGGTGGCGTTCACCCTGGCCGGCGGCCTCGCGGCGGCCGGCGGCGCGGTCTACGTCCTGATCGTGGGCGGCGCCTCGCCGCACATCACCTCCTCCGAGTGGACCCTGGCGCTGCTGGTCATGGTCGTGCTCGGCGGGCCGGGCACCCGGTGGGGCCCGGTGATCGGCGGCATCCTCTACATGTACCTGGACCACCGGCTGGTCGCGTTCGGCACGTCCGACGCGGTGGAGGCCCTGCCGGCGTTCCTGAGCAACCCGCTGTCCCAGCCGCTCTTCGTGCTCGGCACGGTCTTCATCCTGGCCGTCTACTTCTTCCCCGGCGGCCTGGCCAGCCTCGCCCCGCGCCTGGCACTCCTGCGGCACTCCCTGCGCACCCCGTCCCGCCGCCCCTGACGGCGCGGGCTCAGGCCCCGCCGATGACGAAGCTGCCGCCGCCCGGCGACGCCTCGTCATCGGCGGGGCCTCCGCGCGGACGGGCACCGGTGGCCCGCAGGCGTCGACCGCGCCCGCTGTGCGCCGTGAGCGGGGTCGCGCCTGCGGATCCGATCAGGCGGAGGGCTTCGGCGGTGTGAGGTTGCGGAACCGCTCGTGCGCCGACTGCCGGCTGATGCCGAGCGCGTTGCCGATCTCGGCCCAGGAGAGCCCGGCCTCCCGCGCCGCCACGACGGCGCGCTCGATCAGCGGCCGTTGCCAGCGTTCCACCTCGGCGAGGATGCCGAGCGCCTGCAACGGCCAGGTGGTGGCCAGCTCGGCGACGTTGTCCCGGAGGGTGTCGGAACGGCCCAGCAGCCAACCGGGCGGTGTGGCGGCCAGGACCGGCCTGATGTGTCCGCCCCACTCGGAGGTGGCCATCCAGCGGCCCTCCTCGGCGGCCGGGTAGTCGCTGGCGCCGACCCAGCCGCAACTGCACCGGGCCCGGTAGCCGACGGTCGTCGCGGGTGCTGCGGCGTCGGTACTCAACGTCCCGTCCGGCAGCCGGAACCCGATGAGGTTCGCGTGCCCCGGCACCTCTGCCTCCGCCATCCCGCAAGCATATGCTTGTCAGGGTTCCCTGACTGGTTTCGTCAGGCTATCCTGACGTGGCTGCCCGGGCTGATCGTCGTCCGGGCCCGACGCTCCGGAGGGAGAGCGCATGTCCGTGGTCAGCGGCACCGTGGCGCCGGGTTACGAGCCGGTCCGGGAGGCGTTCCTGGCGAACTTCGAGACGCGGTCCGAGATCGGCGCGGCCCTCAGCGTCTACCGGCACGGCCGGGAGGTGGCCCGCCTGTGGGGCGGGCTCGCCGATCCCGCCACCGGCCGCGCCTGGCGGGAGGAGACCCTCCAGGTGGTCTTCTCGGCCACCAAGAGCGTGCCGGCGGCCTGCGCGCACCTGCTGGCCCAGCGCGGGCAGCTCGACCTGGCGGCACCCGTCGCCGAGTACTGGCCGGAGTTTGCGGCGGCCGGCAAGGACGGCATCCCGGTCCGCTGGCTCCTGTCCCACCAGGCGGGGCTGCCGGTGCTCGACCGTCCGGTTCCACTGGCGGAGGCACTGACCTGGGAGCCGGTCGTCGCCGCCCTGGCCGCCCAGGCACCGGCCTGGCCGCCGGGCACGGCACACGGCTACCACGGGCTCACCTACGGCTGGCTGGTCGGCGAGGTGGTACGCCGGGTCTCCGGCCGAAGCCTCGGCACGTACTTCGCCGACGAGATCGCCGCACCGCTGGGCCTGGACTTCTGGGTGGGCCTGCCCGCCACCGAGGCGCACCCGGTCGCCCGGCTCGTCGAGCAGCCGGTCGCCCCACCCGCCGCCGCCGGGCCGCCCCCGGAGGGGTTCGCCGCGTACACCGATCCGGCCTCGTTGGTGGTCCGGTCGACGATGGTGACCGACCCGCCGCTCGACCTCGCCGACCCGCGTGCCTGGGCGGCCGAGGTCCCCGCGGTCAACGGCATCTGCACCGCCTCGTCGCTGGCACGCTTCTACGCGGGGCTGATCGGCGAGGTCGACGGCGTCCGGATCCTCGACGCGGCCACCCTCGACGCCGCCACCCGGGAACAGGCCGGCGGGGTCGACCGGGTGCTGCTGGTGCCGACCAGGCCGGCGCTCGGCTTCGGCCTGCCGCTGCCCGAACAGCCGTGGTGGTCGCCCACCGCCTTCGGCTTCCCCGGCCACGGCGGCTCGCTCGGCTACGCCGACCCGGCCAGCGGCATCGCCTTCGGCTACGTGACGAGCGGGCTCCGCGTCACGATGGGTCCGGACCCCCGCACGACCAGCCTGGTCGAGACGGTCCGGGCGGTGGTGTCCCGCGAGCCGGCCTGACCCCTGCCGGCTCGCCCCGACCGGGGCCGCGGCCCCCTCGTGCGACCGCGACCCCGTCTTCCCGTACGTCAGCCGTTCAGCAGCTCGTACGCCGATGCCGGGGCCTTCTGCGCCTGGCTGCCCGTCGGCACGGCGACCTTCGGTGCCTTGCCGAAGTCGAAGTACTTCACGACGTACTTCGTGGCCTTGTTCTTGCCGGCCGCCGGGATCTCCAGGGTGAGCGAGGTGAGGTTCCCGTCCGCCCCGACGACGGCCGTGAACGGGATCATCTTCGCCGCGGCGCCGAGCGCGTCGACGTCCACGGCGTCCGCCATGGCCTGGCGCACGTGCTCGCCGTGGGTCAGGTCCACGGTCCCGGTGTAGGTCCCGCCGCCCTGGTCCGTCACGGTGTCCCCAGCCGCCCCGAGGATCGCGCCGGTGTTGCCCGGGTCGGCGCCCTCGTAGTAGGGCACGCTGGCCGGGTCGGTCAGCTTCGCGTGGTCCAGCTCCATCCACTTCTTCGGCAGCTTCAGCATGCTGCTGAGTTCCTCGGCGCCGTCGAAGCTCACCTTCATCCAGGAGCGCTGCTCGATCAGGCGGAAGGACAGCTTCATCGTGAAGTCGAGTTCCTCGTCCTTCTCGGTGAGGGTGAGGTCCATGCCCTTGCCCGCCGGGTCCACCACGCCGGTGACGACGCCGGTCGGGTCGCTGCCGCTGAACCGGAAGGCCGGGTCCTCCTCGTCCGGCACCGCGGCCAGGAGCGTGCTCTTCGGGTTGGCCGACGGGGATGCCGACGGGACCGGCGAGGAGGCCGCCGGGGAGTCCTGTGCGTCGTCGTCGCCACATCCGGCCAGCAGGGAGGTCGCGGCCAGCAGGGCGGCCGCGGCCGTCGCGACCCGCCGGACCCGTCCGGCGGTGCCGGTTCGTTGCGTCATTCGCATTGTTCTCTCTCCTGGTTGGACTGTCGCCGCCGCAGATCTTGGCACGAGGTCACCGTCAGCCGCCCGCCCGCGCCCTGGGCGCCGTGTGCGCCCGGATCGGCGGATCACCACCGTTTGTCCGGTTCCCACAGCCGGGCCGTGCCGCCCCGCCCCGGGCGCCGGGTGCCCGTCCCGACGCCGGACGCGGGCCGTCTCCGGCCGGCGGACCGACGCGGACGCGAACGTCCCTGGCCGCCCGTCCGCTCTCGCCCGGCGGGAACGTCCGTCGTAGCTGGTAGAAATGCCGGATGAGCCAGGATCGGACGGCGGTACGGGAGCGGGCCGAGGCGGTGCTGCGGCGGTTGGCCGGCGAGCACGCCCGGCTCCGGGAGGACCAGTGGCGGGCGATCGAGGCGCTGGTGGTCGACCGCCGTCGGGTCCTCTGCGTGCAGCGCACCGGGTGGGGCAAGTCGGCGGTCTACTTCGTGGCCACCGCCCTGCTCCGCGAGCGCGACCAGGGCACCGCCCCGCCGCCCGAGGGGGGCGACCAGGGCGGTGCCTCCGCGCCTCCGCGCGAGCGGGCGCAGCCCGGCGACGGCGTCGCCGGGCCCACCGTGATCGTCTCGCCGCTGCTGGCGCTCATGCGCAACCAGGTCGAGTCCGCGGCCCGGGCCGGCATCCGGGCCCGCACCATCAACTCCGCCAACCTCGACGAGTGGGACGAGATCACCGCCGAGATCCACGCCGGCGCCGTGGACGTGCTGCTGATCAGCCCGGAGCGGCTCAACAATCCGGACTTTCGGGACACCGTGCTGCCGAAGCTGGCGGCCACCACGGGCCTGCTGGTGGTCGACGAGGCGCACTGCGTCTCCGACTGGGGGCACGACTTCCGGCCGGACTACCGGCGGCTGCGTACCTTCCTGGGCAACCTGCCCGAGCGCACCCCGGTGCTGGCCACCACGGCCACCGCCAACGCCCGGGTCACCGCCGACGTGGCGGAGCAGTTGGGCGACGCCCTCGTGCTGCGCGGCAGCCTGGACCGGGAGTCGCTGCGCCTCGGCGTGGTGGAGCTGCCGAGCCCGGCGTACCGGCTGGCGTGGCTCGCCGACCACCTGGACCGGCTCCCCGGCTCGGGCATCATCTACACGCTGACGGTCGCCGCGGCGGGCGAGACCGCGGAGTTCCTGCGTTCCCGGGGCTACGCCGTCGCCTCCTACACGGGGCAGGCCGAGGACGCCGACCGGCGGGCCGCCGAGCAGGACCTGCTGGACAACAAGATCAAGGCGCTGGTGGCCACGAGCGCGCTGGGCATGGGCTTCGACAAGCCCGACCTCGGCTTCGTGGTGCACCTCGGCGCGCCGCCATCGCCGATCGCGTACTACCAGCAGGTCGGCCGCGCGGGCCGGGCCGTCGCGCACGCCGAGGTGCTGCTGCTGCCCGGCACCGAGGACGCCGCCATCTGGCGCTACTTCGCCTCGCTCGCCTTCCCGCCCGAGGAGCAGGTCCGCGCCGTCCTGGCCGCCCTGCGCACCGACCGCCCGCTCTCCACCCAGGCGCTCGAACCGATCGTCGACCTGCGCCGGGCCCGCCTGGAGCTGATGCTCAAGGTGCTCGACGTCGACGGCGCGGTCCGCCGGGTGCGCGGCGGCTGGCTCGTCACCGGGGAGCCCTGGGTCTACGACGAGGCCCGGCTGCGCCGCGTCGCCGAGGCGCGCACCGCCGAGCAGCAGGCCATGCGGGAGTACGCGAGGACCCCCGACTGCCGGCTGCGCTACCTGCGCGAGTGCCTGGACGACGTCGGGGCCGCCGACTGCGGCCGGTGCGACCGTTGCGCCGGCCCGTTGTTCACGGCCGACGTGTCGGACGTGGCGCTGACCGCCGCACAGACCTTCCTCGGCCGGCCCGGGGTGGAGATCACGCCGAAGAAGCTCTGGCCGACCGGGCTGGAGGCGGTGGGCGTACCGCTGAAGGGGCGGATCGCCCCGGCGGAGCAGGCGCTGCCGGGGCGTGCGGTGGGGCGGCTGTCCGACCTGGGGTGGGGCGGCCGGCTGCGCGACCTGGTCGGGCCGGAGGCGGCGGACGCCGTCGTCCCCGACGACGTGGCCGCCGCCGTGGTCGAGGTGCTGAAGGCGTGGGCGCACGGCGACGAGCGGTGGCCGCGCCGCCCGGTCGGTGTGGTAGCGGTCGGCTCGCGCCGCCGGCCCCGGCTGGTCGGCTCGCTCGCCGAGCGGATCGCCGCCGTGGGTCGGCTGCCGCTGCTCGGCCAGGTGACGCCGACGGGCGCCCCGGCCGGCGGCCCGCGCGGCAACAGCGCCCAGCGGGTACGCGCCCTGCACGGCGCCTTCGCCGTGCCGGACGAGCTGGCCGACGCTCTCGCCGGGCTCGACGGACCGGTGCTCCTCGTCGACGACCTGGTCGACTCGGGCTGGACGATGACGATGGTCGCCCGGGAGCTGCGCCGGGCCGGCGCCCCCGACGTGCTCCCGCTCGCGCTGGCCGTGGCCGGCTGAGCCACCCGTCACCGCCCGCCACAGCCCGGCGCCGGTCGTCCGCCCACTGCCCGGCGTCCGTCGGGTGCCGCCCGGCGCCGGGTTGCCGGCCGCCCGTCGGCTGTCGGCCGTGCCCGGCCGCCGATGCCGCCGCGGAGAGGCTCGAGCGGCGGCGACGTGGTGGCCGGATCGGCAGGGAAAGTTCCCGGCGGGGGCGGACTGCGACCGTCGCCACGCCGCGCCACCGGCGGGCCGGCGCGGTGCTCACGGGCGGTAGCGTGGGCGGCATGACCGATGAGCAGCCCGTTCGCGACCGGGACGGCGGCGGTGCCTGACCGGGTGTCGGCCGCGCCGGACCACGCATCGGCCGCGCCGGACCGTGTGCCGACCGCGCCGGACCAGGCGCCGGTCGCGTCGGGCGTTGCGCCGTCCTCGTCGGAGCAGGCGCCCGCCGAGGCGGAGTACGTGTCGGCCGTGCCGGATCGGAGCACCGTCCGGCTCGCGCTGGTCGTCGGCGGGTTGGTGCTCGCCGTCCTGCTCGGCTTCGGCCTCGGTCGCCTCGAAGGCGGCGGCCCGTCCGCGGCGGCGGGAGCGGACAGCGCCCTCACCGGTCACAGCCACGCGCCCGGCACGGGCGCCCACGAGCACGGCGTCGACCAGGCCGCGGCGGCGCAGGCCGCCGGCCTCTCGATCAGCTCGGCGGGCTACACGCTCACCCCCGTGGCCGCCGCGTTCACCGCCGGCCGCGCGGGCGAGCTGCGCTTCCTGGTGCGGGACGCGCAACGCCGCCCGGTGACCCGGTTCGCGGTCGTGCACGACAAGCCGATGCACCTGATCGTGGTGCGTCGCGACCTGACCGGCTACCAGCATCTGCACCCGACGATGGCGGCCGACGGCACCTGGTCGGTGCCGCTGACCCTGGCGCAACCGGGGGTATGGCGGGCGTACGCCGACTTCACCGCGCTCGCCGACGACGGCCGGCAGACCGCCGTGACCCTCGGGGTCGACCTGACCGCGCCGGGCGGCTACCAGCCGAGGCCGCTGCCGGCACCGGCGTCCTCGGCCACGGTCGACGGGTTCACCGTCAGCTACCAGGGCACCCCCCAGGCCGGCGTGACCGTGCCGCTGACCTTCCGCGTCGACTCGGCCGGCGGGCGCCCGGCGCTGGAGCGCTACCTCGGCGCGTACGGGCACCTGGTCGCCCTGCGCGAGGGGGATCTCGGCTACCTGCACGTCCACCCCGAGCCGCAGCCGGTCGACGGCGCGGTGACGTTCTGGGTGACCACGCCCGACCCGGGCCGGTACCGGCTTTACCTGGACTTCCAGGTCGCCGGCGTGGTGCGGACCGCCGAGTTCACGCTCACCGTGCCCTGACCCCGCCGGATGCCGGGTTAGTGCGGGTCCGGCAGCCTCACCGCCAGGTTCAGCGCGAACGCCCGAAGCCGCATCAGCCAAAGGTGATCAGGACGCCGTGGACGTCAAGAGCGCCAGGTAGCGTCCATGGCGTCCTGATCACCAGGGGGAAGCCGGAGAGGGGGCCTGGGGGGACCCGGGTGGGCCGCGTTTGCGCTGGTGGGGTGTTCAGCCGGCGCGGCGGATCGGGCGGCGGGCCAGGTAGCGCAGCAGGTCGCGGATGTGGTGCTTCTCCTCCGCCGGCACGGTGGGGTCGGCCAGCCGTTGCAGGATCACCCGGACGTCCGCCTCGACCGGGCCGTCGTCGACGCGCCGGCGGGGCGCGGGACCGGCGTCGGGCAGGCCGAGCGCGCGGAACGCCGCCGCGACCGGCAGGTCCAGTGCTGCGCAGAAGCCGCGCACCTTCGCCAGTTCGGGGTAGTCCTGCCAGTCCCCGGCGAGCCAACGGAACACGGTCGACCGACCGACGCCCGTGTGGGACGCCAGGTCGGTGACGGTCCAGCCGCGTTCCTCGCGGGCGTCGTCGATGGCGCGCCGCACGAAACGTGCGAAGGCCATCTGCGGCGAAACCTCTACGGAACCCATCCCTGCGGGTCTTCCCTCCCGGCCGGCACCCGGCGGCGCGCCCTTGAGGGTAGTACGGAAAGGTAGGGAAACAATTGACTGACCGACCAGACCGGCTCGTGTATGGGATGTTCCGCCCCCGGAATGGCGCGGATCACACCCGGGGGCCGCCGCTCGGGCCGGCCAGTTCCGTCATGTCCCGATCGTGCCAGCCACCGTCGGCGGCGTCGCCGAGGCCGGATCCGGCACGATCCCGCCGGGATGCCCGGGCCGGAGCGGAACCGCCTTCGCGATCCGTTCCTGCTGCGCGGTGGAGATCCGGCGGATCAGCACGATGAACAAGGCCCCGGCGACCAGGCAGGCGACCACGGGGATCACGCGTGGGCCGAGCGCGTCCTGGTAGTAGCGGACGTACGTGGCGAACTCCGTCTCGCTGCGGGGCCACTCGGTCAGCCGCATGTACCGCTGTTCGTCGAGGTAGGCAACGATCCGTTCCCCACCGATGAACACCAGACATGCCGTCCACCAGAGCCCGACCAGCGCCGGTGTGGTCCGCCGCCAGAGGCTGTTGCGAGCCACGTCGGCCACCACCCGGGCCGGCATGACGAGGTTGGCGAGCGGAACCAGCCAACCGGCGATGGCCCAGGCCGGGCTCAGCGTCGGCACAGCTCCCGGAAACGCCTCCAGGTTCGTCCGCACCCGCCAGGTCCAGATGATCACCAGTACGGCGGCGGTCAGCACCGCCAACAGGTAGACCAGGGTGAGTAGCCCCTCGGCGACCGCCGCGCCCAGCAGGAGGTCGCGGTCACTGCGTTCGGCGGCGGCGCGGGCCATCCGTACGCCGAGCACGGGGAACAGCCCGCCGGGGAGGTAGAGCAGGCTGGCCGCGCCGACCGCGATCGCGGCGGCCGTGCCCAGGCCCCCGACGGGATAGGTGGGCACCCCCGGCGCGATCGCCGGCTGGCCGAGTGGTGTCCGGCAGCGCTGGCACTCGTTGATGGCGGGGGACGTGGCGTCCCCGCAGGTCTGGCATCGCATGGTGACCGTCCAGGAAGAGGCGGAGGTGACGCCGCAGATTAGACGATCATGGGCTGGACGGCGGCCCCACGTCGCCTCGGGAAGAGCCGGGCGCGTACCGGACCGGAGGCCTGCCTCTCGACTGCCCGGCGACGCCGACCAGCAGCAACTCCGCGCCGGGCGGCCCCGACGAACCACGCGCTGACCGGCAGGCGGCCCGGGCGACGTTCGGTCAGTGGGCGGCCGCGACGTCGTCGGGCACCGGGGCGTCGGAGGCGGTGTTCGGCGCGGGCGCCGGTGGCAGCAGCGCCTCCAGCCGTGGGGTGACCGCCCACTGCCCGACCAGTTCCCGGTACTCCGTCCGCTGGGCGGCGGTCGGCGCGGTGCCGGTGCGTCGTGCCCGGATGAGCAGGTTGCGGGGGGTGTGCCGGGAGTCGACGAACTCCACCACCTCGGCCCGGTAGCCGTGCAGCCGGAGCAGCCCGGCCCGCAGCGCGTCGGTGAGGACGTCCGCGAAGCGCTCCCGGAGGATGCCCTGCCGGGTCAGCAGCTCGTACGGGGCCGGGGCCGGCCGGGCACGCAGCTGGGCCGCGACGTCGTGGTGGCAGCACGGCGCGGCGAGCACCCAGCGGGCCCGCCAGCGCACCGCCCGGGCCAGGGCCTCGTCGGTGGCGGTGTCGCAGGCGTGCAGGGCCAGCACCAGGTCGGGGGCGGGTTCCACGACGGCGTCGGCGATCGTGCCGGCCACGAAGCTGACCCGGTCGGCCCAGCCCAGCCGCTCGGCCAGCTCGGTGTTGCGTCGCCGCTGGTCCTCCCGGACGTCCACGCCGACCAGCTCGACGTCGACGCCCCGCTGTGCCAGCCACCGGTACGCGGCGAAGGTCAGGTACGCGTTGCCGCAGCCCAGGTCGACCACCCGCAGCGGGCCGGTCAGGTCGTCCGGGAGGGTCGCCGCCAGCGCCCGCAGGAACGCGTCGACCTGGCGGCGCTTCGCGGCCGAGCCGCCGATCTCGGCGAAGATCGGGTCGCCGGGGTCGAGGAGGTACTCCTTCGCCCGGTCGTGCCCGCCCGGCTCGGCGGCGGGCCGGACGGCGGCGGCCCGGTGCACCTGCGCCTCGCCGGACTTGGTGACCCGCAGCTGGAGCGTCGCGTCGGCCGTCTCCACGTGCCAGTTGCCGAACGGCTCGGCCAGCAGCGCGTCCACCGCCGCGTCCGCCTCCGGGCCGGGGGCCACGTTGCGGGTGTACGGGCGGGAGCCGTCGGAGGTGGAGATCTGCAACCGGGGGCCCGCCTTGAGCGCGACCGGCCGCAGTTCGGCGCGGACCATCGAGGGGCGGTGTCCACGTCGGCGTCCGGCGGCCACCGCACGGGTGAGCGCCGGGTCGAGCAGCAGGGCCCGGACCTCGGTCAGGGCGGCGTCCAGCGGTTCGGGCATTGCTCCATCTTCCTGGTCGACCGGCGATCTGCCCGGCACGCGGTGCGCGGTGGTGCCCGACGCGGGCCTGCCGGTGTGGTGTCGCGTCCGTCCGGCCGGCGGGTCACGGCCCGGACGAGGAGATCCCCCGGCACCGGGTGCACCGGTCCGGGGGATCTCGGGTGACGTACGTCGGTCAGTCGGCGGTCGCCTCGGCCGGCGTACCGGCGCTGGAGCCACCAGCCCGACGGCGCCGGCGGCGGCGGGGCTTCGGGGCCTCGCCCTCGGCGGCGGCCGGGGCGTCGGTGGCCTCGGCGGCGATCACCGTGGTCGGCTCGCCCGCGACGGTCTCGCCGGCACGGCGACGCCGACGGCGACGCGGGACGCGCGAGCCCTCCTCGGCGGCGTCGGCCGGCGCGTCGGCCTCCGGCGCGTCGGTCGCACCGCCGGCGCGGCCCGCGCGGCGCTCGCCACGACCACGGCTCTCGCCGCGCTCGCCGCGCTCGCCACGCCGGGAACCCCGGCCGCCCTCGCCCCGACGGGACCGTCCGCCGCCGAGGTCCTCCTCGACCTCGGCCGACAGCCCGGCGCGGGTGCGCTCGGCGGTCGGCAGGGTGCCGCTGACGTCGGTGGGGATGTGCAGGTCGGTGTAGAGGTGCGGGGACGTGTGGTACGTCTCCGCCGGCTCCGGCATCTCCAGGCCCAGCGTCTTGTCGATGATCCGCCAGCGGGGCATGTCGTCCCAGTCGACGAAGGTCACCGCGACGCCCGTCGCCCCGGCCCGGCCGGTACGGCCGATCCGGTGGGTGTAGGTGTCCTGGTCCTCGGGGCAGTCGTAGTTGATGACGTGGGTCACGCCGCTGACGTCGAGCCCGCGCGCCGCCACGTCGGTGGCGACCAGGATGTCGATCTTGCCGGCCCGGAACGCCCGCAGCGCCCGCTCGCGCGCGCCCTGCCCGAGGTCGCCGTGCACGGCGGCGACCGCGAAGCCCCGGAAGTCGAGGTCCTCGGCGACCCGGTCGGCGGCCCGCTTGGTGCGGGTGAAGATCATGGTCAGCCCGCGCCCCTCCGCCTGGAGGATGCGGGCCACGATCTCGACCTTGTTCATCGAGTGGGTGCGGTAGACCAGCTGCTCGGTCTGCGGGGACGGCCCGGTCTCGGCGGTGTGCCCGGCGTGGATCGTCATCGGCTGGCGCAGGAAGCGCCGGGACAGGGTGACGATCGGATCCGGCATGGTCGCCGAGAAGAGCATGGTCTGCCGGTCCTCCGGCAGCATCGCCAGGATCTTCTCGACGTCGTCGAGGAAGCCCAGGTCGAGCATCCGGTCGGCCTCGTCCAGCACCAGCGCGCGGACCCGGTCCAGCCGCAGGTGCTTCTGCTTCTGCAGGTCCATCAGGCGGCCGGGGGTGCCGACCAGGATCTCCACGCCCTTGCGTAGCGCGTCGATCTGCGGCTCGTACGCCACGCCACCGTAGATCGGCAGCACCCGGACGCCCCGGGTCCGGCCCGCGGCGGCGAGGTCCTTGGCCACCTGGATGCCCAGCTCACGGGTGGGTACGACGACCAGGGCCTGCGGCACGCCGTCGCTGCCCTCGCCCGGCGCGAACACCCGCTCCAGCAGCGGTACGCCGAAGCCGAGCGTCTTGCCGGTGCCGGTGGGCGCCTGGCCGATCATGTCGACGCCGCGCAGCGCGATCGGGATCGCGTACTCCTGGATGGCGAAGGCGCGGGTGATGCCGGCCGCGGCCAGCGCGTCGACGGTCTCCTGACGCGCGCCCAGCTCGGCGAAGGTGGGTGCCTCCGGGCGCACCGGAGCGGTGGCGGCCAGTTCCTGGCCGTCCATGAGGTCTTGAGTCAGCTCGCTCATATGGATTTGGGGGTGCCCTCTCGTGGGTGCGCCCCGTCATGTCCTCAGGGCGCGTTCGGTGTGGCGCGGGCCACACGGTCGGCGGCTGAATGCCTCGCCGGACCGGGCCGCACGCGCGCCGCGGGCCTCACACTTCGACCGGGCCGGCTGATCGCTCGGATCAGCCTGGGTCAGGTCGGCGCCCGTGGCAACTGCTCCATGCTACCTGAACCGACCCGGAGGCGTCCTGATTCCATGCGCGCGCGCCACGCCGGGGGGCACCCAGGTGACCTGTGTCACTTCTGGCCCGGTTGCCGGCGGGCGGTAGCCTGCGCTCGTGTCCGCGACCGATCCGCCCGACCACGCCGTCGTCGACCTGCTCGGCCTGGTGGCCTTCGGTGAGCTGCTCGCCTTCGAACGGATGGCCGTCGACGCCCGGCTCGCCCCCGACCTGCGCCGGCGGGCGGCGCTGGGCGAGATGGCCGCCGCCGAGATCGGCAACTACCGGCGGCTGGCCGACCGGCTCGCCGCGCTCGGCGTGCTTCCCGACGACGCCATGGCGCCGTACGTCGAGCCGCTCCAGGCGTACCACGACTCGACCGAGCCGAGGGACTGGGCGGAGGCGGTGACGAAGGCGTACGTGGGCGACGCCATCACCGACGACTTCCTCCGGGAGATCGCCGCGGCCCTGGCCGAGCCGGACCGTCAGCTCGTCCTCGACGTGCTGCACGACTCGTCGTACGCCGACTTCGCCGTCGCCGAGATCCGGGCGGCCGTCGAGGCCGACCCGAGGGTGGCCGGCCGGCTCTCGATGTGGGCCCGGCGCCTGGTCGGCGAGGCGCTGTCACAGGCCGGCCGGGTCGCCGCCGCCGAGCGGGGGGCACTCACCGCGCTCGTGGCACAGAGCGGCCGGGTGGATGTGCCGGGGCTGTTCGGGCGGCTGACCGCGGCGCACGCCACGCGGATGGCCGCCGCCGGGCTGAACAACTGACCGCGGCCGGCGTCCGCGACGGGCGATCGTCGGGTCACCCGTCGCGGCCGACCGGACCACTCAGCGGACGGTGAACCCGACCGCGCGCGGCGACGCCTCGGCGATCTCGACGTAGGCGACCTTGTTGACCGGCACGATCACCCGCCGGCCCTTCTCGTCGGTCAGGGAGAGGGTGCCCTCGTCCTTGCCGAAGGCGTCGGTCACGATCTGCTCGATCTCGGCCGGCGACTGCGCGCTCTCCAGGACCAGCTCGCGGGGCGCGTACTGCACGCCGATCTTGACCTCCACTGTGCCTCCTCATTCGGGCGAAAGAGCCGCCGATGGGAAGGCTATCCGATCTCGGGCCGGATGTTCAGGCTGACTCACCTTGCAGCGGGAAGCTGGCGATGCCCCGCCAGGAGAGCGCCGCGACCAGTGCCTCCGCCTCGGCCTTGGGCAGCTGCCGGCCGCGGGCCAGCCAGAACTGCGCGGCGGTCTCGGCCGCGCCGACCAGGCCGGAGGCGAGCAGCTCGGCGTGGGCCCGGCTGATCCCCGTGTCGGAGATGATGGTGTCGGTGATCGCCGCGATGCAGCCCTGCTCCACCCGCTCGACGCGCTGGCGCACCGCCGGGTCGTTGCGCAGGTCCGACTCGAAGACGAGGCGGAACGCCTCGCTCTCGTGGTCGACGAAGTCGAAGTACGCGCGCACCGACGCGCCGACCCGCTCCTTGTTGTCGTTGGTGCCGCGCATGGCGTCGTCGACCTTCGCGAGGATCGCGTCACAGTGCGTGTCCAACAGGGCGAGGTAGAGCTCCATCTTGCCGGGGAAGTGCTGGTAGAGCACGGGCTTGGAGACTCCCGCCCGCTCGGCGATGTCGTCCATCGCGGCCGCGTGGTAGCCCTGGGCGACGAACACCTCCTGGGCTGCGGCGAGCAGCTGCTTGCGGCGCGCGGAACGGGGCAGGCGGGTGGGCCGGCCGGCGGTCTGGGCACCGTTCCCCACAGCGGTCATGGGAACCTCCGAGTCTCTTCGTACGAGCCGGCAATTCACCCGAACCGGTCGGGGCCCGGGGACCCGTCGCGGAATTGGCCCGCCGCTGTAACTTATCGCCACTGTCACCACACGGTAGCCTCAGCGGGGGCGACCAAGGAGCGCGCGGTGAGTGAAACAGGGCAACCCGGTGCCGCCACCCCGGGAGAGCACGGCGACGGGACGGGTCCGCAGGACGACCTGGCCCGTTCCGGCAGCGGGTGGGCGCCCCCGGCGGCCAGTTGGTCCCGGGGCGGGGAGATCTCCAGCCCTCGCGAGCCGGCCTCGCCGTGGGGTCCGCCCGAGCCGACCCCCGGCTGGGCCGCCTCGTCGCCGCGGCACGGCGACCTGCCGCCACCGCTGCCCGGCCCGCCGGCCGGGGCCGAGCCGCCGGCCCGGGTCAACGGCCACCACGCCAACGGCGTCGACCATGCCGCCGACGACGCGCCGGTCAACCGCCAGGCCCCGGTGAGCGCCCCGCCCGGCATCCTCGGCGAACAGCGCCGCGACCCGGGCAACGACCGGCTGGTCGTGCCCGCACAGCGCCCGGCGCCGCCGGCCGAGCAGCCGCCCCGGACGCAGCACGGGTTCACCGACCCCGAGTCCGGTCCGGCCCGGCGATCCTCCGAGGACCCGTCGGCCGGCCGGCAGAACCGCTGGTCGGAGCCGGGTCTGCCGACGTCGGCGCCCCCTGCCATCCAGGTCCCGCCGGTGGGCACCGCCGCCAGCGGCTTCGAGGTGCCGCCCGGCTTCCACGCGCCGACGGTCGACCGTGCCGCCGCCGACGAGCCCCCGTCGGCCGCCGGCCCGGCGCGCGGCTGGAGCGACCACTACGCGCCGGAGCCGTCGGCCTCCGACCCGCGCCACTTCCCGCCGCCTGCCGAGCGCCCGCCCGCCGAGCGCCCGGTCGATGCCGCGCCCGCCACCGGCGACCGCGCGACCGCCGGCGACCGGGTCGCCGGCGTCGACCGCGCGCTGGGCGCGGACCGCGCCTTCCGCGAGGACCGGGGCGCCGGCCCGGTCGCCGCCGGCCCGCACGACGCGGCGGGGGAGTTCGCCCAGGACCGGGCCTCCGGTGGGCCGGGCCAGGACCGCGCCCCGGGCGGGTCCCGCGCCGAGCGGACGCCGGGCCCCGCCGGCCAGGACCGCACGGCGGGTGGGTTCGACCAGAACCGCACGGCCGGTGGGTTCGACCAGGACCGCACGACGGGCGGGTTCGACCAGGACCGCACGGCGGGTGCCGCCGGGCCCGAGCGGGGCGGGCGTGGCTTCGGCGCGGACCCGGGCGCCGACCGGTCCCCGGTCGCCGAGCCGGCGGCCGGTGCGCAGCACGTTCCGGGCGGCGACCGGGAACCGTCGTCGCGGTCCGAACCGGGCGGCTCGCGACAGTCGGCCGCCGAGTGGCCGCCGAGCACCGAACCGGACTGGACCGGCCCGAACTGGAACCGCCCGAGCTGGGGTGCCGCGTGGGCGCCGCCCTGGTCCCGGGAGGAGGCCGAGCCCGCCGGTCGCCGGTCCCGCGAGGAGCCGGAGCCGGTCGGTCGCCGGTCCCGCGAGGAGCCGGAGCCCGTCGGCCGCCGGTCCCGCGAGGAACAGCCGCCGGCCTGGGCCGGTGAGCCGCAGCGACCGCACGAGCCGTCGCGCGGGGAGGCTCCCCGCCCCTACGACCCGCCCCGCGAGCCCGGCCGCCCCTACGACGTCGCCCAGACCGCGCCGGTGCCCCGGCCGGCGTACGAGCGACCGCCCGCCCCCGTCGACCGGCCCACGGGACCCGAGGCCGAACCGTCGGCCCCGGCCGAGCGACCGGCCTGGGCGTCGGGCGGGTCGGTCCCCGCGCCGGCGGGCGCGCCCCCGCTCGCGTACGCCCCGGAAAGCGCCGCCGCGGCGCCCCGCGCCGAGGACACCCCGGACCGGGGGGTCACCCGGCCGTTCCGGCTCCGGCCGGAGAGCGCGGAGCCGGCCCCGAGGTCTCCGGGCGTTCCGCAGACCGCCGCCGGGCCCGCCGCCGAGGCCGCCACCAGCGGATTCGGGCGGCGTGAGTCCACCCCGTCCGCGCCCGCCCCGGCGAGCGCGCCCCCGTACGCGGCCCGCCGGTCCGCCCCCGAACCGGCACCGACGGCCCAGCCGGCCGCCGTCGACCAGGCGCCGGACCCCGCATCGGCGGTGTTGCCGCAGCGCGTCCCCGCCGAGCCGGACGTGCCCGTCGTGCCGGAGCCGCCAGCCGTGGAGCCACCCGCCGAGACCCCCGAACTCGCCCGCATCGCCACCCATCTGCGCCGCGACGACGAGCCCGCCCCGCTGCGGGAGCGCCCGGAGGGCTTCGACGTCAACGCCATCCTCGACGCCGTCCGCGGCGTGGCCGGCGTCCGGGACGCGGCGCTGCGCCGTACCCCGGCCGGCGCGCACAGCCTGCGGCTCGACCTCGCCGACGGGGCCGACCCGGCCGAGGTGAGTCGGCAGGTCGCCCGCCTGCTCCAGGACCGGATGGGGCTGGCCGCCGCGCCGCAGAACCTGCCCGGCATGCCGGCCGCACCCGCCCCGCCGGTGCGCCGTCGCTCGGCGGAGCCGCGAGGCGCCGACCCCCGGTCGGCGGGCGTCGCGGCACGCCCCGCCGAGCCGTCCTCCGCCGAGCCCCGGGTGCCCGGCGGCAGGGCGCCCGGCAGCCCGTCGGAGGCCGCCGCGATCCGCGCCGAACAGCGTCCCGAGGCGACGCCCGAGACCCCGCGCCGGCGCCGGCAACCCGTCGCCCCGCACCGGGGCCGGGCCACGGTGGAGGAGCCCGGCTCGGTCTCCGCCGCCCCGGCCGGGACTCCGTCCGGTGCCCCGGCGACCGTCGGCACGTCGTACTCCGGTGGGCAGGTGACGACGACGGAGACGGCGCCGTCCCGGCCGCTGGACACCGGCGGCGCGGTGGGTCCCCGGGTGGTGATCGACCACGTCCAGGTGAGCACCTTCGGGCTCGACGCCACCGTGGAGGTACGCCTGCTCGCCGGTGGGGAGACCGCCGCCGGCTACTCGACCGGGCCGGCCGTCGACGGGTACGTGCTGCGGCTCTGCGCGGTGGCCGCGGCGGCGGCGGTGGACGAGCTGCTGCGCGGGGGCGAGCCCGGCCCCGACGCCGGCCCCGACCGTGGGCGCTGCTTCGTCGAGCACGCCGCCGTGGTGCCCTTCGGCAACTGCGACGTGGCCACGGTCGTGGTGCTGCTGGTCTGCGACGGCTGGGTGGAGCAGCTCGTCGGCTCCGCACTGGTCGCCGGTGACCCCCGGCAGGCGGTCGTCCGGGCCACGCTGGCCGCGGTCAACCGCCGACTCGAGGCGCTGCTGGCCTGAGCGCTGCCGGTCGTTGCGGCCCCGGGCAGACTGGAGTCATGAAGCGCGCCACCCTCCGGCCGGACCACCTCCTTCCCGAGCACTCCGTCCCACCGCCCTGGCCGGGGCGGGAGGTACGCCTCGACGGCACGGTGACGTACGTCCGGGACACTCCGGCCACCGCGCCCGGCGCGGAGCCGGCGCTCTACGTGCACGGGCTCGGTGGTTCGTCGCAGAACTGGACCGACCTGGCGTACCTGCTCGCCGACCACCTCGACGGGCAGGCCATCGACCTGCCGGGGTTCGGCCGCAGCGAGCCGGGTCGCCGGTACACCGTCCCGGCCTTCGCCGACCGGGTGATCCGCTGGATCGAACACTCCGACCGGGGACCGGTGCACCTGTTCGGCAACTCGCTGGGCGGGGCCATCTCGGTGCAGGTGGCGGGGACGCGGCCGGACCTGGTCCGGAGCCTGACCCTGATCTCGCCGGCGCTGCCGTTCCTGGACTTCCGGCGCTCGTTGCAGGGCCGGATGCTGCCGCTGCTGGCGATCCCCCGGGGCGAGCGCCTCGCCGCCTGGCGGCTGGCCCAGATCGCGCCCGAGGTGATGGCCCAGCAGGTGATGGAGTCCTGCGTCGCCGACCTCAGCCGGATCTGCGACCAGCGCCGTCAGGAGGCGCTGGAGGAGATCCGGGTGCGGCACGAGGCCGCGCACCACGCCGCCGCGTACGTCCGGACGTTCCGGGGACTGGTCTCCAGCTTCCTGCGGTCGTACCTGCCGGGGTCGGGGTCGCTGTGGCGGCTCGCCGCGACGGTCGAGGCGCCCACCCTGGTCGTCGGCGGGCAAGCCGACCGGCTGGTGGACGTGCGGGTGGCCCCGCAGACGGCCCGCGTCGTCCCGGACAGCCGGCTGCTGATGCTCGACGGGGTCGGCCACGTGGCGCAACTGGAGGTGCCGCGCCTGGTGGCCCGGGCCGTGCTGGGCCTGCTCACCGAGACGGGGGACACCGCCCGGCGGTCCGACATGGCAGGCTGACCGGGATGTCCCCCGCCCGTCACCCCACCCCGTCCCGCCGTGCCCCCGCCCCCGCCGAGGGCCGCCGCCGTGCCCCCGCCGGGGCGCCGCCCCGGGACGGCGGCGTGGACCTGACCCGCCCGCGGCACCGCCGTCCGGCGCGTCGGCGTCTCGTGGAACTGGTCGCGCTGGTGCTCGCGGTCGGCGCGGCGGTGGCGGTGATCGCCGACCGGCGGGGCGCCGACGTCGGCGCGGAGACGCTCACCGCCGAGGAGTTGCCTCCCGCGCCGATGCTCGCGCCGGGGGCGGCCTCGCCGCTGCCGTCGTCGCCCGCCGCGTCGCCCTCGGCCGTCGAGCCCCCGCCGGCCGTGCTCCGGCTGCCCGGGCCGGTGCCGTCGGCGGGCCGGGGCAGCTTCGGCTACGACGACCGGGTCGGCCCGGTGCTGGGCGACGCGGGCACGCTGCGCCGCTACCGGGTCGCCGTGGAGTCGGGCGCCGGCGAGGACGCGGGCGAGTTCGCCGCCGCCGTCGAGCGGGCGCTCGCCGGGCCGGGGAGCTGGGTCGACGGCGGGCTGCGGTTGCAGCAGGTACGCGCCGCCTCCCGGCACGACTTCACGGTCTACCTCGCCACGGCGAAGACGGCGGGCCGGCTGTGTGCCGCCGGAGGGGTGGACATCCGGGTGGGCGGGCGGCCCTACACGTCGTGCCGGGCGCCCGGGAAGGTGATCATCAACCTGGACCGCTGGCGGCTCTCGGTGCCGCACTACGTCAGCGCGAAGGTGCCGCTCTCGGTCTACCGGACGTACGTGGTGAACCACGAGGTCGGGCACCAGTTGGGGCACCGGCACGAGCGCTGCCCCGGCAGGGGCCGGGTGGCGCCGGTGATGATGCAGCAGACGCTCTTCCTCAACGGCTGCGTGGCGAACCCGTGGCCGTACCGCGACGGTCGCCGGTACGCGGGCCCACGGCTCTGACCGGCGGCGATCGGGCGCCGGGCGCGGGCCGGGAGGAACGGCCCGAAGCCGCCCCCGGGGGACGAGCGGGGTTCGCGTTTTTCGCGGCGTAATGCCCGATTAGTGTGGGACGCTCGACTCATGACGTCGTCGTCCCCTTCCGACCCGCCTGGCCCGGCACGCCGCCCGACGCCGACCCGGCCGTCGTCACCCGTGCCGGCGCGGTGGTGGCGTCCGCCGGCCCCGCTCCGGGACCGGCGGGTGGTGGGGCTCGGCGTGACCCTGCTGCTCGCGGCGACCGCCGCCGTGACGCTGACCCGGGCCGGCGACCGCGCGACCGTGCCGACCTCGGGCGACGGAAACCGGACGTCGTACGCGGCGGGGGCGGACAAGCCCGCACGGCCGCCCGCCTACCCCCGCACGGGTACGGGCGACTTCACCGCCGCGCCCGGCGACTCCCCGGTGCGGGGCACCGACGGGCCGGTCCGGTACTACCGGGTGGCCGTGGAGCAGGGCACCGGCCAGGACGTCGCCGCCTTCGCCGCCACCGTGGACGAGGTGCTGGGCGATCCCCGCAGCTGGATCGCCTCGGAGGAGCTGCGGCTGCGGCGGGTGGCGGAGGCGGCCGACGCCGACTTCACCGTCTACCTCGCCACCCCGGGCACCTCGGAGCGGATGTGCGCCGAGGGCGGGCTGAGCACCGAGGGCTACACCTCCTGCCAACTCCCGGGGCAGGTGATCATCAACCTGGCGCGCTGGCTGGAGGCGGTCCCCGACTACGGGGCGCCGCTGGAGATCTACCGCGCCTACGTGGTCAACCACGAGGTGGGCCACGAGCTGGGCGAGGTGCACCAGGCCTGCCCGGGCCCCGGCGAGCCGGCCCCGGTGATGCAGCAGCAGACGTACGGGCTGGACGGCTGCGCCGCCAACGCCTGGCCGTACGTCGACGGCTCGCGCTACGACGGCGAGGTCGTTCCCGGCACCTGAGTTATTCCCCTTCCCGCAGTTCGGGCGACGTGTCGCTCCTCATGGCCGATCGAGGTCGGTGCGAGCGACAATGGCTCGGTTCGCCTTCAGCCGATCCCGGGGAGTCCACCGTGTCGTTGCCCCCGCTCGTCGAGCCCGCCGCCGAGCTGACCGTTGACGAGATCCGCCGCTACTCGCGCCACCTGATCATCCCGGACGTCGGGGTCGAGGGGCAGAAGCGGCTGAAGAACGCCCGGGTGCTCTGTGTCGGCGCCGGCGGCCTCGGCTCGCCGGCCCTGATGTACCTCGCCGCCGCCGGGGTCGGCACGCTCGGCATCATCGACTTCGACACCGTCGACGAGTCCAACCTCCAGCGCCAGATCATCCACGGCGTCTCCGACGTCGGCCGTTCCAAGGCCGAGTCGGCCGCGTCCTCGATCCGCGAGATCAACCCGCTGGTGAACGTCGAGATCCACAACACGGCGCTGGACCGGGAGAACGTGCGGGACATCTTCTCCCGCTACGACCTGATCGTCGACGGCACCGACAACTTCGCCACCCGTTACATGGTCAACGACGCGGCGGTGCTGCTCGGCAAGCCGTACGTCTGGGGGTCGATCTACCGCTTCGACGGCCAGGCGTCGGTGTTCTGGGCCGAGCACGGCCCCTGCTACCGCTGCCTCTACCCGGAGCCCCCGCCGCCCGGCATGGTCCCCTCCTGCGCCGAGGGCGGCGTGCTCGGCGTGCTCTGCGCGTCGATCGGCTCCATCCAGGTCAACGAGGCGATCAAGCTGCTCGCCGGCATCGGGGAGCCGCTGGTCGGCCGGCTGATGGTCTACGACGCCCTGGAGATGGAGTACCGCAAGATCAAGGTCCGCAAGGACCCGAACTGTGTGCTCTGCGGCGAGAACCCCACGGTCACCGACCTGCTGGAGGACTACGAGGACTTCTGCGGCGCGGTGTCGGTGGAGGCCCAGGAGGCGGTGGTCGACGCGACCATCACCGCGCTGGAGCTCAAGGAGTGGCAGGACGCCGGCAAGGACATCTTCCTCGTCGACGTCCGCGAGCCGGCCGAGTACGAGATCGTCCGGATCCCCGGCGCGACGCTGATCCCCAAGGGCGAGATCATCTCGGGCGAGGCGCTCGCAAAGCTGCCGCAGGACCGGCAGATCGTGCTGCACTGCAAGTCCGGGGTCCGCTCGGCGGAGGCGCTCGCCGCGCTCAAGGCGGCCGGCTTCCGCGACGCGGTGCACGTGCAGGGCGGCGTGCTCTCCTGGATCAAGCAGATCGACCCGTCGCTGCCGGCGTACTGACCGTGCCGTCGGCCGAGGTCGCGGCGGGCCGTCCCGACCCCCGCGACCTCGGCCGATTCGCCGAGGCGCGATCACGTTTGCGCAGGTAGCGTTGCCGCCGTGGTCGACATCGATGCGGCGGTCGGGTTCGTCGTGGCACACGGGGACGCGGTGGACCGCGCCCGTCTGTCGCGGCTGCGCACCGGCGCGCCGCCACCTCCCGAACTGCTCGACGCCGCCGAGGTCGGCCAGGCGCCCGACGGCGGCTGGCCGGCGACGCTGGGCGGGGACATCTCCTCCGTGGACGCCACCTGTTTCCGCCTGTCCGAGCTGGACGATCTGGGCGCGCTCGGTCGTCCGGCCGCCCGCCGGGCCCTGGACTGGCTGGCCGCACGGCAGTTGCCCGACGGCGGCTGGGCGGAGGACCCGGCGCTGGCCGACGTCGCCCCCGAGTGGGCCCGGCCGGGCGACCCCGAGGCGGGGTTCCACCTGACCGCGAACGCCGGGTTCTGGCTGACCGTCGCCGGCCTGGACGCGCGGGCGGCCGGACCGCTCGACCACCGCGTCGGCGGCGCGTACGCGGGCGTCGTGCACGCCGCCGCGCAGTCGCTCGTCGCTCGGCTGCGCCCGGACGGCGGCTGGCCGTCCTTCCTGCCCGCCGGCTGGCTCAGCGCGGCGGTCCTGCACCGGCAGGACATGTTCCACGAGGCGGCGCGGATCCAGGTGATCCTCGCGGAGCGGGTGCCGGAGATGTCTCCCGGCGACGTGGCCTGGCTGGCCGCGACGCTACGCCGCGTCGGCATCGACGGGCAGGACTGGCTGCTGGGGCGGGCGCGGCGGCGGCTGGCCGAGACCCAACGCAGCGACGGCGGGTGGCCCAGCGACGACGGGCACCAGTTCGACGTGCACACCACGCTGAGCGCGATCCGGGCCTGCCGCTGAGCCTCCTCGATCCGTCAGCCGTCGCCGTCGGCCCGGGTCGCCGCAGGTGGCGTACGTCGGCGTCGCCGGCCCGCTGGCGCACGTCGGCGTCTTCGGCGCGGACGCCCGGAGCGCACTCCCCGTCAGCCGCGCGCCGGACCGGCCGGCCTCACTTGAGCTGGCTGATCACCAGCGGCCACCAGGCGTCCGGGGCGAACGCGGCGCGGTCGATGCTCTCCAGGACGGTGCGCAGCGTCTCCGCCCGCTCGGCCCGGCCCGGCTTGCCCTCGTCGGCCTCCACGAAGAGCGCGAACTGGTAGAGGAACTCGACGAAGGTGCGGAAGTTGGTGTTGACGGCCTGGACGTCCTGCTGCTCCAGGTCGAACTGGAGGATCTCGCCGGTCCTCGGGTCGAGCACGTAGAGCAGGTCGGGGTTGTCGGCGACCGCGCCCACCACGATCAGCCGGATGTCCAGCGAGCCGTCCTCGGTGCTGAGCTGGATCGTGTCGAACAGCTCGATGTCGCCTTCGAGGAACGCGGTGTAGACGACCGCCACGTCGAGCGGGATCTCGTCGCCGGCGGGCAGCATGTCGGGGTCGAATCCCCCCTCCAGCCACGCCTCGCGCGGGTACGGGATGAGCTCGTCCTCGTTCCACAGTGAGCGGAACCGGGGGTCAGCGGCCATCGTTGGTCCTTCGCGTCTCGGGTGTGGACGGTGTGCGGGCGCCGCGGGTGGCGGCGCCGGGACGCCGGGTGCGCAGCGGCGTCAGGACGACAGGTCGGCGGCGATCAGCAGGCGCCGCCAGTTGTCGGCGTACTCACCGGCGTGCGGGCCCTTGCGGAGCCGCTGGTCCCGGACGCCGGGCCCGAGGACGACGGCGACCAGCTCCGGGTAGGCGGGACCGAGCACGTGCTCGTCGAAGAACGTGGCCACGTCGGGCGCGACGACGGTGAACTCCACGTCCTCGTCGGGGTGCTCGTACTGGAAGACGTAGTCGTCCGGCTCCATCCAGTAGACGTCGAGATCCTCGGTGTCGAGGCGGATCGGCGCCCCCGCCCCGATCTCGCCGCGCAGCCGGGGCGGGATGCTGTGCACCTCGTGGCCGACCGCGAGCGGGCTGCCCATCGGATCGTCCTCGTCCACCGTGCGGGCCGCCCAGGCCGCCGGGCTGCGGATCTCCTCGGGCGTCTCGAACCGGAAGTTGTCGCCGGCCAGCCGGCCGAAGAGCGCGTAGACCTCGGCCACGCCGGGCAGGTCGGGGATCGGCTCCAGCGGGGTCGGCTCGCCGATGACCACGCCGAAGCCGCGCTCGGCCTCCAGGCGCCGCAGCAGCGCGAGCTTCTCCCGGATGCGGTCGAGGCGCGTCGGGTCCTGCGGGCCGGTCACGGGATCACCTTCACGATGACCGGGGTGCCCTCGGGAACGTCCCGCAGCGCGACGGAGATGTCGCTGCCGAGCTGGCGATTCGTCCAGGCGTCCATCGGCCTGAGGTTATCGTACGTGTCCGTTCCGTCCAGTTGCAGCTCCTGGATGTGGTCGGGGTCGTAACCCTGGCCGCGGGCGGTGATCGGCCCCTTGCCCGCGTAGAGGCGCTCAACCACGTTCTTGTTGGCCAGGTACTTGTTCGTCTCCGGGGTGCCCATGTCCTGGGTGAGGCGGCCGTCCTTGGTCAGGTTGCGGATCATCCGGTCCCGGTAGACGTTGGTGCGGGTGCGTCGCTTGCCCGTGGCGGGGTCGTAGACCTTGTTGCTGTCCCGGTCCGACGGCGCCTTCTTCAGCGCCCCGTCCTGGCCGAGCCGTTGCAGGTCGCGGGCCTTGCGGTCGAAGTCCCGCCTGTCGAAGTCCGGCCGGTTCTTCAGCACCAGCACCGCCGGGCCCTTCGGCTTCGTGCCGGCCGACTTGGCGGTGCGGAAGACGTCGGCGTTCTCCAAATAGGCCGAGACGACGCGGGCGCCCTTGGCCTGCGTCTGCCGAGGCGGGCTGGTCCGCTTCCTAGCCATTGAGCACCGTCTCGACGGCCATGCCGATGAGCTGGTCGATGATGAGACCGGTGATCATCTTGAAGATCGGGATCTGGAGGAGGGACGCCCCGAAGGTGACCGCCGCCGTCACGATGGCCTGCGCGATCTGGATCGCCAGCAGGGCCAGTTGGACGATCACCTGGATCTTCAGGGCCAGCACCACGCCCGCCGCGACCATCAGCCCGACGCCGATGACGGTGGCCGGGCGGGCGACGTCGGCGACGTTGCGGGCGGCCGACTCCTTGTCGTTCCACTCGCCGGCGAATGCGGTGAAGCTCTCGCCCCGGTTGTTGTCGAGCACCGTGCGCGCCGCCGACTCCAGCTGCGCGACCGAGCCGGAGATCTGCCCGGCCATGCCGGTCCACTCCCCGGCGAGCTGGAAGATCGCCGTCTCGTCCGACTGGGGCCACTCGTAGCCGAGCATCGAGAGCAGGGAGGCGAGCTCACCCGGGAGCGTCAGACCCACCGCGACTCCTTTCGTAGGTCGGGCGGCTCAGCCGCCCAGCGAGCCGAGGATCGAGCGGAAGGACGCGGCCGCGTTCTCCTCGGCGGCGCGGTAGCCGTCGGCCATCCCGCGTAGGCCGTCGACGTAGCTCTCCAGCTCGGTGATGTTGGTGCCGAGGCACTCGGCCAGCGCGTCCACGCACGCCTGGTGGGCGACGCCCAGCAGCGACCCGATGTCGTCGCCGCCGAAGGCCGCGGCGTAGCCGCCGACCGCCGCCTGGAAGCTCTCGAAGACCTGGCGGACGGACTCCTTGGCCTGCTCCAGCTCGTCCGCGCCGCGACCCAGCGCGTCGATGTCGACGTCGAGGCTCTCCACGCTCAGCTCCCGTGCAGTTTCCGCATTGTCTCGCTGACGGCCTGGCTGATCTCCCGCATCTGCCGCAGGCCCTGGTCCTGGAGGCGTTCGATGGTGGCGGTCATCGCGGCGAGGTCGGGCATCGGTTCGCTGGCGGCCACCCCGTCGTCCTGACCGTCGAGCGCGGCGTTGACCGCCTGGCGTAGCTCGGCGGCGAGGTATTCCGAGCCCTCCCGGAGCACCCGCGGGTCGATGTCGACGGCGCTGACCCGGCCGTCGGTGCCGAGCGTGACCCGGATCCGGCCGTCGGCGGCCTCGGCCACCGACTCCGAACGCTCGCGGGGTGCGGCGGCGCCACCCACCTCGCGCAGCGCGGCCCGCGCCTGCGCCAGTTGCTGTTCCAGGGCACTCTCGCCCAGCATGCCGCCTCCCCAAGACAAGCCGTGCCGAACCCGACCCAGACTAGCGGTCACCCGCAATCCGGCGGTGGCCCCGCCGCCCGGCGGTGACGCCTCCGGCCGTCCGGGCACATGCGAGGGTCGGGGGAGGGTCAGCCGCGCAGGTGGCCGTTCCCGGTCACCACGTACTTGGTGGAGGTCAGCTCGGGCAGGCCCATCGGGCCGCGGGCGTGCAGCTTCTGCGTGGAGATGCCGATCTCGGCGCCGAAGCCGAACTCGCCCCCGTCGGTGAACCGGGTCGAGGCGTTGACCATCACGGCCGCCGCGTCCACCCGGGCCACGAACTCCCGGGCGGCGGTGGTCGAGTCGGTGACGATCGCCTCGGTGTGCCCGGTGCCGTACCGCCGGATGTGCGCGACCGCCGCGTCGAGCGAGTCGACGACGGCGACCGAGATGTCGGCCGAGAGGTACTCGGTGGCGAAGTCCTCGTCGGTGGCGGGTCGCACCGCGGCCGAGTGGGCGGCGACCCGGTCGTCGCCGTGCACGGTGACGCCGGCCTCGGCGAAGGCGGCCAGCATCGGCGGCAGGAAGGCGTCGGCGACCGCCGCGTGCACGAGCAGCGACTCGGCGGTGTTGCAGGTGGAGAGCCGCTGGGTCTTCGCGTTCAGCGCGATGGCGACGGCCTTCGACAGGTCGGCGGCGGCGTCGACGTAGACGTGGCAGTTGCCCACGCCGGTCTCGATCACCGGCACGGTGGACTCCTCCACCACGGTGCGGATCAGGGACGCGCCGCCGCGCGGGATCAGCACGTCGACCAGGCCCCGGGCGCGCATCAGCTCCTTGACCGAGTCGCGGCTGGTGGCGTCGAGCAGTTGCACCGCGTCCGCCGGCAGGCCCGCGTCGCCCACCGCGTCCCGCAGCACGGCGACCAGGGCGGCGTTGGAGTTGGCCGCCGACGAGGAGCCGCGCAGCAGCGCCGCGTTGCCGGACTTCAGGCAGATGCCGGCGGCGTCGACCGTCACGTTCGGCCGCGCCTCGTAGATGATGCCCACCACGCCGAACGGCACCCGGATCTGGCGCAGCTCCAGCCCGTTGGGCAGGGTCGAGCCCCGGACCACCTCGCCCACCGGGTCCGGCAGCGCGGCCATCTGCCGCAGCGCGTCGGCGATGCCGGCCACCCGCCCCGCGTCGAGGGCCAGCCGGTCCAGCACGGCCTCGCTCAGCCCGGCCTCGCGCCCGGCCGCCAGGTCCGTCGCGTTCGCGGCCAGGATCTCCGGCGTACGCGCCACCAGCGCGTCGGCCATCGCCACCAGCGCGGCGTCCTTGGTCGTACGCGTGGCGACGGCCAGCGCCTCCGCCGCCGTACGCGCCCGTCGGGCCTGTTCGCTCACGCTCATCGCCGCACTCCTCACAGCAGTACGAGGTCGTCGCGGTGGACGACCTCCCGTTCGTACGCCGGGCCGAGCGCCGCGGCGAGTTCCGTGGTGGACCGGCCGAGCAGCCCGGGCAGCTCGACCGCGTCGTAGTTGACCAGTCCCCGGGCGACCGGCGCGCCCTCGACGTCCACCAGGTCGACCGGGTCGCCGGCGGTGAACGCCCCGTCCACGGCCGTGATCCCGGCGGGCAGCAGCGACTTGCGCCGGCCCACCACCGCCGCGACCGCGCCCGGGTCGAGGTGCAGCCGCCCCCGGGGGGTGGTGGCGTGGGCCAGCCAGAAGAGCCGGGCCGTCGGGCGGCGGCGGCTCGGGTGGAACAGGGTGCCGACGGGCTCGCCGGCCAGCACCGGGGCGGCCAGGGGCGCGGCGGTCAGCACCACCGGGATGCCGAATCCGGTCGCGATCCGGGCCGCCTCCACCTTCGTCACCATGCCGCCGGTGCCCACGCCGGCCCGGCCGGCGCCGCCGATGTCGATCCCGGTCAGGTCCCGCTCGTCGAGCACCTCGCTGATCCGGCTGGAGCCCGGGCGGGTGGGGTCGCCGGTCCAGAGGGCGTCCACGTCGGAGAGGAGCACCAGCAGGTCGGCGTGGACCAGGGCGGCGACGAGGGCGGCCAGCCGGTCGTTGTCGCCGAACCGGATCTCCTCGGTCGCGACCGTGTCGTTCTCGTTGACGATCGGCACCGCCCGCAGGTCGAGCAGCTTGCGCAGGGTGCGGTACGCGTTGCGGTAGTGCGCCCGCCGGGTCACGTCGTCGACGGTGAGCAGGACCTGCCCGACGGTGAGCCCGTGCCGGGCGAAGGCGGCGGCGTACCGGCCGATCAGCAGGCCCTGCCCGACGCTGGCGGCGGCCTGCTGGGTGGCCAGGTCGCGCGGGCGCCGGGACAGCCCCAGCGGCGCGAGGCCGGCCGCGATCGCGCCGGAGCTGACCAGCACGACCTCCCGGCCCTCGGCGGCGAGCGCGCCCAGGGTGCCGACGAGCGCGTCGACCCGCCCGTCGTCCAGCCCACCTTCGGCGGTGGTCAACGAGGAGGAACCGATCTTGACGACGACCCGCCGGGCCGCCGTGACCATGTCGCGCACCCGCCCATTCTGCGTGGTCGGTGCGGGCGGGCCCCGGCGCGTTCTCATATCGTGGCCGGTCGTGAGACCTGACGAGTACGTCGAGGCGGTGCTGGAGCTCGTCGAGCGGATCCCGCCGGGCCGGGTGATGTCGTACGGGGCGGTGGCCGACGCGCTGGCCGAGCGCTCGGGGCGGGCGTCGGCGCGGCTGGTCGGCTCGATCATGGCCCGGCACGGCGGGGGCGTGCCCTGGCACCGGGTGGTGAACGCCGCCGGCCGCCTGCCGCCCGGCCACGAGCGGGAGGCGCGGGCCCGGCTGCGCGCCGAGGGGACGCCGCTGCGCGGCGACGGGGTGGACATGAGGGCGAGCTGGTCCCCCGAGGAGGGGATGTGACCCGTGCCATAACGTGAGTAACATTCGGCGTCATGGACGCGCCCTCGGGTGGAGCTGCTCCGGTCGCTGGCGTGCTGCCGCGCCGGGTGCACGCCGGTTATGCGCTCGGATCGCTGGCCACGGGCGCGTTCGGCACCGTGCCCGGCCTGCTCCTGCTGCCCTACCTGACCGACACCCTCGGCGTCGCGGCGGGCGCGGCGGCCCTGCTGGTGCTCCTGCCGAAGGCGTGGGACGTGCTGGTCAACCCGGTCGCCGGCCGGATCTCCGACCGCACCCGGTCGCGCTGGGGCGCCCGCCGGCCGTACCTGCTGGGCGCCGGGCTCGCCCTCGGCGTGCTCTTCGCCGCCATCTTCGCCGCGCCGTTCGGCGCCGGGTCGGCCGCCGGGGCGTACGTGGCGGTGGCCTTCCTCGCCACCGCCACCGCGTTCGCCTTCTTCCAGGTGCCGTACGTGGCGATGCCGGCGGAGCTGACCGGCGACTACGCCGAACGTACCCGGCTGATGAGCTGGCGGATCGCGGTGCTGGCGCTGGCCATCCTGGTCTCCGGCGCGGTGGCCCCGCTGGTGCGCGACGCCGGCGGGGGAGGCGTCCCCGGGCACCGCTGGATGGGGCTCTTCGTCGCCGCTCTGATCGTGCTCGGCGCGCTCGGCGCGTTCCTCGGCACCCGCTCCGCGCCCGCCGGCACGGTGGGGGAGAGCGAGCCGACGCTGCGCGCCCAGCTCGCCGTCGCCGCCCGCAACCGACCGTTCCGGGCGCTGCTGGTCTGCTTCGTGGTGCAGTCCGCCGGGGTGGCCACCGTCCTCGCCGGGGTCAACTACTTCGCCGACCAGATCTTGGGCGATCCCAAGGGCGGGCCGACCGTCCTGTTCGCCTGCTTCGTCGGGCCCGCGCTGCTGGTGATGCCGCTCTGGACCCGGGTCGGTGCGCGGGTCGGCAAGCTCGCCGCCCTGGTCGCCGCCTCGCTGATCTTCGCGGTGGGGGCGCTGGCCCTGGTCGCCGCCCCGGTGCTGCCCCCGCTCGCGGTCTACCTGCTGGTCGCGCTGATCGGCGTCGGCTACGCGGGGCAGCAGGTGTTCGCCCTCGCCATGCTCCCGGACTGCATCGCGTACGACACGGCGCGCACCGGCCGGCGGCAGGCCGGCGTCTTCACCGGGCTCTGGACGGCCGGGGAGACCTTCGGGCTGGCCCTCGGACCGGGCATCTTCGGACTGGTGCTCCAGCTCAGCGGCTACGTCTCCTCCGACACCGGCACGGCGGCCATCCAGTCCGACACCGCCCGGCTGGGCATCCTGATCGGCTTCACCGTCCTCCCCGCACTCCTGGTGGGCCTGGCGGTCCTCGCCCTGCGCCCCTACGACCTGACCCCGGCCCGTCTGGCCGCCGCCGAGGCCGACCCGACCGCCCGTACCCACCCCGCCGATCATGCGGTTGTGGTGGGGGACGAAAGCCGCTGAACCCCATGGAAAGGGCACCACGACTCCATGATCGACGACGAAGCTGACCGGCGGGCGCTGCCCGGCAACGGGCTGCCCGCCGAGCGGGTGCTGGCGGAGGTGTCGGCGCTGCGGGACGCCGACCGGCCCACGCACGGGGGGCGGCTGTTCGCGTACGTCTACGACCCGGCGGTGCCGGGGCTGGACGAGCTGGCCGCCGCCGCGTACGCCGGCAGCGCCCACGTCAACGGGCTCGACCCGACCGCCTTCCCGTCGCTGCTGGCGATGGAGAACGCGCTGGTCGGTGCGGCCGCCCGGCTGCTCGGCGGCGGCCCCGGCAGCGCCGCGCCGGACGTCGTCGGCAGCGTCACCAGCGGCGGCACGGAGTCGCTGATCCTCGCCGTCAAGGCCGCCCGGGACGCCCACCCGGAGATCGCGGCGCCCCGGATCGTGGTGCCGGCCAGCGCGCACGCCGCGTTCGCCAAGGCGGCGCACTATTTGCGGGTCGCCGTGGACACGGTGCCCGTGTCGGCGCTGACGCTCCGTCCGGCCGCCGCCGACGTGGCCGCCGCCATCGGACCGGAGACCGTGCTGGTGGCCTGCTCCGCCCCCTCGTACGCGCACGGCGTGGTCGACCCGGTCGCCGAGATCGCCGGAGCGGCGGCCGCCGCCGGGGTGCGCTGCCACGTGGACGCGTGCTTCGGGGGTTGGACGCTGCCGTACCTGCGCCGCCTCGGGGCGGACGTGCCGCCGTTCGACTTCGCGGTCGCGGGGGTCACCTCGATCTCGGTGGACCTGCACAAGTACGCGTACGCGCCGAAGGGCGTGTCGGTGCTGCTGCACCGCGACCCGGCGCTGCGCGCCCCGCAGTACTTCGCGTACGCGGACTGGCCCGGCTACACGATGGTCAACCCGGTCATCGCCTCCACCCGCTCCGGTGGGCCGATCGCCGCCGCGTACGCCACCCTGCGGCACCTCGGCGACGACGGGTACCTGCGGCTCGCGGCAACCACGCGGGACGCCGTCGCCGGCCTGGCCGACGCCGTCCGCGCGGTCGACGGGCTGCGGCTGATGGCCGAGCCGGAGTCGACAGTCGTCTGCTTCACCGCCACCGATCCGGGCCTCGACCTCTTCGTCCTGGTCGACGAGCTGGCCGCCCGGGGCTGGCACACCCAGCCCCAGCTGTCGTACGCCGACCTGCCGCCGAGCGTGCACCTGACGGTGACCGCGGCGGTGGCGCCGCGGGTGGCCGAGTTCGGCCCGGACCTGGCCGACGCCGTGGCCGCCACCCGGACCGCCGGGCCGGTGACGCTCCCCGCCGAGCTGCTCGCCCTCGCGACCACGCTCACCCCCGACGCGCTCACCCCGGACCTGGTCGCGGGCCTGGCCGCCGGCCTGGGCCTGACCGGCCCCACCCCCGCAGACGCGGCCAATTCCGCCGCCGTGGCCGGTTCCGCCGGAGCGGCCGGTCCCGCCGGTTCCGACGACGCCGCCGGTCCCGTGGGTTCGCCGCCGGGGCGGATGGCGGTGGTGAACACCCTGCTCGACGCCGCGCCGCCGGCGCTGCGGGAACGCCTGCTGGTGGAGTTCGTCGGCCTGCTGCAACGTCCCACCTGGTAGCGGCGGCGGCCACCCCCCCCCGGGGGCGCCCCCCCCCCCGGACCACGACACCCCGCCCCACGCCCGGGAGGT